>JBDUCW010000006.1:0-71978 GCA_040003235.1 Ferruginibacter sp. | reverse complement strand
GTAAGGATAGTATGAAACCTTTCATTCACTCATACTGGAAACTCAACAAAGAAACCAGCATCAATATTTCTGCATCCGATGCCATTGAAAAATTTACAGAAATGCTCAGCCTGTCTGTAAAAAGAAGATTAAGGGCTGATGTAACCGTAGGCACAAGTCTGAGCGGGGGCCTCGATAGTTCCTCTATTATTGCAACTTTATCAAAGTTCAATAACAGACCGTCCTCTTTTTCTGCAGTGTTTCCCGGATTTGAAAAAGATGAATCTAAATATATCCGTAAAATAGCCGGGAAGTTCAACCTGAAAAATTTCCAGGTACAACCAACCGCCGCAGGTCTTATCAACGATTTTGAAAAACTGGCTTATCACCAGGAAGAACCCTTTCCTTCTTCCAGTATTTACGCACAGTACAAAGTTTTTGAACTCGCTGCTACGCATGATGTAAAAGTTTTGCTGGACGGGCAGGGTGCAGATGAAACACTGGCGGGTTATACAAGATATGTTCATTGGTATCTGCAGGAAGTACTCAGCCGCCATAAACTCGGTGCCGCACGAAAAGAAAGAAATGCTTTGCTGAAAAATAAAATTCCTTTCCGCTGGGGCATTAATAATGTTTTTGCTGCTTTCCTTCCATCACACGCTGCTATTCAACTGGAAAAAAATGAATACCGTAAAACCATCAGCCAGCCCGATATCAGCCGCGAATTTCTTTTTGCATTCCGGGGTAAAGCATGGGAAGGTATTCATAAACCTATTGTTACCAAACTCAACGATATCCTGCATTTTAATGTAATGGAATCAGGACTGGAAGAGCTCTTACGCTTTGCCGATAGAAACAGTATGGCGCATGGAAGAGAAGTACGGCTTCCATTCCTTGATCATGAGCTGGTGAAATTTATTTTTTCACTTCCCTCTACTTTCAAAATTCATGATGGCTGGACAAAATGGATATTGAGACAGACAATGGATAAAAAACTACCCGCAGAAATTGTCTGGCGAACAGATAAGATTGGTTACGAACCTCCCCAGGAAAACTGGATGCAGGATTCATTGTTCACAGATTTTATACATGAAGCCAGGAAAAAACTGGTAAACAAAGGCATTTTGAAAAGTTCAGTTTTGAATAAAAAAATTCAGCCAATGACTGCACACCATGCAGATAATTTTGACTGGCGTTATTTATCTGCAGCTCAAATACTTTAACGTTGTACGTTATACGTGATACGTAAAACAACAGAGTGCTGTATTAAATGTGCTTCACGTAAAACGTATCACCTAAAACGTATCTTTGCTTTTCAAATCACACAAATGAAACTTGCCACAAAAATAATTCATGCCGGTGCAGAACCGGATCCAAGTACAGGCGCGATCATGACACCGATCTATCAGACATCTACTTATGTGCAGGAAGCTCCGGGAAAAAATAAAGGTTATGAATATGCCCGCAGCCAGAATCCTACCCGCAAAGCTTTGGAAGACGCACTTGCTATTATAGAGAACGGAAAATATGGACTGGCATTCAGCAGCGGTGTTGCTGCAACCGATGCAGTTATTAAATTACTGAATCCCGGCGACGAAGTTATTTGTGCCAACGATATGTATGGCGGCACTTACAGGCTCTTCACCAAAGTGTTTGAAAAGTACGGCATAAAATTTATTTATGTTGATACTACCAATATTGAAAATGTAAGTGCAGTGGTTACGGCAAAAACAAAACTGATCTGGATCGAAACGCCCACCAATCCTTTGATGAATATTACCGACATTCATGCCGTGGCCAAAGTAGCAAAAAAAGCAGGAGCATGGTTGTGCGTGGATAATACTTTTGCTTCGCCTTATTTACAGAATCCACTTGACCTCGGGGCTGATATCGTCATGCACTCGGCTACAAAATATTTAGGAGGGCACAGCGATGTGATACAGGGTTCGTTGATGATGAATGATAAAGATCTTCGCGACCAATTATATTTTATACAAAAAAGCTGTGGCGCTGTCCCTGGTCCGATGGATTGCTTTTTAGTATTGAGGGGAATTAAAACTTTACACGTGCGTATGAAGCAGCATTGTGAAAATGGTTATGTTGTGGCGCAGTTTCTTCGTAAACATCCAAACGTTGATAAGGTTTACTGGTGCGGCTTTCCGGATCATCCCGGTTATGCAGTTGCCAAATTGCAGATGCGTGCTTTTGGTGGTATGATGAGTTTTACTTTGAAAGATGACAGCATCGAAGCTGCCAACAAAGTGCTTTCTTCTACTAAATTATTTGCATTGGCTGAAAGTCTTGGCGGCGTTGAAAGCCTGATCAATCATCCTGCCTCGATGACACATGCTTCTATACCGCGTGAAGAAAGAATAAAAAATGGTTTATCAGACGGACTTATCCGGTTAAGTGTTGGTATCGAAGATGCTGATGATCTGGTGGAAGATCTGAAACAGGCGATAGGCTAAATTTGTTTTGAGTGTTGAGTGCTAAGTGTTGAGTAAAAATTGCAGCGTGACTAACTCTTTAAACGATTTTCTAAATAACAAGGTTGCTGAATACAATCAACCATCTTTCATTAAAGACGATCCCGTTTGCATTCCACACCTCTTTACAAAAAAGCAGGACATTGAGATTGCCGGCTTCTTTGCTTCCATCTTTGCCTGGGGAAACCGCACTACCATCATCAATAAAAGTAAAGAGTTGCTGATGCTGATGGATAATGCACCATATGATTTTTGCATGAATGCTTCTCCCGAAAAATTAAAAAAGTTATTCCCATTTAAACACCGCACTTTCAACAGTACGGATCTTTTATATTTTATTGAGTTTTTTCATTTTCATTATTCACAATTCGATTCGCTGGAAACAGCTTTTACAAAATGCATGGTCAAAAATGATCCTACCATAGAAAACGGGCTCATCGGTTTTTACAATCATTTTTTTTCTTTGCCGGATATTCCTGCAAGGACAAAGAAACATATTGCATCTCCTGAAAAAAATTCTTCCTGCAAACGACTGAATATGTTTTTGAGATGGATGGTGCGTAAAGATAATAACGGTGTTGATTTCGGCATCTGGAAAAAGATCAGTCCTGCACAATTGATCTGCCCGCTGGATGTACATGTGGCAAGGGTTGCAAAACGTTTTGGATTGCTGCACCGCAAGCCAACTGATTGGATTGCAGCATTGGAATTAACCGGTGAACTTCGTAAACTCGATCGACAAGACCCCGTTAAATATGATTTTGCTTTATTCGGATTGGGAGCATTGGAAAAATTTACTTAGCCATGTCAGACAACAATACAGAGATCATTCGGGACATTTCGACAATCATGTCGGTAGAATTGCCGGCTGCTATTTCTTTCCAACAATTAGAAGAAAGACTGGCTGCATATATCAATGAACTGATCAAACGCGATTTTGAAAAACTTGTTTTTATTTTATACCGCGTAGATGTTTTTGAAAATAAACTCAAAGAGCTTTTAAAACTGAATGCAGATGAAGATGCAGGCAGAACAATTGCAAAACTCATTATTGAACGGCAATTACAAAAAATAAAATCGCGGCAGCAATTTAAAAGGCCACCGCATACTAACGATACCGAAGAGAAGTGGTAAAAGAAAGAGCGTATGGAAATACGCCCTTATTGCCAAAACATGAAAATGAGAAAAATTTTTCTTTAGAACAGGAGCAATCTTTCACCCCCGATCTTTTTCTTCACAGCACCCGTTGGTCTGAAATTGTAAGTAAAAGTGCCTAACAGATAGCGGGGAAGAATATTTGTTTTGTTGGTAGTTTGTGTGTTTTTACTCGCGTAAACATTAATATTGCGGCTTTGCTCAAGCAGATCAAAACTGCTGATCCTGAACACCCCACGATCATCTTTTAAGAAGGTAAAATTAACGGCCGCATTTAACATCAAAGCGTCTTTATCATCAGGCAAAGAACTGTTGAAATTATACCTGCACTGCGCCTCCCAAACAAAATGCTTCGGAAAACGCCATACAATTTCACCAAACCAGTAATGGTTCAGCACTTCCAGTTTTTTAAAAACAGTACTGCTGTAATTCGTAAAATTATAACTGATGCTGTAATTGCTGTTGAATTCAAATTTATCATTCAGGCTGATATTGAAGCCTGCCCATTGATTAAAAGTATAAGTGCTCTGCCAGCTTTTTTCGTTGTTGTATAACAAACGGCTGTGATCGTAAGAATAATAGGCTCCTGTATTCCAGGAAAATACAAATTTTGGATTTTTGCGGTATTGTTTATTGATATTATAATTGGTAGAAAAATTTCTTCCGCCATCTGCATTCACCGGCGTTGAAGTCTGTACACCTTTATCATCCACCGCGATACTTTGGATCACATCTTTTTTAGTGATCGCATAATTGATGTAGCCGCCAACATTCAGATTTTTCTTGGGATCATTGAAATACATGTTTGCATAAAAATTATGCGATTCTACCGGAACAAGACTGCTGTTTCCTTTCACAATAAAATAAGGATTGCTGTTATTGGTCACAGGAAGCAGATACCGGAAGCCCGGCAATACCAGATCTTTGTTATAACCAAAATTCAATTGTTTGTAAACGATCTGCAAAGCAGGTAACAGGCTTGTTTGTTTCTGTATAACAGGATTTCCTAATGATTCAAGATTATTATCTGCATATTGATAAAGTGCCTTTACCGAAGGCGTGATGGAAACTTTGTTGACCTTTATTTCCAAAGCCGGTGTAACCATTGCTCTGTTGCTGAGCCTGTGTAATCTGCTGCTGAGTGCATTATTGAGCGAATCATATTTTTGCGTAAGGTTATTTTTATTGAATGTCTGTACAGTATTGTACAACAAACTGTATTCATATCTACCGCCGATTCTGAAAGTAAATTGCTTATTTAACGGCTCACTGTAATTAAAAGCAACATTTGCATCAGTTGATGGCAGTCTTTCATTTCTTAACTGAGCCGAAGTACTATCATAAATTGTTGGATATAAAAAGCGGATTGCTGAAGCAGTACTGTAATCATTGAATTTATTGTTGATATCAAGGTTATGACTGAAATTGAATCTCCTGCCTTTCTTTGTTTTGGAAAGCCTCGTAATATTGATACTATGTTTGTAGTAATATGTATTGGAAAGATTTTTTTGCACAATATTACCATCGCTCAATGGTCCGTATTGATTGTTTAAGGTCTGCACATCACTGAACCTGTCTTCATCCTGTCTGCCAATGGTATAATTAGCAGTAATTAAAATATTAGTAACCGAATCAGGTTTCAATCTTGCGCCGATGCCGATATTGTCTGCATTGGTTACAACGCCGCCGGTGAGATCAGTATTGTTATCAATAACTGTGTCGGCATTAAACTGTTTGAGGTCATTTATGTTGTGTCGGTCAATATTGATATTGCCATGAAAGTATTGCAGGAACAATGATTTTTTACTGCTCGGTGCATGATTGATATTAAAACCAATTCCTTTGCTGCTGGCAACACCGCCATAGTTTTGAGCACCGCCGTAATTAACTCCGTTTAGAGAAATCCCGCTTCCGCCGGGATTATTCCAGATATTGGTACTGTTGCTGGAACTGGTGTTTCGGTTACGTTGCAACCCACCGGCCTGCAATAAATCCGAGAGACTAAATCCTGGACGGTTCAAATTATTTACATAGCCCAAAACACTTACCTGTAATGTATCTCTGTAAATATTTGCAATCGCGCCGGTTTCAAAAACATTTTGTGTACCAGCACCTGCATATATTTTTCCGAACATTCCTTTCTTCACGCCTTTTTTCAACGTGATGTTCACCACCTTCCCAACATTGGCAAGATTGTCATCCCCATTGCGCAGCATTTCTTCTTTGTCATCCATCACCTGCACTTTATCGATCACGTTAGCAGGAAGATTCCGCGTTGCCATTTTCGGATCATCGCCAAAAAAAGTTTTTCCATCAACGAGTATCCTGTTAACCGGTTTACCATTGACCATGATATTTCCATCTGCATCCACCTGTACACCAGGCAACTTTTTTAAAAGATCTTCCACCAATGCATTGGGCAATGTTTTAAAAGCAGCAGCATTGAATTCAATCGTATCCTTACGCATGCTCACCGGAGGCCGTTCTGCAATGACCAACACTTCATCAAGCGACACTGAAGATGTTTTCATATTAATTGTACCAAGATCGACTGTTGGTTCACCGGCATGAATAATAAATTCTTTCCGGAAAACTGCATAGCCCGAAAAGGAAACAAGTACACGGAGATTAACATTATATGGAAGACCCGGCACTTTAAATTCTCCTCCGGGATTGCTTAAACGGTACGTTACCATTACAGTATCTGCTGCTTTGAAAACCGTAACAGTAGCAAGTCCCATTGGTTTCTTTGAAATAGAATCAAATAGTTTTCCGGTAACAGTGCCCTGGGAAAAAACATAACTGTGCATGCTGCAGACAAATGCTGCAATCAATAAAAAAAATTTCATGGCTGTACTTTATATGACTGTAACTAAACTTCTATACTTAATATATGTTTTGTAAATCAACACTGTGACCCACTCAAAGCGTTTCGGCAATTTATTATATACAGTGACAATGCGCTTTTTTCAATGTTGCATCGGCAGACAAAAATTATTCTGATAATCATCGCAGGATTGCTTACGAAAATGTACGCCGGCATTTTAAGTTTATCCTTCATCAGTTAAATCCTACAATACATTCACTGCAATTGATCTGGAATTTTGTATGATCGCCTGCTACATTTCCAACAGCTGTTTTAAATGCAGGCAAAACAGGCATGCCATATTTAGGTTGAGGGCCGTCAGGCAGTTCTACTTTTGAAAAAAAATCATTGAACCTGCTGCCGTTTCCGGTATAATCAACCGAATAATTTTTAAGATTGCTGGCCAGTAATTTTATTTCAGCATATTTATTATCGATCCTGACCAGCTCGGCCTTCGTATCAATATTTTTTATTTTTATATCGGCACTCGATCCGGTGAGTACAAAAGATTTTTTCAGGTTGGAAACAGAAATATTACCGAATGTTTTATTCCCTGAAAGTTCACCTACTTCTTCTATCCGGTACTGATCGCTTTCACTTTTCAAAGACATACTTGCAGAATTGATAAATTGCACGGTTGAATATTTTGAATTGATCTTAAGTTTAGTGATATTGCCACAAACAAATCTGCAGTTGGCAAGATCAATATCTGCATTGTTGATAAAGGCTGCCCTGACTGATCCATCCTTTGCCGTGATCACTGCTTCATCAGCACTACCCATGATTAGAGCAGCGTGTGAGATCAGCACTTTCAATGAAGCCAGGTCATTTTTAATATTAATATCCGACGAACTTTCCATAACCAGTTTGGCATTCAGGGGGATAGAAATCGTAAGAGGGCCTTTCACTGCAACAGCTCCATCCTTATCAGTTCCTGAAGCCGGGATATAAAAAAAAGAATTGGCCGCCGGCTTAGTTTTTACTGTATTGCTTTTTTCAATGGTGATTTTTTCATGACTGCCGTTCAGCATTACACCCATTTTATCAAACAGTAAAGCGTCCGCTGTTTGCCGGCCTGCATCTTCATATATCATTGCAGTAATGCGTACCGCGTTATCCGGTGAAGTTTTAATATTGATCTTCCGGGAAAGATCATTGATAGTAATCAGCGCGTCTTTATCACAGGAAAGCTGCATGGTGATCTCTCTTGTCCTTCCTTCACCCATTGAGTCACGCCGGGGTTTATTGAGATCAGACTTTACCTTCTTAAGAAAAATATTCATTTGCTTTAATTTAAACATGGAATGAAGTGTATCCATTCTTTTAAATGCATGCAGGCTGTCCATCATTTTATTTGATCTGAATAGTTTCACATGCATACTGTCCATCTTTTTAAATGCATGAACGCTATCCATCATTTTATTTGATCTGAATAACTTCACATGCATACTGTCCATCTTTTTAAATGCATGAAGGCTATCCATCATTTTATTTGATTTGAATAACTTCACATGCATACTGTCCATCTTTTTAAATGCATGAAGGCTATCCATCATTTTATTTGATTTGAATAGTTTTACATGCATAGTATCCAGCCTTATTTTCTCGTACCTGAATAAACTATCCTTACGTTTAAAGGCTATTTTTCTATGTATTGAATCCTGTTTCAGCCAGTCACAGTCAGCCTTTCCGGCTGTATCCGTTTTTGCCGGATGAATTTTTGAAGTTTGTGCCTGTGCTGAAAAACAAAACATACACAACATTGCCGGAACTACTATTTTATAAATTCTTCTTTGCATAAAAATCATTTAAATGTCCATGTGGTAATTGGTAGAGGAATCATAACTTGCCCGTTCATTCATCTTGTTTATTTCTGTCCGGAGAATTTTCAGCACGTTTAATTTGCGTTGATATACATCGATCAGTTGTTCAAGCAATACATCATCTATTCCTTTTTCACTGATCGTTTTGCGGATCCTGACTTCTTCCGCATCAGCCTCCTGTAATTCTGTTTTAAATCCTTTAAAGTAAACAGGATCCTCTGCAACTATTGCTGTATTACGAATGCTGCTTTCCTGCAACTTCACAACTTCTGTATAAGCTGCTTCAAGGGAGTTCATTATTGCGTAACGATTCTTATCCGCCTGTTCTTTTTTATTCTCTTTTACTACTGCGACTTCATCTTCCTGTTTTTGTAAAGGAATTATTTTCAGAACCGTTGTATCAGTAGATGGAACAACAGGATGCTGTATTACAACCTCGGTATTTTTAGGCGAGGCTGGTTGCTTCATCATCCATTTTACAGAAAGTATGATCAGTGCGAGTACAGATGCTGCTACTGCATATTGTATGATCATTCTTATAGTCCCGGTTTTCTTCTTTACAAAAGACCCTTCTTTTATTTTCATCCACACAGCATCGCCAGGTATATCTTTATCCAGTGCTTCGCGTTGCTGTTCCAGGTATTTTTTCAGATTATCCATTGATGAGCATTTGCTTTGTAATTCGTTCTTTTAATAATTGTCGCGCCCGCTGATACTGGCTCTTACTGGTACTTTCCGAGATACCGATATCGTCGGCAATATTTTTATGCGTATAATCTTCCAGCACGTACAGCACAAAAACCTGTCTGCAACCTTCGGGTAAATTTTTTATTTCTTTGTGCACTGTTTCTATGTTAACTGTTGTCCACCATTCCGTTATTTCATCCGCCGCTATTTCATTGTGTTCTTCCTGCCAGTCATCCCAATAAAAAGATTGTTTGCTGAAACGGATACATTCATTCAAAACAATTCTTTTCAACCAGCCACCAAAATTTTCCGGTTGTTTCAATTGCTGAAGATTTTTAAAAGCGATAATAAAAGCGTCCTGCAAAATATCTTCGGCATCCGTTCTTGTGCCGGCCATGCGGATACAGATATTGAACATCGCCTTACTGTATTGATTGTACAGCCAGGCCCGCGCATCCACATCTCCATGAACGGCTTTTACAACTGCAGTTTGTATATGGTAGGCCGGTTCCAATGATTGTATACTTTATAAGAGAAGGGAATGATGAAATAGTTGGAAAATACAAAAAAATATTTTTAGCAGGGTTAATTCGTCAGGCCACTAACGCAAAGAATTAAGATATCGATACGGTCCAGTGGCCAGACGATTTTTTTGCAGTCTGAACTGCCTGCATTGAACATTGAAAATTGATTATTGAATATTTTTTCTTCGGGTTGAAAAGCGGTTTAACTATAAAAAGACTTTACAAAAAAAATCCCGGCCTGTGCCGGGATCAAAAATATTTTTATTTAAACATGAGTTCCTGTACTTTCTCTTTATCTTCTTTTTCATTTTTAAGATCGAACATGGTTCCAAAGACGTGATCCCATAAAGTGCTGCTGACACCAAAGCCGCGGTGGTCCTGCTTGTAATGATGCAGGTGATGGTTGCGCCATAATCCTTTCATCCATTTAAAAGGTGGGTTCCATGCATGAATGGCATAATGCATGGTTCCGTAGATCAGGTAACCGAGCATGAAACCGGGAAAGAAAGGAAACACATTTTTATTCAATACCAGGTACATCAGCAAAAACAAAGTAGATGCAATGATCAGGCTTGGTGCTGCAGGCATAAATAACCGTTCGCGGTCTCTTGGATATTCATGATGATTACCGTGCAGAATATAATTGAGCTTCTTTCCTTTTTCTGTATGTGCCGTGTAATGAAAAACAAAACGATGCATGATGTATTCGAACAGGCTCCAGAAAAACATCCCTCCCAAAAAAGTAAGAAAAACTTTCAGTGGTTCATAACCGAGGCTGTTGACCGAATAGTAAGGTAATAAGATCAATACAGGCAGGTACATTCCCCAGATCACCAGTGGATGTGTTTTTGTAAGATACTCCAGGTAGTGGTTCTTAAACAGCTGTGCCTGGCCCTTGTTATGTATTTTGTTGAATTCCATGAGTAACCCTTTACAGCGCAAATATACAAAATCATTTTTTTTGATGCCAATGCGAATGGTAAATTTGTCGCCACAACTTAAGAATTCATGAAATTAGTCACTTATTTGAAAGACGGAGAGGATCAGTTGCTGGCCATGGCGGTTAACGGCAAATTATATGATATGGATCAACTGCACAGTGATCTGCCTGTCAGCATGACCATGTTCTTATATTACTGGGATGATATCATGCCTTTTGCAAGGGCCGTTGAGCAAAAGATTAAAGAAGGTGGTTACAGTAAATTATCCCCCATCAGTTTAGTGGATGCGGACCTGCTGGCGCCCGTTCCTCATCCCACCAGTTGCCGCGATGGGTATGCATTCCGGCAGCACGTGGCCGCAGCAAGAAGGAACCGCAAACTCGATATGATCCCTGAATTTGATCAGTATCCCATTTTCTATTTTACCAATCACAACAGTATTCAGGGACCGGGCGATATTATTTGTATGCCGGATCATTTTCAAAAACTTGATTTTGAACTGGAAGCTGCCATTGTGATCGGCAAAGCCGGAAGAAATATACCGGCGGCTGAAGCCGATGAGTATATTGCCGGACTGATGATCATGAATGACATGAGCGCAAGAACATTGCAGATGGAAGAAATGATGCTGAATCTTGGACCTGCCAAAGGGAAAGATTTTTGTACGGTCACGGGGCCGATGCTTGTAACGCTGGATGAGCTGGAAGAATATGAAGTTCCCTGTAAAGAAGGCCATACCGGCAAGTCCTGGAATTTAAATATGAAATGCAGTGTAAACGGCACCGTGGTAAGCAATGGTAATTTAAGTGATATGGACTGGACCTTTGCCGAGATCATAGAAAGAGCAAGTTATGGAACCGGTGTTTTTGCCGGCGATATTATTGGAAGCGGAACTGTTGGAACAGGATGTTTCCTGGAACTGAACGGAACCGGAAAATTAAATGATGCAGCTTACCAGGAGCAATGGTTAAAAGAAGGGGATGTAGTGGAAATGGAAATAGATGCTTTGGGATCATTGAGTAATACCATCGTAAAAGATGAAAGCGATTTTTCTATTTTAGCATTGAAGAAAAAATAGAACGCAGATTTTTATGATTTAAAAGATTTACGCTGATTGCTTTTAAATTTTAATAACATCAGCGAAAATTTATCTCATCATAAAAATCAGCGTTCCGTTTTATGATAGTCAACCTGAAAGAAATAAAACCAGTGGATGTGCAGAATTACCTGCAGCATGCCATTGCACCCAGACCGATCTGTTTTGCTTCTACAATTAATAAAGAAGGACATATCAATTTAAGTCCTTTTAGTTTTTTTAATTTATTTTCTTCCAATCCACCTATTGTTATTTTTTCTCCGGCAAGAAGAGTGCGTGACAATACCACCAAACATACTTTGGAAAATGTGCTGGAAGTTCCGGAAGTGGTCATCAATATTGTTGATTATGATATGGTGCAGCAAACATCCCTTGCCAGCTGCGAATTTCCAAAAGGCTGCAATGAATTTACCAGAGCTGGTTTTACAGAAGAAAAGGCAACTATGGTACAGCCGCCAATGGTAAAGGAAAGTAAAATAAAACTTGAATGCAAAGTGATTGAAGTAAAACCATTGGGAACAGAAGGCGGTGCAGGCAATCTTGTGATCTGCGAAGTACTGTGCATGCATATTGATGAAAGTATTCTCAATGAACAACAGCAGATCGATCAGACAAAAATTCATCACGTGGCCAGGCTCGGTGGCGATTGGTATTGCAGGGTTAATGAACAGAATCTTTTTAAAGTAGCCAAGCCCAATACACAAATCGGTATCGGCATTGATAGTTTGCCAGCTTCAATACGCAACAGCCCAATTCTTTCCGGCAATCATCTTGGCCAGCTTGCCAATATACATGAATCTCCTTTTATTGATCCCGCATTCAGTGATGATACCATGAAAAATATCATTCAGTATTATTCCATCAATCCGGATGACATGGAAAAAGAACTTCATCATTATGCAAAAAAATTACTGGACGATGGAAAAGTAAATGAAGCATGGCAGGTGTTGCTTGCAATGCCCGACCTGTTTTGATTGGAAAAAATGTTAGATGCTGACAAGGTCAGACTATTCACGCAGATATTATTTCTTTCAAACTTATTAAGCTCACTTTGTGATTTATATGACAACAAAAATATACTGCCTATTCTTTATAATACTTTCATTACATACAAGCGCCCAATATAAAAACCTAGTTTTCGAAGGTGGCGGTATCCGCGGAGTAGCTTATGCAGGAGTAGTAACAGCCCTGGAACAAAAAGGACTTTTACAGCATATAGAAAAAGTTGCCGGAACTTCTGCAGGCTCCATCATAGCCTTGATGATCAGCCTTGGCTATAATGCGGAAGAGATTGACAGCATGATGACGAAATTGCGCATCGAACAATTTAACGATGGCAAAGGTGGTCTCATTGGAAAATATACCCGTGTAAAAAAGTTTTATGGCATTCACAAGGGAGATGAATTTGAAAAATGGCTGGAATTATTGATTGAAAAAAAATTGCATAATAAGTTCGCAACATTTGCAGACCTGCGTGCAATGCGCCTTTTACGCAGCGACGCTGATCACCGCCTGAAAGATTTTTATTGTGTCGGCACCAACCTTACAAAACAACAGGCAGAAATATTTTCTTTCGAAACATCACCCAATATGCCATTGAGAACTGCTGTAAGAATCAGTTGTTCTATTCCCTTATTTTACGAACCTGTTTTGCTGGACAGCACTGGCACCCAGATAAAAAATCCCGCAAAGGGTCAGTATTACCAGGTATATATTGATGGCGGCATCATGGCCAATTATCCCGTTAATATTTTCGACAGTTGCAGGAACGGAGGCAGTCCCTTATTCTGCGACAACATTATTCATAATTATCAAACGCTCGGTATCAAGTTAGACAGAAATGCACAGGTAGAACAACTGGCTCATTCCACAGATATTCCCGGTTATAATATCAATAACCTGAATGATTATATCAGTGCTTTTGTAAACCTGATGATGGAAACAATGAACCGTAAACCCAATCTTGAAAATGAAAAAGGCAGAACTATTTATATTGGTTACGGAGATATTTTTTCCAAACCGAGAAAAATGAAGAGCAGTGAAAAAAAAGAATTATTTGAAAGCGGGAAAAATGCAGTAGAAAAATTCTTCGGGCATTAAAAATATATTGTCCAGCTTTAAAAGATTATTTCAATCCCAGCCTTTCCATCAGCAATTCTTTTTTTGCTTTGCTTACAGAAAGTTTATCCCCGTTTTTCAAAACCACGTAACCTCCATCGGTTCTCAGAAATTGAGACACACAGGTGAGGTTGATGAGCGTGGAATGATGAATGCGCTGGAACATTTCGGGCGGCAGCAATTCTTCCACATCACCCAGCGTTCTTGAAATGAGCATGGTTTTCTTTTCTTCCAGGAATATTTTTGTATAGGCTCCCTCTGCATGACAATAAATGATCGATGCAACGTCGATAAATTCATAGCCCTCGCGTTGCGGCAATGCGATCCTTTGTTCCGTTAGTGGCTGGTGAATATTCCTTAGCAGGTTATTGATATGCAAAAGATTATTTCCTTCTGAGATTTTTTTTGCAGCCTTCTGGACCGCCACGATCAGGTCATTCGCATCGATCGGTTTTAACAGGTAATCAATGGCACTGATGCGAAACGCCTTTGCCGCAAACTCGCCATGTGCCGTAGTAAAGATGATGGAGAAATTGATCGCCCCCAGCACTTCCAGCATTTCAAACCCATTCATCCAGGGCATTTCCACATCTAAAAAAACAAGCTCCGGCTGATACTTTTTAATAGACATTAGTCCTTCTTTGGCAGAGTGGCAACTATCAACCACTTCAACAGAAGGGCAATTGTTCTGAAGATCCTTCACTAATGCATTCACACAATGCTGTTCATCATCAATAATTATGGAACGTATCATGATAACTGGTCTTTAAAAATGATTATAACTGTTGTACCGGCAGCACTGCTATCTTCTTTTTTCTTATCGATTGTTTCTATTGCTGCCTGCCGTTGTTTAAGCAGGTTGTCCAGTGCGATACGCGATTGCGTAAGTTTTACTCCTTTTGATTGATGTGGCATATTGCCGGCCGGTTTATTCAATGCAGATGCCTGTCGCCCGATCCCGTTATCATCTATCAGCACCAATACATCTGCATCTTTTTTTTGTACACTCACTTCTATGTGTCCGCCCCTACCCGCCGGGATGATACCATGCCAGATCGCGTTCTCAATAAAGGGTTGTATCACCAGCGCAGGCACTTCGATCGATTTAAGATCTAATTTTTCATCGATCGTGATCGTATAAGAAAATTTTGTATCAAACCGCATTGCTTCCAGTTGCAGGTAAAGTTTGCAGGTTTCTATTTCGTCAAAAAGGCTGATCTCTTTTTTATCTGCATTATGGAACAGTGTACGGATCAGCTTTGAAAAGGTAGTAAGATAAGTAATAGAACGTTCTTCATCATGCTGCTGGATCAACGACTTGATAGAATTAAGACAATTAAAAATGAAATGAGGATTCATCTGGGCACGAAGCGCTTTTGCTTCAAGGTTCAACAACTCTTTTTCATGCGTAACCTTTAATCTTTCCTGGTCCTGGATGGTTTTTATTCTCCAGCGCAACATCATAAATATTACAATACCGGCAGCGATAAAACAAAGCAGGCGAAACCACCATGTTTGCCAGAAAGGTATTGCAATGATGATAGTATATGTTGTAACCGGCACATTCCAGCTTCCTCCAACCTGCTGCGCTTTTATTTTAAAAATATATTTCCCCGGTTGAAGGTTGCCATAATTTACGCGGCGATTAAAATAGTTGGTGTATTTCCATTCCTTATCAATATCATCCAGCCGGTAAGCATATTCTATCCGTTCCGGGAAAATAAATTCAGCAGCAGAAAAGTTGAGGCTGACAACCGTTGTATAAGAAGGCAGTTGTATCACATGATCAGCAAATGAAGCTGCGAATAATTCGGTGGTATCGGCAATAATAGTAGTAAGTGCAGGATAAAGATGAAAATTATTCTTTGAAAAATCAGCAAGGTCATAATGTTCGATCACGTTGGGCTGGCCAAGCAGCAGCTGTCCATTGCTATACAGCACAGAACGCGGAACCGGGGATGATAAGCCGTTGGTATTGTCAAACAACAGCGACCGTTGTTCCGTGTAATTGTAAACAACAATGCCATGCGGGCCTTCCAGGAACATGTAACCTTTTGCAGCGCCGGTTATATTAGTATAGTTCCCGGGATACAATCCTCTTTCGCCCAGCCTGAATGAATCAATACATTTGAGCGTAACCGGGTCGATTATCCTGATCCCGTACTGTTCTTTAAGCGACCATATCCTGCCGGCAGCATCCAGTGCATAATTGAGGATCGCTTCTGTATTCGGATCGCCTGCTATTGCTTCCGGAGAAAGCTTATGCATTTTTTTTTCAGCCAACCGGTACTGGGAGATATCATGATCGTCTGACAAATAAATATAATTGTGCAAAGGATCGTACTCGAATGATCCGCTGTAAACACGTAATTTATTCCCGGCAATTGAATGGATCGCTTTTATAGTATCTGTAAAAAAATCTGTATGATCGATGATGTAAATGTTACCGGAATTATATTCCTGTAAAAGGATGTTACCGTCGCCAGTAGTTGCGATGCAGTTAAAGGTTCCTTTCGATCTGAGCCAGGCCAGTTGCGGAAAAATTTTTTCAGCATATTCAAATTTCTTTTTGCCCGGCAATAATATATATGTTTCTGCACCGGTGACCCAATAGCGGCCGCTACCATCCTTCGTTATTTTATCAGTAGTGGCGCCCTTGTATGCAAAATAACTATTGAATAATGGAGAAGGCAATTGCTCAACAATATTAAAACTACTATCCAATACATAAATATTCGCCGCGTTATGAACGGCACAATAATAAAGATGTGTACTGCGATCAAAATAAATACCAGTCAGGATATTATCTGGAGTAAAAGCTCTTCTGCCGGATTTTTGTTCGCTGCCGATATACAGCGAATGTAGCCGGCTGTAACCTGGTACACTTACGTATAGTAAGCCATTCCGCAATAACCATAAGTTGCCTTTTTTGTCAGTGCTGCAAAAAGATATTTTATCAGTTGTGTCTCCCGCAACATTCACCTTCAGGGGTTGAATTGTTTTCGTTCGGATATCAAAGATGCATGGATGTTTATTGGAAAATCCGATAAAATATTTTCCTGCTTCAAGTTTTGCAAAAGAAGGAATAACGGAAGCCGGGATCATTTTGTTACCAGTCTTATAATAAAAAGAAGCGGATAGTTCAACCCGGCCTGTTCTCGTATTATAACTGCAGAATCCTGCGTTCCAGGTATTGAACCAGATCGTTGAATCATTTGCAACATCCATTTGATGCACATCAAATGGAACATGAATGACCTTCCCATTCACATCATAAATGGAATCGCTCACAATGAAATTTTTGCTCAGCTTTCTTGTTATTTTATCAAACAGATAAATTCCGTTATAACTGCCTATCCAGCATTTTGTACTATCGGTAGCATGCTCTGCGAAACATTTGAGCGTGTTCCCGTAACGGTCATCCCATGCTTCCGGTTTACCATCAACGAGGTTGAATCGCTCCATTTGTTTTGATAAAGGATGATAGATGATCATTCCCCTGGAAGCGGTGCCGATATATATTGAACCGTTCTTTTGAAGAGAAATAAAACTCAGGTCAACACCAAGACCTGACAGTATCTTTTCAAACCTGCGTTCCTTTCTTTTAAAAAGGATAAGGTTACCAGCAGCAGCAAGATAAAAATCATGGACGCTGTCTTCTGTAAAACAGGATATTTTATTCAGGCCAAGTTCTGCAGACTGTTGTATGCTGCAATGATATACGACTTCTGTACCGTCAAAGGAACTAAGTCCTTTTGCTGTGGAGAACCACATCAGTCCATCATCAGAAAAGAAAAAATGTGAAGTGAGGACAGGAAGGAACGGGTAACTTACCTGCCTGAAAACGGGCAATCCGCCGGCAAACTGATCAACCTTTGGCTGGGCAAAGCAAATTGCAGTAAGGAGCAAGCCGGTTATCGTGCCCTTTATTTTCAACAATATCTTTTATTTAAAAATACAAACTCTTTCCGCATTCCAATTCTTCTATTTGGCCGTTGATATACCTGCACTGATAACTGGCCGGGTTAAACAGGTAATTATAAATATGCAGTCTTATATTTTATATTAATCTGCCAGTGATTATCTCATTATGTCTAAGTACCAAATCATAACACCCAGTTATAAATTCGTTCTTCTGTATCAGATTATAAAATATTAGTTTGGCAAACTGGTTTTTAAAATGAATACTGGCTTTTTAAAAAAGGCTTAATCTAACTACAGGTTTCACTTTAATTATTACCAAAATGAAAAGACTGTTTTATTCTTTTACAGTAATGTTTCTTTCATTGAATGGGTATTGCCAAAAAACTTTTGTGTCTGTGGGTGCAGAGGTTGCCATACCAAATTCTCTTGATTTGAAAATGGTTGCGGGCACTGGTTTTGGAGGATCGGTCCGGGTTGAATCATTCTTTACCAGTCATCTTTCAGGCATAGCAACAGTTGGATACCTGCTTTTTGCAGAAAGGAGCAATACTTTTAACAGCAGTAAATTCAAAGCGGCCCTTGTTCAGGCAGGCGTAAAATTTTATGCCGTAACGAAAGAAGAAACGCCAAAAGGACTTTTCATTACGGGCGAAATGGGATTAATGCCCACTTCTGTTCATTTCAAATACGTTAGCAATAACCCGGATTTTACTTTTAGAGAGTCGGGTTTTACTATTACCCCCGGGGTTGGTTATCAAATTGGAAATATAGAACCGAGTTTTCGTCTGCAGTTCAATTTAATGGCTGGCGGATTCAATATTTATTACCTGAATTTCAGACTTGCTTACGCTTTTTTAAATAACAAAAAATAATTCTACCGGATATAATAATAGCCGGTAGAAATACATAACGTGTTGTGACCTGAGTATTATTTCACCGCAGAAAATGAGTAAGCAGGTTTTTAAAAAGAACCTCAGCGATGGCTCTCCTTCGGAAAAAGTAAACGCCGGGTTTCATTCCATTAAAAATTGATCATTATGGATACACTTATTTCAGCCAGACCAGTAATTAAAACAAACAGGCATACTGTTATTCATGAACGCATTGATCAAAGAAAAATAATTTCCGGTATCACTGTCAGTGGTGTACACCAAAAGATCATTAAAGTTTTTATCTGGATCAATATCCTGCGGATCGCGTTGCGGTTATTCAAGAGTCCGCGAATAGCATTTAAGAAAGCTAAGGACCTACGGCGCTTACGTGACCAATACCGCAATGATCACAGCCTGAAAAAATATAAAAAAGTGAACGGCCTTTATTTTTTCAATTACAATGCTCCGGGCTGGCCATCAAAAACGTTTGACCGGTACGTAAAACATTTGTTCAGTAAGGTTTCGCCCGAACCAACCAGTTCCCTTCACACCCTCATTTTTGCCATTACAAAAAAATGCGGATTTAAATGTGAGCATTGTTGCGAATGGGAAAACCTGAACCAGCCCGAACAGTTAAGTAAGGAAGACCTGTTGCTGATCACCAGGCGGTTTTATGATATAGGCGTTTCGCAGGTACAATTGAGTGGTGGTGAACCGCTGAACCGTTTTGATGATATCATTTACCTGCTTGATAACTCCCCGGCGGAAATTAATTTCTGGCTATACACAACAGGTTACCAGCTTACCAGACAAAAAGCAATGCAATTAAAAGAGCATGGTATGACGGGCATTACTATCAGCCTTGATGATCACGACCCCGAAAAGCATGACCTGTTTCGCGGGAAAGCCCGTTCTTTTGAAAGGGCATTACTGGCAGCCCGGTATGCGGTTGAAAGCGGACTGGCTGTAACCTTCTCTTTATGTGCAACAAAAAATTTCATCAGCAATGAAAATTTAATGCGCTATGCAGAACTCGCAAAAAATGCTGGCGCATCATTCATCCAGTTATTAGAACCGAAAGCCGTTGGCCATTATGCAGGTAAAGATGTAACACTTGAAACCAGTCACTTGAAAATCCTCGAAGCATTTTATGAAAAGATGAACTATGACAAAGCCTATTCTTCTTATCCCTTGGTGGCCTATCATGGTTTTTACAGCCGCAGGATAGGCTGTTCGGGTTCGGGGAAAGATTACCTGTATGTTGATACAGATGGCGATGTACACAATTGTCCTTTTTGCCAGCGAAAATTATTTCCTGCACTGGATGATGCTTTACCGAAACGCATCATGCAAATGAAAACACAGGGCTGCGGATTGTATAATTCTTGTTCAACAAAAATTTGATCTTATGTCACCATGGACCTATACAGGATATTTAATGATGCCCTTGCTGGTTATCAGCGGTTACTGGCTGGGAGGCTGGTGGAATTTTATCACGCCGGCACTTTGCTTCATCATACACCCTTTGCTAAACCTGCTGGCAAAAGAAAGACACAGTCATGAAGAGGAGCAGCATGATAAATATCCTGCCTTCGTTTACCGGCTCATTGCTTTCCTGTATGTTCCGGTTGTAATTGTGTTGACAGTCTGGGCGCTGTACAACAGCAGCGCAATAGATCGGCTGTCATTTATTGGCCTTGCGCTTTCCGTGGGTATCATCAATGGTGTAATTGGTTTTACCCTGGCGCATGAATTCATTCACCGTCATAGTAAAACAGAACAGGCGGCCGGCTATCTTTTATTGCTTTGCAATTGTTATATGCATTACGGGATCGAGCATATCCGGGGACATCATGTGTATGCATGTACAAGCAAAGATCCGCACACGGCAAGAACAGGAGAATCATTTTACAGATTTTTTCCGCGGGCAATTAAACAAACATTTTTAAATGCATGGGAAATAGAACAAAAACAAAAACAGCGCGGGAATAAAACACTGCTCCGCCGGCAAAACCGCATGACCATATTCCTGCTTTTACAATTTCTTTTGATCACTGCCATAACAATACTTGCAGGATGGAAGGCGCTGTTGTTTTTTTTACTGCAGGCATTCATTGCAGTTTTTTTATTGCATATCATTAATTACCTGCAGCATTATGGCCTGGTTCGGAAACAGGTAAAGTCAGACCAGTTTGAACGAATGGCAGCTCATCATTCCTGGAGTTCGGGCAACCGTCTGACCAGCCTTAATCTTTTTCAATTAGATAATCATGCCGATCACCATATCAACCCGGCTCACAGTTATGAAACATTAAAGCCATTACAGGAATCGCCGCAACATCCAACAGGATATTCGGGCATGATCATTCTTGCACTGATACCGCCTCTCTGGTTTCGCATCATCCATAAAAAAATTGTATTCAATCATTAAAAACAATTCATCATGAGCTCCATCACATCAAGGTTATCAGGGTCAGCAGGCATGTTGCTGTTTCCCCTTTATTTTATGTATCGCAAAAGAAAGAAGGCTTTCTTGCTTTTGATCGTGGCTTTTGCTTTAACGGTTAGCAGCTGTTACCAGCACTATTTTAAAACACATACCCAGCAAAAAGCCGATACAGATATGTTGCAAAAATTGCAATCTGCCAATAAATATTTCATTGTTCATTTCAAGACAGGCGTAGCGGGGCTGACGAATCTGAGTATTAAAAACAATACCATTGAAGCGGATATAGTAACTCTTGGTGAAGATCATTTAAAATACCTGAATCCCGAGACCAGCAGGACCAACCGCGTTAAAAAAAATGACAAGAACGCTGCTTTAATGGAAGTACATCTTTATACAAACGAGGAGAAAAAAGACAATGGCAGACTATCATTGCCATTGTCATCTGTTAACCGCGTAGACGTTTATGAATTCGACAAATCAGCCACCAACGCAAATCATATTATCAGCACCGTTGGTGTTGTAATTGCCAGTGTGGCTGTTGTTACACTCATTGCGGTTGCAATTGCCTGTAACTGCCCGCAGATATACGTTAACAACAATGGCCAGTACCAGTTCAATGGAGGAATGTATAGTGGCGCCGTGTATTCATCGCTGGAAAGAACCGATTATATGCCGCTGGGTAGTTTACAACCAACGGATAATATGCTGAATCTGAAGATTGGTAATGCGCCCAACGAAGAGCAGTTCATTAACAGTGTACAGCTTTTAAAAGTAGATCACCCGGTTGGAAGCAAGGTAATGGTTGACAGGCATGGAAATATTTTTTCTTACAAAGACCCGCAGTTACCCATTTCGGTTTTAGCAGGTACGGATGATGTGAAAGAGATCCTCCGGCAAACTGATCAAAATTATTATTCCTTCAATAACAACCAGGGTAAAAAAGATTTCAGCAATGTGATATTGTCTTTTAAAAAACCGGCAAATGCTGCAAAGGCAAAGTTGCTGATACATGGTAAGAACAGTGACTGGTCGGGTTATATTTATAAAGAATTCAATAGTCTGTTTGGAGAAGGCATGAGTCAATGGAAGAAGCAGGAAGACAAAGCAGATCCAAAAGTAATGGAGCAATGGCAAAAGGACCAGGCAATGCCTGTGATGGTATATGTTCAAAATGGCAATAACTGGAATTATGCGGATTATTTTGCCATGACAGGCAATACTGCTTCGCGTGACCTGGTAATGGAACTGGACCTCAGTAATATTAAAGAAGAAACTATAAACATTAAACTCGAAACAGTGTACCGTTTCTGGGATCTGGATTATGCAGCTATTGATTTTTCTGATAACGAAATACAAAGCAGTTCTTATATGGATCCGGTAAAAGCCAGCCTTGCGGATGCAACAGATGAAAAAAATAATTTACTGTTAAAGGATAGGCAGTATTGCCATTTAACCGGCGCTGATGCAATTAACCTGCAATTCGGACCTGCCGTAGTTCATGACAAAATCAGCAGTACCTGGTTTTTAGTTAGCAGTGGCTATTATCACAGCCTGGAGGAATATGAAGGCAAACCAAAGCTGATGGAATTAATGAAATTTAAAAACAAAGGAACCTTTAATGCTTTTTCAAAAAGTAAGTACCAGCATGTTAATGATGAGCTGGAAAAATATGCAGTAAAGAACTGATCAAAAAAATGAGCCGCTTTTAAAAGAGCGGCTCATTTTTAATTATATAATTGCTATTATTTTATCAGTCCGCCAAATACTTTTTTTAAAATATCTGTGGTACGCGCTACCGGATTCACGCGAATATTTTTTTCTTCTTTTGAGATCTGATCAAACAATGCATTGGTTGTTTTTTCCGTAACATAGTTTGGAAGATCAGGATTTATTTTTTTAAATGTTGTTGGAAAACTATTGTACTTGGTTACAATATCTCCGTAATATTTTGTTGCCTGCACTTTATCAAGTGAACTTTTAATAACCGGTAAGAAAGCGGCAATTAATTTTTCTGTTGTTTTTATCCGAAAAAAATGTGTAGCTGAAGTATCGCCATTTTTAATAAGGCCGATCGCATCAGAAATGGTCATGCTTTTAATGGCGTCTGCAAAAATTGGCTTTGCATATCCAACTGCATCTTCTGCACCGCGATTGATCTGCAGAATTGCTTTATCAACCATATTACCTAATCCAACATTGCGTAAAGTGGTTTCTACTTTTTTAGCATCTGGCGGCAGCAATACTTTATATACAGCATCTTTAAAAAAGCCATCTTCTTTATTTAATTGTAAAACAGCTTTCGTGATGCCGTTGCTCAGTGCTTCTTTAATACCTTGTCCGGCTTCTGATTCTGTAACACCCTGTGCAATGCCTTGTGTAGTTGTAGGTTTAGTTCCTAAAATTTTTTTGAGCGATGGAAGTTGCGCTGTTACTTCAAAGGAATGAAAACTTAATACGATAATTGCTGTTGCCACTAGTTTTTTGATCATGATTTGGTTTTAATAAGTGCTTGTAATTATAAATATCATACCAAATTGGGAAAGCACGAAAAAAAAGCGACTTAAAAAAGGAGCGGCATTGTTAAAAAATCAAGGGCGTGCCTGCGTAATAATAGAGAGGGTTGCTGTTTTTTAGGTATTGTGCTTTTAAAACAGAACGCAGATTACTATGATCTTTATGATTTATACTGATCTGGCTGACTTTATAATATCAGAACAAATCATATTGTAATCATTTACCAATAGATGGTTATGATTTTTTTGATCAAAACTATACAGAATCATGGTAATCTATCGATCTTAAGAATCAGCGTTCTATTTTCGGCAGTTCAATAGCACAAGCTGTTACTGTTTTAAATAAACGGATTTCCGCCGTAACAGGAGAAGGGAGGGGGTGCCTATATCCAAAATAATCCTTATCTTAATCCCCTCATTTGAAAAAATACAATTATGGTAGTCATTTCCCTGTATGCTCTTAAAGGCGGCGTTGGCAAAACGGCCAGCTGTGTAAACTTTGCTTATCTGGCAGCAAAAGATGGTTATAAGACATTGCTCTGGGATATCGATCCACAGGGCAGTACCAGTTTTTATTACCAGATCAAACCCAAAGATGCCGCGGGCATTAAAAAACTTGTGAGCAAAGATGCTAAACTGGAAAACGCCATCATGGCTACCAATTACGAAAACCTCGACATCATTGCCGCGGATAATTCCATTAAAAGTTTTGACATTATGGTGGAAGAAATGAAATCTTCCAAGACCAGGTTAAAAACAATATTGAAGCAGCTCGACGGTGAATACGATTTTGTTTTTATCGATTGCCCTCCCGGATTTTCCGCGTTGAGCGAAAATATTTTTAACGCATCCGATATTGTTTTGATCCCTGTTATTCCGACTACGCTTTCAGTCCGCACGTATAATATGGTGAAAGATTATTTTAAAGAAAAAGACCTGGATCAAAGCAAGATGATGTGCTTCTTTACCATGACCGATCTCCGCAAGAATATGCACAACGAAATCATGGAACAGTTGTATAAAGACAAGAAATTTTTCCAGAACTATATTCCTTATTTATCCGATGTAGAAAAAATGGGCGTTCACCGTGAACCCATTGAAGAATTCGCACGTAGCCGTTATGCAGCCCAATGCTACCGCGAGTTGTGGACGGAGATCAAAGAAGGAACGTTGGAATAAAGTCGAAAGTTTAAGGTTTAAGGTTTAAGGTTTTAAATTTGTTGAAGCAATTCGCTTCATCATCAGTCTTAACAATCCAACCCTCCTAAACCGATTAAACGCTTTAAACCATTAACCGTTAAACGCCTTAAACCATTAAACGATTTAAACCCTTAAACGTTTTAAACCTTTTGAAATGAAAAGAGAATTAACTTCCTGGTTCAGTCCTGCATTGCAGAAAGATATGCCTGTAGCGGTTTATGGCGATTACGGTTTTGCTTTATTACTGGTTCCTACTGCTGCTGCCGATTACCTGGAATATGAACGTTTCCAGTTAATGGATTGCCTCGAACCTTATATCAATGGAGGAAAAGTAAAAGTGTTTTCTGTCAACAGTATCAACAATGAAAGCTGGCTCAATAAAGAAATGGAAGGCGCCCACAAAGCCATCCGTCAAAACCAGTTTAATGAATATATTTACAACGAGGTCATTCCTTTTATAAAAAATAATACATCAGCAGATACGCCCATCATTACCTGCGGCGCTTCATTCGGTGCACTGCACAGCATGAATCTTTTTTTAAAAAGGCCCGATCTTATCAATGGTGTTATCGCCATGAGTGGTGTATACGATCTCACCGAATATACCAACGGCTATTTCGATGACCAGGTATATTTCAATTCGCCCATGCATTATATTCCCAATCTAACGGACCACAATACACTGGAAGAGATCAGGAAAAGCCATCACATTCATCTGCTCACCGGCAGCGGCGCTTATGAAGATCCGAATGCATCAAAAACATTTGCCGGCGTTTTATACAGCAAAGGCATCAATTACGAACTCGACGTGTGGGGCGAAGAATGGAAACACGACTGGCCAACCTGGCGGGAAATGCTGCCGAAATATCTGGCAACAAGATTTTAATTTTTTTTGTCCGGGCAATTATATCATTCTTCAACTTCAGTGGCGTCGCACGCTTGTACTGCATCGCGCTGCTGAGCAAAAAACCTGCTTATGCGCTACCTGCTTGCCTTCCTGGCGGCTGCCTGTATTTTTTCCTGCAGCAACAACTCATCCTCAGTTACTGCAACAACCAGCAATAATTATTTTGCACAGACCGATAGCGGTGTACAGAATGCTGGTGTGAAACTGATCCAGATCGAAACGCCAAAAGGAAAATTCAATGTCTGGACAAAACGCATCGGCAACAATCCAAAAATAAAAGTACTGTTACTGCATGGCGGCCCCGGTGGCGATCATGAATTTTTTGAAAGCTTCGAAAGTTTTTTTCCGAAAGAAGGAATTGAATTTATTTATTATGATCAACTCGGTTCTTATTTTTCTGATCAGCCAAAAGATACCAGCCTCTGGAATCTCCCACGTTTTGTAGAAGAAGTAGAACAGGTTCGCAAAGCATTAAATCTTACAAAGGATAATTTCTATTTGCTCGGTCATAGCTGGGGCGGTATTCTTGCCATGGAATATGCATTTAAATACCAGGACAATTTAAAAGGCCTTATCATCAGCAACATGATGAGCAGTTGCCCGCTCTATGGAAGATATGCAGAAGACGTGCTTGCAAAACAAATGGATCCCAAAATATTGGATACGATCCGCACACTGGAAAAAAATAAAGACTTTGAAAATCCAAAATACATGCAGTTGCTGCTACCCAATTTTTATGCGCAGCATCTTTGCCGGCTCGATCCATGGCCCGAAGCATTGAACAGGGCATTCCCGCATCTGAACAACCAGGTATATACTCAGATGCAGGGCCCCAGTGAATTTGGGATCGGTGGCAATCTTGCTTTATGGGACCGCAGCAAAGATCTTCCGAAGATAAAAATACCAACACTTACCATTGGCGGTTCGCATGACACGATGGATCCGGAACAGATGAAGTGGATGAGCACGCAGGTGCAGCAGGGGAATTTTTTGCTTTGTCCCAACGGCAGCCATTGCGATATGTGGGATGATCAACCGCACTATTTTCCGGGGCTGATCAAGTTTATTAAGGCGGTGAATGACGGAACTTTTTCTGCCCAAAAATAATTGGCCAGTAATTACATAGATATCTTTTGCCACGAATGAAATAAATGAGCACGAATAATGCTCCTTATTAAAGAAGGTTTACAATTTTTCTCTTTAATAAATTGAGTATCGCATTCGCTGTATTTATTCGTGTTTATAAATTTTATTCGTGGCAAACTGTATTCCTCAGTGTTTATCCGTGTTATCAGTAGCAAGGGTGGCAGCCGTAAAAAATTCAGTGGCCCACACAATATATATTGACTTTTTGTGTTATCTAGTTGAATATCCGATAAAAATCCAATAGAATGAAAAAACCAGCCTTACTCTTTTCGCTGAAATGCGCTGTCATCTTATATTTTGCAGCATGTACCAATATCGACCGTATTACGGTTGCAAGAACTGTTTCGCAGGCCGTGACTGCCGGTAACTGGAAAATTCAGCATTACGCAGCCGCAGACAAAGATCACACAAAAACTTTTTCGGACTACGAATTGACCTTTAATGACGGTGGAACAGTCCTCATTAAAACCAACGGTAAATGCTTTGAAGGTAACTGGTATGAAGATAATATCAAGAAGACATTGGTATTGAATATCGGCAGCAATGATAAAAATGTTCAGCAGCTGAATGCGAACTGGAATATCACCGGCGTATCAGACAATGTGATCGCTTTTGACAACAATGATTCGCAGGCCTCTGAAAGTATGAGCATCGGCAAACAATAAATTTTATCTTTTTATAAACGAAAGGCTTGCACTTGATTGGGCGGCCTTTTATTTTTATATAATATTTTATTCTTTATACTTAAGTCTCATCATTAATTCCTTATTTTTTTGTGGAACTAATTTCTTTATTTTGTTGCGGTAACAATCTGTAACCCAAACTCAAAACAATTTTATGTACTTAACAAAAACGATGATGAAAAAAATTACAATTTTTTTTATTGCAGTCATCTTCCTTTATTCCTGTAAGGATGACAGCAAAAAAATTACACTTGAACCAAAGTTTAAAGCAGGTGATGTTTATACTCTGGATTATGGAATTGATATGGACCAGACCGTGATGAGCATGAAAAATAATATCCAGATGAAAGTGGGATATAAGCTCAATATTAAAGATGCAGATGCTGTGAACGGCTATAATATTGATATGGGTTTCAATCGGATCAGTATGAATATGAAAACGCCTTCCATGACCATTGCATACGACAGCGATAATAAAAATGAAAATGCCAACAGCGAAGACAGCAGTTCAGGTATCGGCGGGATGATGAATAAGATGATGGGCACCATGTTTGGCGGCATGCTTAACAAATCCATCATGGTAAAAATGAGCCCCCAGGGCGAAGTAAAGGAAGTGACCGGATTTAAAGAGATCATGCAGGCAGTTATCGATTCTGCTGAAACTGCAACACCATTGAAAAGAGAAGACATCGAAAAATCAATGGGCGGTACTATGAATGAAGCGCAGATCAGGAATACCTTTCAGCAGGTCTTCAGTATTTACCCGCAGAAACCGGTAAGCGTTGGCGAAACATGGGTACGAGAGGTCACTACCACGCAGGGCAATCTGCCAATGAAAGTAACCAGCACTTATAAAGTTGCAGAGATCATAGAAAAAGACAATGAAGTTATACTTGACGTAACCGGAAAGATCAATTCAACAGGTGACGGTGAAATAACACAAAGCGGCATGACCATGAAAATGCAGATCGACGGAACACAGAGCGGCAAGATCACCGTTGATACTAAAACAGGTTTTATCAAACAGGGAAAAATAACCCATGACATGAAAGCGAGTGTAGAAACCATGGGACAAAAAGTGCCGATGGATATGAAACTTGTTATGACAATCGTTGGTAAGAAAATATAAGCACGTACTTTAACCCGTCCTGCTGAGAAAAAATTTTCAGCAGGGCCTTTTTTTATATTACAACATTTATAACCTTCTCTGTTTTAGCGATCATCTTTCCTACAGGTTCTATAAAATTTTTATAGCCTTCTTTTTTTAATAACTCCTGAACAACGCCTGTTTCATTTTCTTTTACAGTAAACATCAGTCCACCATTTGTTTGTGGATCGGGCAGCAGGTTAAATGCTTCCATTACGTTTACTGTTTTTTCAAAACCAATTTTTTTACTGTATGCATTCCAGTTGCGGTAGGTGGCGTCGGGTACAATCCTTTGGGCGAGATATTCTTTAGCGCCTGCAATAACAGGAATTTTATTATAAAAAATCCGGGCTGACAGATCCGCGCCTTCGCACATTTCAATCAGGTGGCCCAATATGCCAAAGCCGGTGATATCGGTCATCGCAGTCACGGCATTGATCTTTCCCAGTAATTCACCAATGCTGTTCAACTGAATCATTTGTTTGATAAGGCCGGGTAAATGTTCTTCTTTAATAACGCCGCGTTTTTGTGCGGTTGACAAAATTCCAACACCGATTGGCTTTGTAATAAAGATCATATCCCCCTCTTTCGCCGTATTGTTTTGTTTCAGATTTTTTATATCAACAATACCATTCACCGACAATCCAAAAATGGGTTCGGGACTATCAATACTGTGGCCGCCTGCCAATGGAATACCCGCTGCTTCACAGATGGCGCGGCTTCCTTCTATTACTTTCTGTGCAACAGAAGTTCCCAGTTTTTCTACAGGCCATCCCAGTATCGCAATTGCAAGAATAGGTTTTCCGCCCATTGCATATACATCACTTATCGCATTGGCACTGGCAATTCTTCCAAAATCAAAAGCATCATCGACGATCGGTGTAAAAAAATCGGTGGTAGATATTAATGCGGTTCCGTTGCCCAGGTCATAAACCGCTGCGTCATCTTTACTGCTGTTGCCCACCAGTAATTTTTTGTGATCGGGAATTGAAATATTATTCTGAAGGATTTCTTCCAGCACCTGCGGAGCAATCTTGCAACCACATCCGGCTCCATGAGAAAATTGCGTGAGTTTGATCTGTTCCATTCAGTGAAGGTATTACACGGATTATAAAAGATTACACAGATTTTAAAAATTGCTGATTGATAAATCATGCTTCTTGCAAAAAACAATCTGTGTAATCCATGCCGGCAATAAAATCTGTGTTATACGGTTCTACTTTTTTCGCCTGAATACGATCGCGGCATTCTTTTTCATATCTGAACTGAACCTGATCTCATAAATATCTTCGCCATCATGAACCACCAGCAAACCCGTATTGGGCGGGATGCTGCCAAGGTTCTCTGCATACATGATCAACTGGATACTGTCGGGCGTTTCTTTGGTAATGTAAATTGTTTTTTTTATTGCTTTGGTACTGAGTCCCTGGTTAGGCATGATCAGTTGACCATTCATTAATACGCTCACGGTATCGCCATCTACTTCGCCGTTATCGTATAACGTTAGTAATAAGCTGTCCGATTTAAAAAACACCGTTTCGATGGTTTCCGTTACACGTTCATTGACTTCTGCAGCGGCCGGCATTATAAAACCAGGTGCATGAATGCTGACCGGATTTTTAATCTCTGCTTTTTTAACCGCAACCGTTTTACCATTCATTGTAATTTTTTCTACCGGCGCGGGAGTTGCTCTTGCAATTACAGGTGCTTCTTCTTTTATTATTTCCGGTGGAATGAAAGAAAGTTCTTTTATAAGTCCAAGTTCTGTAAGATGTGGTACCAGTGCCGATTGCCGGAAATCTTTTTTTCGTGTCAGGTGAACCATTCCCGTTAGTGGGTGGTAATCTTTTGTCCTGGTGGTGGTAAACAATCCATCGAGGTACATGATGCCATCAAGATCTGTGAAGTTAAGTGCGCTGATCTGGTGAACACCTTTCGGCGGACGTTCTGGATAATTGTCTGCGATCAGTTCCACATCTTCGATCACATATTTATCATTGATCTTTTTGATCTTGATTCTTTTGAGCCCGAAATACTCCTTGTCATCAATAATAAAAAAAGTATGACTGAAACCCGTTAGTTTTCCTTTTGTTTCGCTGATCCCTACTTCGTACCGGAGATTTTGTTTGGTGGTATCGTTGTACAAAACACCTTTCCATAAACCGGTAATATCCTGCGCCATTGAATACAGCGGCAATAACAATAAAAAGCTATACAGTTTTTTCCAGGATAGTTGCATGCAGGAGATTTTGAAGGTTTATCATTGTATCAACGCTTTCACAGGGTATTTTATTTAGCAGTCCGGAAAGATTTTCCCTGTTTTGCAATGCTTTGCCATAACATTTATCGTAATACCGTAATAAGATCCGGAAACAGGAGGCAAGGTCATCTTCCAGCAGGAAATTGATGGCGTTTTTAGTATCGAGTCCGCCCAGCCTTTTTTGTATTCTGATAATACTGTTGACCAGTTGTTCTTTTTTTATAGATCCGTATTCAGCCACCAGGTACTCAAGCCTTTTTTCAAAAGCTATTTCCAGGAAATATACCGGGCTGCTGCGCATCTGTTTCCATAAGGAAACGGGAATATTTAAATTACCGATACGGTTGCTCTCATCTTCCATCCATATTTTAGCAGCTGCAGGTTGAATGCTTAACTCTTTGGCAAGCAGGTTCTCAAACATTTCCTGGTTGGGTTGCGGCAGATCTATCGCACCGAACGCTGAACCTTTATGATTGGCGAGCGCTTCCAGGTCAACCACCGAATGGCCGGTTTTTTTTAATTCGTGAATCAATAATGTTTTGCCGCTGCCGGTATAACCTCCAACGATATTAAAGTAAGCAGGTATTTCAAAACTTTCCCTGACCCAGTGCCGGTAAGCTTTATAGCCACCTGTGAGTGTGTATATTTTAAAGCCATACAGGTCCAGCAGCCACGCAACAGCTGCACTACGCATTCCGCCACGCCAGCAATGAATGAGTATTGTTTTATTTGCGCCGGTCTTTTTTTCTGTTGCCGCTGAGATCAAAGCTTCTGCAGCTTCTACCATCTTCCGCATGTTGGGCCCAAAGAAATCAAGGCCGGTCTTGATGGCAGTTTCCCGGCTCTGCTGCTTATAACTGGTGCCCACAATTTTTCTTTCTTCATCTGTAAAAAGCGGCAGGCTGAATGCTCCGGGAATATGGGCATGCGTGAATTCTCCGGGACTACGCACATCCAGAACCGGGTTCGTTGCCGACAATTGAAGAAATTCTTTTACCGTGATCTTTTGTATGGCCATGTATGCCAACAAAGTTATTGAAAACCCGATCAGTTTCGGGACCCGATTATAAGCTGCCAACAAAAAAACGATCTCCTGCCTGTTGATAATAAAATTCACTATCTTGAATTCTTAACCCCCAATCTTTTATCTTTGTTTTTAATACTGAAATAATATGAAGTTCATCGTTTCGTCTTCAGCCCTGCTTAAACAATTACAGCAAATCAGCGGCGTCATCAATGCCAATACGGTTTTACCCATACTGGAAGATTTTTTATTTGAGATCGATAAAAACAAACTGACCGTAGTTGCCACCGACCTGGAAACCGTGATGAAAGTGCATATGGATATCGAGGCAAAAGACAGCGGCAGGGTTTGTATCCCGGCCAAGATACTGATGGATTCATTGAAAAATATTGCAGAGCAACCACTCACTTTTAATATTGATAAGAATTTTGCAGTGGAAATTACCAGCGACAACGGTAAGTATAAAGTGATGGGAGAAAACCCGGATAATTTTCCCAAGGAACCCGCAGCCGATGATGCCAACAACTTCGAGATCAGTTCTTCGGCATTGGTAACGGGCATTAACAAGGCTATTTTTGCCGTGAGTAATGATGATCTTCGTCCGGCTATGACAGGTGTATTTTTTGAACTCGATAAAAAAGGCATCACGTTCGTTGCTACTGATGCTCACAGGCTGGTACGTTATACGCGGACAGATGTAAGCTGTCCTAAAAAAGATTCATTCATTGTTCCCAAAAAACCTTTGAGCTTATTAAAGAGTGCATTGCCTGACAATGATGATGTTTTAAAACTTTCTTACAACAGCAATCATTTATTTGTAGAGCATGGCAGTACAGAACTGGTGTGCCGGTTGATTGATGCCCGCTTTCCTGATTATAAAGTGGTGATCCCTGCAGACAATCCTTATAAGATGACGGTGAACCGCAGCGATTTTCAGAATGCATTGCGCCGCGTAAGTGTGTTCAGTAATAAAAGTACCAACCAGGTTGCGCTGACTATCAGCGGAAGCGAATTGCAACTGGCAGCACAGGATGTTGATTTTAGTTTTGAAGGTAATGAACGCATGGCCTGCCAGTACGATGGTGAAGACCTGCAGATCGCATTCAACGCAAAATTTTTAATTGAGATGCTCAATGGTGCCGATACCAGTGAAATTGTAATGGACCTGAGTACTGCAACAAAAGCTGGTATCATCAAACCAAGCGAGCAGGCAGAAAATGAAGAACTGCTGATGCTGGTAATGCCATTGATGCTGAATAACTAGAACAAGCCCCCGTCCCCTAAAGGGGAGCATATAATTTATAGTCCCTACTTCAGAGTAGGGATTTTTATTTCGAATAGTTTATAAAACTAATTATTCGGGAAAGCATAAATTGCGAAAGTATTTTTTTAATTGACTACAAACTCCCCTTTAGGGGCCGGGGGCTCATGAACATCGAACAACTTCAACAATACTGTTTGTCAAAACCGGCCGCCGAAGAAACATTACCTTTCGGTCCGGATACACTGGTATTTAAAGTAATGGGGAAAGTATTTTTATTATGCGGACTGGATTCAGATCCTTTACAGTTCAATGTAAAATGCGATCCGGATCTTGCGGTGGAACTGCGGGAAGAGTATCCATCCGTACAACCCGGTTATCACATGAATAAAAAACACTGGAACACAATTATTGCAGATGGCTCTGTGCCAATGAAAAAATTAAAAGAATGGATCGATCAATCCTATGACCTCATTGTACAATCATTGCCTAAAAAAGATAAAGAGCAACTCAATAAAATTTCCTGAACGACCGTCTGATAAACCAAGGCCACCGCTCGCAAAATTATTATTATGGATTTAGTTACAATCAGGACATTTGATAATTACTTTAATGCAAATATTGTTTTAACAAGATTGCAGGATGCTGGTATTGAATGTTACCTGAAGGATGAATTTACAGTTACGATAGATCCATTGCTGACGAATGCCATAGGAGGAATAAAGCTCGTAATAAAAGATACCGATATAAATGATGTATCGAAAATGCTGGAAGAAATGGATACGATCTATCGTGATGCCGCTGTCTGTCCGGACTGTGGACACAAAGGCCTTGATCAGATTTCAAAGCCGGGAACTAAAAATTTTGTGACGGCTTTTTTTACCTGGATGTTCAGTAGTTATGCTGTTGCGCCTGAAAAAATTTATCAATGTCCCAAGTGCGGATGGGAAGGAAAGCAATTGCCCGCAATAAAAGAATTCATTGAAGAATAGATTATGAAAAAAATATTTTTATCTGTTGCCTTTTTGATAATTGCAATCGCCGCGCTGGCGCAGGAGAATTGGTATGTAGCTGCCAAAGCAGGTTTGAGCATTCGTGAAAAACCATCTGCCACTGCAAAAGCGCTGGATAAAATTCCATATGGTGAAAAAATAACGGTAAGCTATGATACCGGCACTTCCATCATCATTAAAAATGAAGGGTTCGATGGTCTCTGGGCCAAGACTACCTGGAAAGGAAAGACAGGTTATCTTGTGAACAGTTACCTGTTGCCGGTACCGGTTCCGAAAGCAGGTGTAAAAAATCTTAAAGAATTTTTTGCACAGCTCACTGCTGCAGCCGGTGCTCCGGTGATTGTAAAGAAAACCTTGCCGGAAGATTATTCAACCACTTTAAAAAAACAATTATATAAAAACGGGGCTGAGATTCACGAATACCAATCCTACGAATATAATTCCACTACTTATTTTCTTCCGGACCTTACATTACAACAGGGATTTTTATTGCTGCGTTTATTAAAAGCATTTCCTGAAGTGATTGGCGATAACGAACCGTTTCCATTAAGCAGCGGCACCAAAACAATAAAAACAGGCGAGCGAAAAATAACCGTTGAGAAACAGGATTACGGAAGCGCAGAACCGGTTACTGAAAAAATAAAAATAGAATGGGAATCCGGCGCTTCGTATGAATTACAATTGTATCTGATCGACAACCAGCTGGTAATTTTTTCCAGCGGCGGCGTATAAATATTTTAAGATGACTGAAAAAATAATTGCGATGATCCCGGCGCGTTATGCTGCCACACGTTTTCCGGCAAAGCTCATGCAATTGCTGGGCAATAAAACAGTGATCCGAACCACGTATGAAAATACACTCGCTACAAAATTATTTGGCGAAGTATATGTAGTGACAGACAGTAAAATTATTTTTAACGAGATCATTTCGCATGGCGGCAAAGCGATCATGAGCCTCCGCGAACATGAAAGCGGCAGCGACCGGATTGCAGAAGCCGTAGCAAATATGGATGCGGCTATTGTAGTAAATGTTCAGGGGGATGAACCTTTTGTACAAAAAGATCCACTGCAAAAATTATTAAATGTATTTGAAGGAACTGCGGGAACAAAAGTGCAGGTTGCAAGCCTGATGCAGGTTTTAAAAGAAGAAAAATTTATCAACGATCCTAATTATGTAAAGGTTGCAGTGGATAAAAATATGAATTCGCTTTTGTTCAGCCGCAACGTTATTCCTTATCAGCGCGACAAAAATATCAGTCCTGTTTATTATGAGCATATTGGTGTTTATGCATTCCGCAAACAGGCATTGCTCGATTTTACCAATTGGCCCATCACGCCACTCGAAGCCGCAGAAAAAATTGAATGTCTTCGTTACCTGGAAAATGGCATTGCATTAAAAATGGTTGTCACAGAATATATGGGCGTAGAGATCGATACGCCGGAAGATCTGGAAAGAGCTGCAAAATTATTGTAGCCACAGATGCCACAGAAATACACGGATTTTTTGCCACTAATGCACGAATAAAAAACATAACTACTGTAATCCTTTAATAACAGCACTGAGATCATCTCTTACCTTCGTTAACCGTTGATTATTTTCTTCTGTATTATTTTTCAAAACATCTTCATAAATATTAACTTCTTCCTTTCGCAGATCCACATACTTTTTAAGTGTATTAGTTCTTTGATGCATTTTAGGATTAATGTCAAGAATTGACATTTTTTCTAACAATCCCGAAGCTTTTTCCCAAGTTGGTCGCGTTATATTGTTTAGCTCCTTGGTGATGCTGTCGATTGAAGCGTTCTTTTTAAAATATACAGCAATGCCCTTTCGATCCAGGCTATCAAGTTGAACAGCAAATTCATTAAACTTACTGAAGTCTTTATACCCCGCGTCTTTTATTTCATTTTCAATCGAAGTCCTTGAATCAGCTTTCAAATCAGTTTTTGTATAGTGAATATATCTTTCTGCAATAAGTATTGAAGCGACAAGAATTGCCAATGAAGTTGCCGCAATGCGTTGAACAGTTGCCGGTTTTCTTAAAGTGAGGTAATAAAAAAAACCAATTACCAATCCGCTGATCAAGCCACCAACGTGTGCTGAATTATCTACGCCGGATTTCATACCGTATAAAAGATTATAACCAACCAGAATTCCAATGCTTTGCAACAACCCATTTCTTACCTGTTTAGGAATAAGATTCGTGAGCAGCAAAGCGAGGAATACTCCAAACATTCCGAAGATTGCGCCTGATGCACCTGCACTTGCCAAAGGCGTTGTATGCCACCAAAGGCTTACCACGCTTGATAAAATGCCTGTGGCCAGATATGCAGCAGTGTATCTTAATTTTCCCAGCATTGGCTCCAAAAAAACACCCACCATGTACAGCGCATACATATTGAATGCAATATGAATGATACCAATGTGTACAAACACACAGGTTATGAGCCGCCACCAATCACCGGTCAACGTTAGTGGACCATAATTGCCGCCCCAATTGATGATATCAAGACCTGTTGGTGCAAAAACAGAAACACCTTTAATGCACATGATGACAAAGACAATCACATTAATTGCCATGATACTGTATGTTACATACAGATTGCCTTTCGAAAGATTCATTACGGCATCCACTTCTTTCGCATTTTTTATTTCCTTTTCCGCAACAACCCTGGTAGCAGATTGCAAATCCTGAACGGCAACATGGTTTCTTTCCAGTGAAGCAGGATTGACAGCTTTTTTTTCTGATTCAAAAGCTGCGGCAAATGCAGCAATGCGTTTTTTATTTTTGCCCATCATGTCAAACATGGCATTTCCTTTCAACTCGCTGCTGATCGTAAGAAAATTATCATTGGCAGTAATGATGATCTCTTCTCCATAAGTTCTCCAGCTTTTGGGCGAATGTCCAAGCAATTTATCTTCTCCGGCAAATTTTATTTCCCATTCCAGTTTTTTAAAAGTGCTGAATGCAATTGCAAGAATATCTTCTTTCTTCAGATTACTAACTGGTATTGTTTGCTCCTGTTTAGGCATTTGTTTTATATTTTGCGTAATAACAAATATAGCCACGAATTACACGAATGGCACGAATACATGAATCAGGCTATATTAATTCCTGCTGAATTTGAATCATTCGCAGAGATGATGAGCCTTCCCACAATACATCAATGTTTGTAACAGACTGGTAAGCCAAAAAACATTCCTCCACGCTTTGTTTTCTCTTCAACTATTACCTGTATTAATTCGTGCCATTCGTGTAATTCGTGGCACCCATATTTTCGGTGTTATCCGTGGCATATGTATTCGTATTTTTGTGGCTAAATTTTTTGTATGCAGTTTCGTAATTTTAAAATGATCGGGTATGTTGTGTATGGCCGTGGCAGTTTTAACCAGCTCGATGAAATATTATCACCCAACCGCAAGGGTGATGCGCCGATGATATTTTTGGTGGATCATTTTTTTGAGGGCAAACAATTGACGAACCGCATTCCTGTCCGGGGAAAAGATAAAATCATCTTTGTGGATGTCACTTATGAACCTAAAACAACTTATGTAGATGCGCTTGCCATGCAGTTAAAAGCTGAGTTTGGAACCGTGAGTGGTATCATCGGAATTGGTGGGGGCAGCACGATGGATCTTGCAAAAGCTGTAAGCCTGATGATGAATAATCCCGGCAGCAGCGCCGATTACCAGGGATGGGACCTTGTAAAAAAATCCGGCGTTTATAAAGCGGGCATTCCTACATTAAGCGGCACAGGCGCCGAAGTGAGCCGTACCACCGTTTTAACTGGTCCTACAAAAAAACTCGGGATGAACAGTGACTTCACTCCTTTTGATCAGATCGTACTGGATCCTGAATTAACAGCCGATGCACCGGTCAATCAGCGTTTCTATACAGGAATGGATTGTTATATTCATTGCATTGAAAGTTTGCAGGGAACTTTTTTAAATGAGTTCAGTAAAAGTTATGGCGAGAAAGCATTGTCGCTCTGCCAGGAAATTTTTCTTCATAAAAAAACATGGGATAAAGAAAGCGATGATAAACTGATGATGGCTTCTTACGCCGGCGGAATGAGCATTGCTTACAGCCAGGTTGGGGTAGCGCATGCCGTTAGTTACGGCCTCAGTTATCTGCTGGGCACCAAACATGGTATCGGAAACTGCATCGTGATGAATCACCTGGAAGAATATTATCCCGAAGGTGTAATAGAATTTAAACAAATGGTAACACAAAATAATATTCATATTCCTGAAGGCATTTGTAAAGGACTTACTGATGAACAGTTTGAAGCGATGATCAATGTATCCATGGGTATGAAACCACTTTGGGAAAATGCATTGGGAAAAAACTGGGAACAGATCATGACGAGGCGGAAGCTGCGGACGCTTTATGAAAGACTATAAATACTGAATATCGAACAGGGAATATCCAGCAAGGAAGGGGAAACAATTTTACCACAGAGATATCGGAGTTTTTTTCGCAGAGTTAGGGGAGTGGGAACTCTTTAAAACTCCGTGCTGTATTTAACTCATATGTCTCTGTGGTAAAAAAATAAACATGATAGAGCAAATACAAAATTGAGTGTGGATATGTTTCGTTCCTTGCCATATTCATATCGTTGCCCACTCATCAAATCTGTTTCCTGTGCTGATTCAAAATACTTATCTTGTTCCACTAAATTAAAACCAAACGGTATGAGAATCTCTGCACAACATTCAACGATCGCTGTTGCGTTCTTTCTTCTTTCTCTTTCATCCTTTGCTCAAAAAAAAGAACTGACGGAAGACCAATATTTCAAAGCAAATTTTAAAGGCATTACACAGGCATTGCCACTTTTTACTTCGTGGGTTGATGAAAGTCATTTATTGATCAGCAAGGACGGAAAACCGGTTCTGATTGATTGTAAAACCGGTACTGAATCTGAATACAAGGACGCTGCGCCCAAAATGATGGAAGCCGATAAACCCCGTATCAGCACAAAGAATAATGATATTTACATCACAACTGCCGGGACTGAAGTACAGCTCACCAATGACAAGGATAAAGAAAATAATGCAACCTTAAGTCCGGATGGTAATTATGTTGCCTATTCAAAAAACAATAATTTATATACCGTCAATATTGCTACAAAAAAAGAAAACAAACTTACCAGCGATGGTACTGATCTGATCATGAATGGTTATGCAAGTTGGGTGTATACAGAAGAAATCCTTGGCAGGGCAACTGCTTACAAAGCTTTCTGGTGGAGTCCTGACAGTAAGCACCTCGCTTATTTCCGTTCTGATGATACCAATGTTCCTGTTTATACAATTACTGATGGAACCGGTCAACATGGATTAGTAGAAAAAGAGCATTATCCAAAAGTAGGCGATGCGAATCCGCAGGTAAAAGTGGGCATCGTTTCTCCTGATGGCGGCAATACCGTGTGGAGCGATTTCAATGCGGCAGACGACCAATATTTTGGTATGCCTTACTGGAAACCTGATGGAAAAACATTACTGGTGCAATGGATGAACCGTCTTCAGGATAATCTCATCATCTATGAAGTTGATCTTGCGACCGGAAGCAAAAAAGAATTTTATAACGAAAAACAAAAGACCTGGGTTGATCTGGATAATAATGACAGGATAGAATTTTTAAAAAATGGCAAGGGCTTTATTTTAAACAGTGATGCTACCGGATGGAAACATTTATATTATTACGACATGAATGGTAAACTGATCAACGCCATTACTTCGGGTAAATATACCGTGACCAATCTTAATTATGTAGATGAAAAAAATGGCATTGTTTATTTCACGGCACGCAGCAGGGAGAACTCAGCCACCAGGGACTACTACCGTGTAAACCTGAATGGTAAAGACTTACAGCGTTTGACATTCGGCAATTACAATCATGCGTTTATCAATGCATCGCCCAACCGTGAATATTTTATTACCACTTACAGCAATGCAGTTACGCCCGCAAAAATGACGCTGGTAAATAACAAAGGCAAGATCATTAAAGAACTGGGTGATGCTAAAGGTCCGGATTATGATAATTACAATCTTGCGAAAACAGAAATCATCCGCGTTAAAAGTGATGATGGTTTGTACGATCTTCCGATGAAAGTAACCTGGCCTGTGAATATGGTTCCGGGTAAAAAATATCCGGTGCTCATTTCTATTTATGGCGGTCCGGATGCAGGAACAGTAAGTGATGCGTTTCAATTATCTGGCAACCAGCAATGGTATGCAAAAGAAGGATTGATACAGGTTGCAATGGATCACCGCGCCAGTGGCCAGTTTGGTAAAGAAGGCGTGAATTATATGTATCACAATCTTGGTTACTGGGAAATGAAAGATTACAGCACGATGGTAAAATATTTAATTGCTAACGGCAATGCTGATCCCAGGAAAATCTGCATTACCGGTTTCAGTTATGGTGGTTACATGACCTGTTATGCATTGACTTACGCAAGCGATGTGTTTACTTATGGAATGGCCGGTGGAAGTGTTACCGACTGGTCGTTGTATGATTCGCATTATACAGAAAGATACATGGGCACACTTGCAAATAATCCAGAAGGATATAAAACCAGTTCTGTATTAACTTATACAGACCGGTACAAAGGTGGTCTTCAGATCGTGCATGGTGTGATCGATGACAATGTTCATATGCAGAACAGTCTTCAGCTCATCAGCAAACTGGAAGATGCAAAAAAAGATTTTGAATTTATGATTTATCCCGGTGGAAGACACGGCTGGGGCGGCAATAAGGGAGCACACTTTCAGAATTTAAAAACACAATTCATTTATAGAAACCTGTTGGAGAAACCGGTACCAAAAGAATTAATAAGGTAAGTTAATAATGTTGATAGAGTTGAAAAGGTTGATAAAGGAAATACATTTAAACTTGAAATCCTTTATCAACCTTTTTAACTTTATTAACTCTGTCAACTTTGTATTCCAGTCAACTGCCATCTGTCATCTGTGAACAGTCAACTGCTTTCAAACAAACAGATCATTATACAACTTCGCACCGGGAACAACAGAATAGTGTTCAAGATCAGTGATTCCTTCTTTGGCCAATACTTCTTCATCAATAAAACTATTGCCCGTACATTCAGTTGAAGGTCTGGATAAAATATAATAAGCAGCATCCGCAATAATATCCGTTGTCCGGCTCATCTTCATCAGCATATCTCCACCGAGTAAATTCTGTACTGCCGCAGTAGCAATCGTAGTTCGGGGCCACAATGTGTTGGCTGCAATATTATATTTTTTCAATTCTGCAGCAAGGCCGAGTGCGATCATACTCATATTGTATTTGCTGATCGTATAGGCAAGATGATTTTTAAACCATTTCATATCCATATTAATGGGTGGTGATAAATTCAATATATGCGCATTGCTGCTTTTTTTCAATAACGGGATACATGCCTTGCTTACGAAAAAAGTTCCCCGCACATTAATGTCGTACATCAGATCATAACGTTTAGGTTCCGTCTGTTCTGTTGGCGTAAGATTAATGGCCGATGCATTATTGATGAGAATATCTATTCCACCGAAATGTTCAGTGGTTTTATCAATTACATTTTGTACCTGGTCTTCAAAACGGATATCACATTGTATAGCGAGTGCTTTACCACCGGCTGCTTCCATTTCTGCAGCAGCAGAATAAATAGTACCGCCCAGTTTTGGGTTCTCTTCTGTTGATTTGGATGCAATGACAATATTGGCACCTTCCTTCGCAAGCCTTATCCCTATTGCTTTTCCGATACCACGGCTGGCGCCTGTTATTAAAACCGTTTTATTTTGAAATGACATGATAATTTTTTTATTTTCAAATATACCAATTGATATCACCGCGGAGACACGGAGACGCAAATACTTTGGCATAACGGTCCCGTTATAATCACATTTAAGTCCTTTCTTTATTTCTGATTCAAAATTCCTTGTTCCTTGTTCGACATTTGTATTGGGTCAGACCAATCTTAGCATCTCCGTGCCTTCGCGGTAAAAATATCTTCGTGGGTAAACAAAAAAATCCCTGCCGATAAAAGCAGGGATTATAAGTTATAGTCACCCCTTCAGGGAAGGGGCATTAATTTTTGCTTGCAGTATTGGCAGCGCTTACCCATTTCTTCATTTCTTCACAGCTTTTATATTCATCATCTACCATGATATAATAGTTGCTGAGTTTGGTTGCAAACCAATGTTCCAATGCTTCGCCTTTCTTTTCTTCCAATGCTTTCTGGGAAATGCGGTTGTAATCATCCGTCAGATTTTCGCGATGTGGTTCGCTTTTAGTTTTAAGATAAACAATACGAACACCCTGTTTACCACGGTCATCAGCATATTTCACGGGTGCTGAATATTGTCCAACCTTCAGGCTTTTCAACATGGTAACCATGGCTGCATCCAATTGATCAATGGTAATATAAGGGCTGCCATTTTCTTTATTGGTAATAGCGCCGGCTGAATATTTGGTGGCTTCGTCTTCGCTATATTTTGTTACTCCTTCATTAAATTTTATATTGCCCGACATGATCTGCGATCTTACAGAATCCAATTTATCAGTTGTTGCTGAAATTTCTGTTTCGGTGATCTGTGGTGTCAATAAGATATGCCTTACTACTGCATCATCGCCTGCACGGCTAACCATTAAAATAATGTGGTAACCAAATCTTGTTTTGAATGGATTGGAAATCTGCCCGGGCTTTAATGAAAAAGCCTTATTCAGCCATACAGGATCCAGTTCTTTCTGATTACGGTTGATCTCCAGTGTACCGCCCTGCTGTTCTGTTCCTTTATCTGCAGAATAAATACTGGCCAGTGTTTTAAAATCTTTTTTTCCGCTTTCAACCTGCGTTTTGAATTCTTTTAATTGTTCCTGCACATATTCTTCTGCATCGCGACTGGCCTTGGGATAAATAACGATCTGTGAAATTTCCATTTCACTTTCATAAAAAGGAAGACTGTCTTTGGGTATCTTATTAAAAAAATCCTGTGTTTCTTTTGGTGTGATCTTTATATTCTCTACGATCTTGTTGCGCATAGCTTCTGCGAGTTTCTGATCGCGGACACCATCTTTAAAATCTGCCTTCAACTGGTAAACAGATTTACCGGCAATTTTTTCCAGTTCTTCTTTGCTTCCATAAGCGCTGATAAAATAACGGATCTTATTTTCAATCACAGCATCGATCTCTTCGTCGGTAACAGGAAGTGAATCCTTTTCTGCCTGTAACACCAAAGCCTTTACACCCATGGATTGTTCGAGCACTGCACAACGTGCATTGGGCGGCACTTCTACGCCCTGGCGTTGCATGTCGGCAATGTAATTATCTACATCGCTTCTTAAAATGATTTTATCACCCACTACGGCAATGATCTTATCGGCAGTAACTTTCTGCGGCTGTGCAAAAGCAGCAGCACAAAAAGCAACACAGATAAAACTCAGGAAAATACTTCTCATAAAAAAACAATTGGTTTCAAAATTAACCAGCCAATGCTGAATAACTCTGGATATAACTTCATTTAACAAAAGTTTGTCGCGTCAGCCCATAGCGAATGCGCCCAGCGTACTGTCGGCCTTTTCAAGGGCGTCGGTAATTTTTTTGTACTCTTTTTTCAATTTCACTACCCCAATTACGCCCCCGGACATTCCGCTATGCGCTTTAGAAAGTGTGAGTATAGCTTTATTGCCTGATTGCTCAACGATCACATTAAATTTATAATACACAATGAATGCTCCCAGTAATACCCGTGCTACATAATTACCTCTTTCGTACACTGCATTTTCGGGTGTGCCTTTTTTCAACTTGTATTTATTATTCAGAAAAAAGTCATTGGCATTCTGTGCCAGCTCTGATGCAGGCCCTTCAAAAGTCAGGATGATTTTTCCTTTTGCTTCTTCGCGATTGATAAATTTAAGTGCCATGAGGATTTTTTTTGATTAAAGATTATAATGTACGTTTTACTTCCACTTCTTCAAATGCTTCTACAATATCACCTACTTTAAGATCATTATAATTTTTGATTACCAGTCCGCACTCCATATTCGTACTTACATCTTTGGCGTCATCTTTAAAGCGCTTCAGACTTCCGAGTTCACCGGTAAATATTACAATACCATCTCTTACCAGGCGGATGCGGTTGTTCCTCGCGATCTTTCCTTCGATAACCATACAACCGGCTACCGTTGCCTTATCAAATTTATACGTTTCCCTGATTTCAACGTTGGCCAGTATTTTCTCTTCAACACCCGGTTCCAGCATGCCTTCCATCGCACTTTTGATCTCTTCAATGGCATTGTAAATGATCGAATACAATTTGATCTGTATTGCTTCATTTTCTGCAAGTCTTGCTGCCTGAATAGAAGGACGGACATTAAAACCAATGATGATCGCATCTGATGCAGTTGCAAGTGTAACATCACTTTCAGTAATGGCACCAACTGCTTTGTGAATTACACGGATAACAATTTCTTCTGTACTTAATTTCTGCAGCGAATCACTCAATGCTTCTACAGATCCATCCACGTCACCTTTGATAATTACATTCAGTTCTTTAAAGTTGCCCAATGCCAAACGACGGCCGATCTCATCCAGCGTAATATGTTTCTTGGCACGCATACCCTGCTCACGCAATATCTGTCCACGTTTGTACGCAACTTCTTTTGCTTCACTTTCATCTTCATAAACTTTGAAAGTTTCACCAGCCTGCGGTGCGCCGTTCAAACCCAATATGAGTACGGGAGTAGAAGGTGGTGCATTATCTTTACGGAGATTTCGTTCATTGTACATGGCTTTTACTTTACCGAAGTTCTGACCACTTACAATCATATCACCAACATTCAATGTTCCGTTCTGTACAAGAATGGTGGCCACATAACCGCGGCCTTTATCCAGCGAAGCTTCTATCACAGTACCGTTGGCATTCTTTTCAGGATTGGCTTTCAGCTCCTGTACATCTGCTTCGAGTAATATTTTTTCCATGAGCAGATCTACGTTCAAACCTGTTTTGGCGCTGATCTCCTGGCTTTGATATTTACCACCCCAGTCTTCTACCAGCAGGTTCATGGCGCTGAGCTGTTCTTTTATTTTTTCCGGATTCGATCCGTCACGGTCAATTTTATTTAATGCAAAGATCATCGGCACATTGGCCGCCTGTGCGTGACTGATCGCTTCTTTTGTTTGTGGCATTACTGCATCATCAGCAGCAATTACGATCACAGCAATATCTGTAACCTTTGCACCCCTGGCTCTCATAGCGGTAAACGCTTCATGACCGGGTGTATCGAGGAAAGTAATATTACGGCCATCCTTGGTTGTTACTTCATACGCACCGATGTGCTGTGTGATACCTCCCGCTTCCCCGGCAATTACATTGGCATTGCGGATATAATCGAGCAAAGATGTTTTACCATGATCTACGTGACCCATGATGGTAACAATCGGCGCTCTTGGTAAAAGATTATCTGCTTCATCATTTTCATCTTCATCTATTTCAGCCTGGTCATCCACGCCGATAAATTCTACATCATATCCAAATTCACTGGCCACCAATTCGATTACATCTGCTTCCAGGCGTTGGTTGATCGACACCATGATGCCAAGGCTCATACACTTGCTGATCACATCTGCAAAGCTTACATCCATCAGGCTGGCAAGTTCACTTACAGAAATGAATTCCGTTACCTGGAGCTTGTTGTCTTCTCCTGTTTCATTGCCCTGCTGTTCGGCCATCTCTTCTCTCTTGGCTTTACGGTATTTAGCTTTTAAACTTTTACCGCGACCTGAAGAGCCTGCGAGTTTGGCCTGTGTTTCCTGTATTTTTTTCTGAATTTCTTTTTTATCGATCTCTTTATCAACCCGGGCTACCTGTGGTCCGCGTGGACTTCCGAAACGATTGCCGCCACCACGGTTTGCCGTACCCTGACCTTGATAACCACCGCCACCAGTACGGTTTCCAGTTCCTTGGCCCTGCTGCTGGCCACCACGGTTAAAGTTTGGATTACCACCCGTTTGCTGGCCCTGTTGCTGTGTTCCGCCTTTCTTTTCTACAGGTATGCGTTTGCGTTTGCGTTTCTCGTCATTATCTTTTTTTGGCCTGGTGTCACTATCAACCGGCAGATCTATTTTACCGAGGATCTTGGGACCTTCAATTTTTTGCGCCTTGATATTTTCAATAACAGGAATTTCTTCCGTTGTTTCTTCCGGTTTTATTTCTTCAGTAACCTGAGGAATTATTTCTTCTGCAACAACTTCTTTTTTCTTTCCTTTCTTTGGCTTTTCTTCTGTTGCTGCTTTTTCTTCCTCAACAGGTTTTTCTTCTTTTTCTACAGCTTTCTTAACAATTTTTTTAGGCTTGGTAGAAGAGTCAACTGTACTGAGATCAATCTTATCCAGCACTTTCAGTTCTTCCAGTTTGGGCGCTTCAATTTTTATATCCGCAGCCGGCTGTTCTTTTTCCACGACTACTGTAGCTGGTACAACTTCTTCTACTGCCTTCTGTTCTTTTTGTTTGGCCGCTTCTTTCTTTTTTATAGAAAGATCTTCCTCATCTTTTTTCTTTTTCGCATCAGCGGTGCCTGCAGATTTAACCAGTTCAACTTTTTCTGCTTTTTGTTTTGCCAGTTTGTCCGGCTGAAACTCAGCCACCAGTGCATGATACATGCCTTCGGTAAGCTTGGCAGTGGGTTTCAGTTCGTCACTGCTGAAACCTTTGGTTACCAAAAAATCAATAAGTGTGCTGCTGCCGATATTGAATTCTTTGGCAGCGGCCATTAACCGTGGAGTTGTTATTTCTGACATATTATGTTTACCGATCCGGCTAGGGCGGATCAATTAATTTATGATCTTTTATTCGTGACATTCTATAAACCATGATCAATAGTCGATGGTCCATAGAAGAACTAAAATTATATTACTCTTTCTTAAATTCTTCTTCCAGCACTCTTCTTACATCAGCAATGGTTTCTTTTTCAAGATCTGTTCTTTTTTCCAATTCATCTGCAGTAAGATCGAGTACGCTGCGGGCTGTATCACAACCCACTCTTTTCAGTTCATCTATTACCCATGGTTCAATTTCATCTGCAAATTCTTCCAGGTCGATATCAAATTCTTCTACTTCACCTTCATTATCGCGGAATACATCAATTTCGTAGCCGGTTAATTCGCAGGCCAGTTTGATATTTACACCACGGCGTCCGATTGCCAGAGAAACCTGGTCAGGTTTTAAAAAAACCTTGGCGTGATGTGCTTCGGTATCGAGATCCATGCTCGTAATCTTGGCGGGTGTTAATGAACGCTGTATCAGCAACTGGGTGTTATTGGTCCAGTTGATTACGTCGATATTTTCGTTCTTTAATTCACGAACGATACCATGGATCCTGCTTCCTTTCATACCAACACATGCGCCTACCGGATCGATCCTGTCGTCATAACTTTCCACTGCAACCTTTGCTCTTTCTCCCGGATCGCGAACGATTTTCTTAACAACAATAAGGCCATCAAATATTTCGGGCACTTCTATTTCGAGCAGTTTTTCCAGGAAGACCGGACTGGTTCTGGAAAGGATGATCACCGCCTGGTTATTCTTCAGTTCTACTTTTTTAATGATGCCCCGGATGGTTTCGCCTTTCTTGAAATAATCGGTAGGTATCTGTTCTGATTTAGGCAGCAGCATTTCATTGCCGTCCTCATCCAGTAACAACACCTCTTTTTTCCATACCTGGTAAACTTCGCCGCTCACGATATCATTGAGACGGTCTTCGTATTTTTTAATTAAAATATTCTTTTTGAGATCGCCTATACGCGCTGCCAGCGTCTGTTTGCCGGCAAGGATGGCACGACGGCCAAATTCTTTCTGAATGTCAACGGCTTCATACAATTCTTCGCCGACACTGTAATCAGGTTCTATTTTGATGGCATCTTTTAGTTCAATTTCCGTAAGGGTATTGTATAGATCATCATCGTCAACGATTGTACGGCGACGGAATATTTCCAGATCACCTTTCTGATCATTCACGATTACGTCAAAATTTTCATCGCTGCCGTATTTTTTCCTGATCAACGTTTTGAATACGTCTTCCATCACTTTCATCAGCGTAGGGCGATCAATGTTTTCTGCGTCTTTAAATTCCTGGAAGGAATCGATTAAATTAATACTTGCCATAACCTCTCCGGCTATAAATTTGGTTCCCCGCCGGTATGGGAGTTTGTTTAAGAATTAAAACTTTATTAATACTGTTGTTTGTTTGATGTCCGAAAATTTCAGTTCGGTATTTTTTGTAATTGCTTTTTTGCCTTTGCCTTCTTCCTGTTCAATGGTTATAGAATCGTCTGTAACCAATACCAGCTTTCCCTCCTGCTTACTGTCATCATTCAGGATCACTTCCACATTTCTGCCTGTATTTTTTTTATACTGGCGCAACATTTTCAGTGGCTCTTCCACACCGGGGCTGGATACTTCCAGAGAAAAATTTCCATCAGGATACAATCCCATCTCTTCCATTGTTCTGTACAATGCCCGGTTGATCCTGATGCATTTCTCAATACTCAATCCACTGTCCGCATCTAAAAATATCTTGATATTATTGGTGGGCTTTACCCTTATTGATACAAGAAAGATATCGTCCTGCAACTGACCTTCCAGTAATTTTTGTACCGTTTGTATCTGAGATTCCTGTGTCATGATAAAAGAAGAAGGGAACGACCCCGTTCCCTTCTTTAATTCGCTTTTCCAGCACAAATATAACACACTATATTGTAATTGCCAAACAGAAGAGAATCTTTGAGAGTTTAGAAAGCTTGGTGGTTTAGGGCTTAAAAATAATTTCCTTAAACTTTTTCGCAGCCTGACGCATCGACGGTAAAAAGGTTTTTTGTATTTTAACAGCTTTGCTTTTGATTGAATGATAACTTTGCCCCATGTTAAGAGCAATATTAGAGCTGTTTGTTTTATACATGGTATATAAGCTCATCTTCGATTTTATCATTCCCGTTTATACGACTACCAAACAGGTAAAAAAACAATTCGGGGATATGCAGCAAAAAATGAGTGAAATGAACCGTCAGCAGCAGCAATCCGGTCAATACAATAGTAATACATCGACGCAACCTGCGCAGCCTAAGCCTGGGAAAGATGATTATATAGAGTATGAGGATGTGAAGTAATTTTTTTTATTACACAGATTTGAAAGAAGGATTACACTGATTATTTCAGATACTGGAAATCTATTTTCTTAATCCGTGTAATTGGATTTAAATCCGTGTAATCAGACAATGTCTTTTATATTCTCCCCCCGTATCTAATTGTTTCCCGATTCAACAAAATTTATTTTCTCTTAATCCGTGTAATTTGTATTTATTATCCGTGTAATAAAACAATGTCTTCAATCTTCTGCCCCTGCTTCAAATGAAAGGTTTGAATCCCCATTTCCATTGCAGCTTCTATATTATTAATGGAATCATCAATAAATAAAGTTTCTTCCGCTTTAAGTTTCCCATCCTTCAACACATATTCATAAATGTTTTTATTGGGTTTGCGCAAACCGATTTTATTGGAATACCAGGCTTTGATAAAATAATCATCCAGCAAATTTTTACCGGTTTGTTTTACAAAATCATCATGAAAGGCATTCATGTGAATGGCATTGGTATTACTGAGCAGGTATAAATTATATTTTGCAGCAAGGCTTTCCAGGAAGTCCAGGCTTTCTTTGCGGAAGTCCAGCAACATGGCATTCCAGGCTTTGATGATCTCTTCATTCCTCACGGATTTTTCTGCAACACCTGAAAGAATGTCTAAAAAATCTTTTTCGGTGACAGTTCCTGTTTCCAGTTTTTCAAAAAGCTGATCAGCGGAGAACTGGCTGTACATATTGTCAAAATTCTCAAAGCCGAGTTCTTTAAATGCTGAAGATGTTTTATTGTAATCGATATTGAGCAGCACGCCTCCCAGATCAAAAATGATATTGCGTATTGGTGTAGACATACTGCAAAAGAAAGAATTAAGATTTGAAAATTAAAAATTGATTTCGGGCATTCGGGTTACATAAGGTTTGATCTTATCTCAATCAGATTTCATGATTATAGACTAAAAAATAAATATTCAATACTCAACAATAAATGTTCAAGGTATAGCACTGTTCACCTTGAGAATTGAGCATTGAAAATTGGTTATTGAAAATTTTTTCAGTAATTTTTACTGTTGCGGGAAAAACCCTGTTAACAACAATAAAACCATTCAGTCCTACAACAATTTAAACCCTGCTTCCTTTGTTTCGGCACTATTTCCGCCAATAAAAACTTTAAAGTCTCCGGGCTCAGCAACATATTTCAGATCGCTGTTGTAAAACTTAAGATCATTTATACTGATTGTGAAATTGACGGTTTTTGTTTCGCCGGCTTTCAAAAATATTTTCTGAAACCCTTTCAATTCTTTCACCGGTCTGGTGATTGTTCCTACGAGATCACGGATATATAATTGAACTACTTCTTTGCCAGCTACGCTTCCTGAATTTGTTACGGTGATAGAAGCAGTTATATTTCCGTTTGCGGTCAAAGATGTGTCGCTCAACTTGACATTGCCATAAGTAAATTTTGTATAACTCAATCCATAACCAAAAGGATACAATGGATCATTTGAAACGTCGAGATAATTAGAGCGGAATTTTTCAAACCACTTACCTTCCGGTAATGGACGGCCGGTATTTTTATGTGCATAATAAATCGGCACCTGTCCTACGTTCTCAGGAAATGAAGTAGTCAATTTTCCCGAAGGATTAACATCACCAAATAATACGTCGGCAATTGCATTACCGGTTTCTGATCCTCCAAACCACACATTCAAAATAACGGGGACATTTTCTTTTTCCCATTTTAAAGCGAGCGGTCTACCGGTAAATAAAACCAATACAACCGGTTTCCCGGTTTTTAATAAAGCTGAAAGCAACTCTTTTTGTACCTGCGGAATTTCAATATTACTCCTGCTGGAACTTTCGCCACTCATTTCCGATGATTCACCCAATGCCGCAACAACCACGTCCGCTTTTGAAGCTGCAGATAATGCTTCATCAATCAATGCCTGAGGAGAACGGGCATCGCGGTGCATCGAGCGTCCAAACATAGTAGCTCTTTCTTCAAATGCACTATCAGCATCCAGATTAGAACCTTTGGCATAAATTACTTTACCTGTGCCCAATACATTTTCAAGGCCTGCTCTTACAGAAATACACTTTGAAAGATCAGTAGCCACGCTCCATGTGCCGGACATATTTTCTTTTGCATCTCCCAGCGGGCCGATCAATGCAACAGTTGAATTTTTCTTTAGCGGTAAAACATTATTTTGATTTTTCAGTAACACAAAACTTTCTGCTGCAATATCTCTTGAAATTTTTAAATTAGCTGGAGTAAAAATATCCGTCTTTGCTCTTTGTGGATCGCAATATTTATAAGGGTCTTCGAAAAGCCCAAGTTTATATTTTGCTTCCAATATTAATCTGCATGCCTGATCAATTTGCTGCTGCGTTACTTTTCCTTCTTTCAGAGATTTTTGTAATGTGGTCAAAAAACCTTCGCCCACCATATCCATATCGATGCCGGCTTTTAATGCCAGTGATGAAACCTGTTGCAGATCACCCAATCCGTGCGCAACCATTTCATTGATGCCGGTATAATCTGTTACTACAAATCCTTTAAAGCCCCATAATTTTCTCAGCACATCTGTCATCAAAAATTTATTGGCTGTTGCAGGAATACCATCTACTTCATTAAACGAAGCCATGATACTTCCGGCACCGGCATCAATCGCCGCTTTATAAGGTGGAAGGTATTCATTGAACATTCTTACACGACTCATATCTGTCGTATTATAATCCCGACCAGCCTCTGCAGCTCCATACATGGCGTAATGTTTTACGCAGGACATGATGCTGGTTTTATCAGCATAACTATTTCCCTGATAACCTTTCACCATTGCTTTGGCAATCTGAGAACCGAGATATGCATCTTCACCGCTTCCTTCTGAAATCCTTCCCCAGCGTGGATCACGGGAAATGTCTACCATCGGACTGAATGTCCAGCAAATTCCATCGGCACTTGCTTCAGTTGCAGCAATGCGGGCAGATTGCTGTATCATCTCCATATTCCAGGTGCATGACAAACCTAACGGTATCGGGAAAGTGGTTTGATATCCGTGGATCACATCCATACCAAATATCATTGGAATTTTTAAGCGCGTTTGTTCCACTGCAATTTTTTGTACTTCGCGGATTTTTTCTGTGGTCTTGATATTAAATAGTCCGCCAACGCTTCCTTCCTTTATTTTTTTTGCAATGTCTGAATTGGATGCCTGACCGGTTACAATATCCCCAGAGCCCGGAAGATTAAGCTGACCAATCTTTTCGGCTACCGTCATTTTTTTCATCAATGCATCGATGAAGATTTTCATTTTTGCATCGTTGGTCTGCGCATTGGCTTTAACAGAATAAATCAGGATTGCGAATAAAATAATCTTCTTCATATTTTAGTTGTTATAGTTCTCAATTACTTTTGCCGGGAAGGCGGGAAGACGGAAAGAGAAAACTAACTTCTCGCCTTACCATCTTACCGGCCGTATTATTCTGCTTTCAATATTTCTGACATTTTTGAAACTCCATTTTCATTGATTGCTTCGATGGCATAGTAATATATTTTTTTCAGGTCCATTCCTTTGTAATAATATTCGTTGGCATCGTGCACCATAATACAGTTGTATAATTTATCCGGCGCGGTACCGAAATAAATATTGTATGCATAGGCGTTTCCAACCGGACTCCATTTCAGCCACGCACTGCGCTTGTCTTTTTCTGTTCTTAAAATAATAAATGTTTTTACCGAATCGGGTTTGGCGCCATTGCCATTTCCAAAAACGCGCAATCCACTGATCGCAAATTTTCCCGTAGGCATATGTACATTTTCCAGACGGATAAATTTTGCCTGCACGGGTTTTCCCAGTTCTATATAATCATGCGGCACGTCTGTTTTGTTTTTGCTTTTATCAATCAGCAGGTTCCATTTTTTCCCGTCAACCGAATACAATAATTTATACTGGTGATATTGATCATTCCATTTTCCCAGGCGATTATCATCAACATCCTGATCTGCATAATTAATCTGGATAGCATTTACTGTTGAAATATTTCCGAGATCAGATTGTATCCATTCATTGCTGTTTGCAGAAGCAGCACTCCAATACGTTTTCATGTTTTCATCATTGGCATTGTTTGCATTAAATGCGCCATACGTTGATGAAACAGTGATTGGCTTTTTGTAGTTTAAAAGCATCCAACCCCCAACCCCTGAAGGGGAGCTTGAACATAATGAATTTTTAGTCTGTTTCGAATTCAATGCCCCTGAAGCGTCTGCTTTGGAGGAGTTTGGGAGGCTTTGTGGATAATCGCCGAACGCAGTATTACACCACATCACATCATCTTTATCAAAACCCGCAGGCCATATTCCAAGACGACGTTCGAAATTATTTTTTACCCCCAATGTTACTGTTGATACGTGCCAATAATTTTTATTATTATCCTGGAAAGTGGAACCATGTCCGGCGCCTCTTGCAAAACCACCGGGCTTAAAACTTAATGGATCGGATTGCGGATCAAAGGGCCCGAGCGGTGAAGTGCCAACCACCACGCCATCAGAATAACCACTGAATTCTGTTCCCGGTGCGCCGTATTGCAAATAATATTTTCCATTGTGTTTCGTCATCCATGACCCTTCAATGAATGGATCTAAAAAAGTATTGTCCATGTATTCGCCAAACCGTTGCCAGCCATAACGCCAATCTTCCAGCATGTACATTTCCTTTCTTGTTCCAATGGGCTGAAATGTTTTTCTGTTCAGTTCAATTCCATACAAAGGATAGCGGTTGCTGCTGCCGTTGTACATATAGAATTTTCCATCATCATCTGTAAAAAATGCAGGATCCCAACCACCGATCCCAAATGAATCTACCAACGGCGTCCAGTCATTTGCTTTGGGATTGGTGCTCATCCACAAAGTAAATTTATTGGTATAGGTTGAACCAAATACCAACATTGTATCGCCAACAATTCCAACAGCAGGCGCACATAATTCATCGTATGTACCGGTGTTCCATGGGCGAAGAAATTTCTTTGAAACAAAATTCCATTTACTCATATCACTACTCCACCAATAACCCCATTGGTTGGTACTGAAAAGATAAAAGTCCCCTTTGTAATTTACGATCACCGGATCTGCAGTAGCACGATGCCTTCCCCATTCACTGAAATTTGGAATGGGCGTGTAGCCGTAATCAATATTGATCGGATTGCAATAAGTTTTTTGCTGTGCAGATAAGTCAATCGTGCATATCGCTGTCAGTAAAAATATAAGACTGATACTTCTCATTATTTTTTATCGAGATAAGGACTTTGGAAATCAAGTTTTTTTAACCCATGCTGTATTTCTGGGCAACTCATGAATAATTTCCACAACAATCCGCTGCGGTAATTTTCTATCATTGCAATGATGGGTCCCTGATCAATTGCCAAATGACTTTGTGCATACCAACTTTTCGTTTCATTGAATGCATCCGTAAAACCGTATTCACTCCAGATCTTATCACCGAGATCATAATAAAAATGCTTCAATGCTTTCATGGAAAACTCCGGTGTGTAAGGAAATGCAGACAATGCTCCTGTCGGTGTAATGGTTCCATGATCATTGGTTGGAGAAAATGCATCATATCCATCCCAGGTGTCGCTGGCCGTAAGTCCCCAGCAGTTTTCTCCATAACCTTTGAACGCTTTTGGATTATCTATACAATAAGCATGATTGATCAATGTATGATTTTGATTCTGTTCCCAGTAATTGGCGTAACGGTCTTTCAATCCATGCGGATCTAATCCAAGAAATGAATATTGTGAAAAGAAAAGCGGACCGCCATAATCAAACCCCAATGGCAGTTTGTAATTGTAAAATGTTTTTCCATTTACAAAAAAATTGCTCACAGCCCAACCACGATGATATACGGAAGCAGCGACAGGATAATGTTCATCGCTTGCAGCAAGAATGTACATGATCATACATTCATTAAAACCACGCACCGGAAAGTTCATTGCCCAGCCATTGTTCGGACTCCAATGCCAATACAACACTTCCTGTCCGCCGTTGGTAAACCAATTCCATTCAATTCCTGTGTACATCCATTGAATGCGTTGCTGCAATTCTTTCTCGATTCTATTGTCGCCATTAAAATATTGTCTTGCGCAAAGTAATCCTTCAAATAAATAAGAGGTTTCTACAAGATCAGCGCCATCATCTTTTCTGCTGAAAGGAATGGTTTGTCCTGTAGTTCCATTCATCCAATGCGGAAACGCGCCATGATAGCTGGAAGCTTTTAATAAAAAGTTGACCATCTTCAAAAGAAACTTTGCAGCTGTATCGCGACCGATCCATTTTCTTTCAGTTGCAACAATCACAGACATCACAGCAAAGCCTGTTCCACCGGTAGTTACAACTTCATGCCCGTAACCAAAATTTTCATTGCTGCGTTCTCTTGCCATGCCGCTTACGGGATGAGCGAAGTCCCAGAAATATCTGAAAGTTTGTTTTTGAACAAGATCAAGCAGTGCAGAATCAGAAAGATTTTTAGGACGCGTCTTCGGATCAAAAGATTTGACTGCAAGGGTGGGTTGCGCATAAAGCAAACAGTGAATTACTACGCAAAAAATTGCAACAGAAAATCTTTTCATATATGTGCAAACAAATTAAAAGTCAAAATTAAAAATTAAAAAAAACATTCAGATGGAAGCTTATGAATTCATTTATTACCAAGCCAAAATAAAAACAAGTCTTTGACATTCACTTTTTTACTTTTTAATTTTGACTTGCTTATATTTTACAAGTAACTCGCAGTAAATCCCAACGACAACATTCCCGCTTTCACTTCCTGGCAACTGGTAAATAAATTCCAGAGCAATCCCGTTCTATAATTTTCTATCATTACAATCTCAGGCCCCTGATCAATTGCTAAAAAGGAATCGGCGTACCATTGATCTTTTAAAGAAAATGCATCGATGAATCCGTACTGTTTCCAGAGTTTATCTCCGAGTTTGTAATAAAAGAATTTTAATGCCGCCATTGATTCTGTTGGCGTGTAAGGCAAAGATGAAATAGCCGCAGTTGGTGCAATTACACCCAGATCATTTGTGGGTGAACTGGCACTGTAACCGGTTGGGATGTCGCTGGCTGTTAGTCCCCAGCAAGCATTACTGTAACCAAAATTATTTTGCGGATTGGCCTTACAATATTCGTAATTAATTTTAGTGTGGTTGACAGTTTGTGTTTGATAATTCGCATAAACATCATTCAGGGAATTTGGATTTACTCCAAGAAAAGTATAATGCGAAAAGAACAACGGCCCTCCATAAGCCGGTCCTAATGGCAATGTATATCCCAGATAAGTATTACCGTTTTTCTCCGCGCCGTTTCTTGCAAAGCCACTGTCGTAAACAGCTTTCGGAATATTGTGTGTTGTGGAAGCGGCGCCCATGATATAAGTAATCAGACATTCATTCCAACCCTGAACAGGAACATTCATCACCCATGCCTGTGTACTGCTCCAATGCCAGTACAATACTTTTCTGTTGTCGCGGCGAAACCAGTCCCATTCCACTCCATTGTATAAAGTATTAATGTCGTTCCTTAATGCGGTCTCTGTTGGATCAGCGCCGTTGAAATATTGTCTTGCAGTTAATAAGCCCATCATAAGATAAGAAGTTTCGACAAGATCAGCGCCATCATCGTTTGCCGAAAATGGAATTACTGCGCCCGTACCTCCATTTACCCAATGCGAAAAAGCGCCATGAAATTTCGGTACCGTATTTTTTAAAAAGGAAACAATGGTTTGCAATCTTACGACAGCATTTGCACGGGTAATGAAATTTCTGCTAACAGCAACAGGCAATGCCATGATGCCGAAACCTGTTCCGCCGGTAGTACAAACATCGCCGGATGAATTTCTTTCTCTTGCCATGCCGCTGACCGGATGACCAAAGTCCCAGAAGTATTTGAAAGTTTGTTGTTGTATCAGATCCAGTAATGCATTGTCAGATAGCTGTGGAAATTTATCAGTAGAATCAATTGATGTAATAAAACTCAATGAAACATCCGGCACCAATGCTTTTCCCTTTTGCGAATGCAAGGCAGCATTTAATGTAACTGTGTACTTTGTAATGGGCGTTAAAGAATTCATTGGCTGAATGATCAAGCTGCTGTCCGAATTTTCATACGAACTATTAAAGTTGACTATTCCACCCGCTTTGTTTTTAAAACTGATCCCTGATGTAACTGAGTTGTGATCAACCTTTGAGCTAAAAGAAAATTTTATTGCCGGTAAATAATTAACATCATTTACATTCAGTGAAGTTACGTTGCCATTTATTTTGACATTACTGAAATCAAACGATTCTGTTGTTGGTGCAGGCTGTGTATCGGAGCTGCTGTTTTTTTTGCAGGAAGAGAAAGTAAGTAAGAGAAATACAAGGAAGCCCCCGACCCCTAAAGGGGAGTTTGATCCGCGATGAAAAATGTTTTGTCTTTTATTCATAAATTAACCTCACCCTTAATCCCTCTCCAAAGGAGAGGGAAATTTGATTTTACTTTTATCATGTTCTGAAAAAATAAAAAGAGTTTCGCAATTGTTGTTTGTATTGGTCAGACGAAAATCGTCAGACCAGCATACTCCTCAACTTTCTAATTTCTTATTAATTATTTTTTATTTCTTATTCTTTTTTCTGTCAGACGGAACGTCAGACAGAAAAAAGGCTGCATCATCCGGCAGCCTTTATAATTTAATTGAATGACTGCTAAACTATCTTCCCTGTCTTTCTAATATAGACAAAGCAGATACTTCCTGTGTAGTCAATGCTCTGTTGTAAATTCTTACTTCATCCATTTTGCCCGGCAGATATCCAGCCCATGATTGTGGCGTTGAACCTGATGTAAGACTTGGTCTTGTCATAAAATGCAATGCTCCAAAAACGATTGGTCCCACATTGGTAAAATGTGTAGCAGTGGCAGGAATGGTTCTTTCCCGCGCAAGCGTGCCATTTACATAAGACCGGAATATGCCGGCTCCATCATAAGTAATTACATATTGCGTCCAGTTGTTGAAACCATTTTCTACTTCCTGAATATCGTTGTCGTATGTAGCGCCGTTATCTAAGAAAATGGTTTTGAAACGCGCTTTTGTTGAAGTACCACCATTTTCAAAAAAGATATTAATGTTGCCCCAGAAGCCTGTTGTTTCGCCAATACTTACAATACCTGTTGCGCCATTATTCGTTGGCGTATTTACCCAACAGCTGATCGTATATTTTGTAAGACCGGCAATTGTTGCATTGCTTGGTGCAGTAGCATATGCGCTGTCATTGATATTGGAACTTCCCATCAATGCTTTGCCTTTGAGACCTGCGTCACTGAATGACATCCCTTTATTTGTTCCAACAGCATTGGTAACTGAATCTTTCAAATCGCCGTTAAAGCCCCAATAACCAACCAGATTAGCAGCGGCAATTTGATTTGAATTGGTATAGCCGCCTGAAACCGGTGGCGCATCGCCTTTTGGAAAATCATCGCTCCTGTTAACTTTAGTGCAGGAAAACAATAAGGCTGAGCTGATTGCTATTCCTGCAAAACCGATTTTAAAATTCTTGACTTGCATTTTATTTTACTTTAAATATTATTAATAATTCGGATTTTGAGATAATCTTCCGCCGCTCAGATCGCGTTGCGCCTGAGGTATCGGAAACACTTCATGTTTACCAACCTGGAAACCTTTTGATCCCAGTATAGCAGCACCACGCCCGGTGCGCACAACATCAAAGAAACGATCTGCTTCCATCGCCAGTTCCACTCTTCTTTCTTTCCATACATCTGCAGTGGTTGCAGTAGTTGTTGTAAGGCCAGCACGCGTGCGTACTTTTTTTAATGGCGTCAATGCATCTTTACCCAACTTGGTTGCCGCTTCTGCGTTGATCAACAAAACTTCTGCATAACGGATGATGCGGATATTTTTTGGTTTGTTATCCTTATCATTGATACCATTACACGCTTTTGTTTCTTTGAAAGGACTGTGATAGCCTTTATAATTATAACGGTCATTGGCAACGTCCGGTTGTGAGGGAATAACAAATCCATCCCATAAAGTAGTAGTAGATGATGCACTTGTGAAGATGATTGTTCCGGCTTTTCTTGTATCACCTGCTTCATATGCAGAAGCAAGATCTGCAGAAGGTGTGTTCAATCCAAAACCCAGATCACCATCATAACTTTCGCCATTGATCGTATTGGTCGGGAAAGAACCTCTTGGTCCCTGGAAGTTGCTGTAATTAGGACTGATCGCATCACAGGTAGTACCGGTGCGGTTTGGACCAGTCTGTACTTCAAAAATTGATTCAATATTATTTGCACCAACTTCTCTGAAAATATTTGCGTAATCAGGAGCAAGATCATATTTACCTGAAGTAATTACAGCCTGCGACATATCATAAGCTGCCTGATAATTCTGTTGATACAGATATACTTTTGACAGCAAAGATTGCGCAGCACCTTTTGTTGCACGTCCAATTGTTGAACCGGCATCTCCTTTCGCAGGAAGATTTACAGTACCATACAACAGATCATCAACAATTGCCTGATAGATCGCATCTTTAGTCGCTCTTGTTTGAAACTCATCACTGTTAGCTTCTGATGTCAATGGTGTGCGAAGTACTTTTGGAACGCCACCGAATTCTCTTACCAGATTAAAATAATAAAGACCACGGATAAATCGTACTTCACCGATCAATCTTTTTTTAGTAACGTCATCGTAAGTGCCTGCATTTAAAATGTCCAGTGCTTTGTTCGCCCGCGCAATGCCTTTGTAATTTTCATTCCAAACATCATTGAAAATTCCGGTGTTGGCGTTGTAATTAAATACGTCTAAAAAAATTCCATCAAATCCCGGATCAGCAGCAACAGATCCTTTGTCTGCATCGTCAGAAGTTACATCTGCCATGATAACGAACTTCAGGCCCACAGTGCCTTGTAAGTATAAAGTATTGTACACGCTGCCTACTAATTTATCTGCAGCGGCAGGATCAATCAATGCCTGCTCTTCAGTTAATTGTCCCTGCGGCGCCACTTCTAAAAAACTTTTTTTACAACCTGTTGCCACAGTTGTGGTGATCAATAAAATGATCGCCGATTGATAAAATATTTTTTTCATTTTCTTTAGTTTAATGGTTTAATTAAAATCCAACATTTACCCCGAAAGCAAAAGTTCTGGTAGAAGGATAAGTGTTCACATCAACGCCCTGATTCAGATTTGTTTTATCACCTGCTGCTGCCTGCACTTCCGGAGTGAAGCCAGTATATGGTGTAATCGTAAACAGGTTCTGCGCTGTAATATAAATTCTGAAACTGTTGATGTGTGCTCTTTCCATCATGTTCCTGCCAATCGTATAGCCAATGGTAAGATTGTTGAGCCTTAAGAAATCTCCGCTTTCCAGAAAATAACTTGAAGCTGGCAATGCACCCAACGTAGCACGTGGCACACCGCTGTTTGGATTGTTTGGCGTCCAGCGATCTCTTGCAACATCGGCTTCAATATTATCAGTAAGCTGATTGGTTCCTCTCACTGCTTTTTTACCATTATAAATTTTGCTGCCGGTTGTTCCGTACATACCGAAATTCAGATCGAAAGTTTTGTAGCCAACACTTCCACCAAAACCATAAGTAACTTTTGGTTGATAAGAACCTTGATAAGATCTGTCGTAATCATCAATCTTTCCATCAGGAACACCAGCAGCTCCGCTGATATCACGATAGATCAGGTCTCCTGGCTTTGCATCTTTCTGTGCCGATGCTGCTACCTGTGCTTCTGTCTGGAAAATGCCGATCGCTTCTCTTAAATAATAAGCACCGATCTGATGTCCGTTATCTGTTCTGGTAACTGCGTAGTTGCCAACATTATCACCAATCAGCGGCTGACCGCCATTCAGTTTTTCAATATTGTTCACGTTATGAGCAATGTTTCCATTTATAGAATAAGTCCAGTCCTTTGCAATTTTTTCTGTCCAGTTCAATGACAGTTCCACACCTTTATTGCTGATGTTCGTTGCATTGGTCAGATATTTATTATCAGGATCACCAAGAATACCAGGCAGTGCGATATAGATTAATGCATTGTCTGTTTTCTTATCATAGTAATCAAATGTACCGGACAGTTTGTTTTTCAGAATGCTGAAGTCAAGACCGAAATCTGTTTCTTTGGTAATTTCCCATTGCAGATTTTTGTCGGTGATATCATCAAATGCAATTCCCTGGAAAACTGTTCCTCCGAAATAGTAAGGAATGTTTTGTTTGGCTATTGAATAGTAAAGCGAGGATGCGATATTGTCATTACCAACACGGCCGTAACTGCCCCTGATCTTCAGATTATTAAAGATCTTCTGGTCCTTCATAAATGATTCACTGGAAATATTCCAGCCTGCACCTACTGATGGGAAATAGCCCCAGCGGTTATCTGAACCAAACTTAGAAGTACCATCAGCTCTTATAGAAGCAGTGATTAAGTAACGGCTGTCGTAACCATAATTCACACGACCGAGATAAGAATTGCGTGTGTATTTATCGCCGGTGTTTACTACGGTTTGTGTTCCGCTCGTTCCTGCATCAAGATACCATTGATCTTTATTGGCAGGTGCACCTTTCACGGTTCCAACTACACTGTTGAATTTGAATTGTTCTGATGTAATACCACCGAGGACAGTCAGATTACTTTTACCAAAAGTCTTTGCATACGTCGCCGTGTTATCCCAGATCCAGCGTGACGCATCATTCTTGGTTAAAGAAAGATTGCTCACAGGTTGTGATTGGTTACCACCGGTATTTAAAAACACGCTGCTGTCGGCAGTCAGAAACTGATAAGCATAGGCAGTTGATTTTGTAAAATCCATATCAACACCAATTGCAGATCTTAAGGTCAATGCAGTAATGGGTTTAAATTCCAGCGCCATATTTCCCTGCAATCTGTTCACCAATGTTTTGCTGTAATTTTTATCAATCAGTAACAATGGATTTCCTACGTTTCCTGCAAGCGAAGTATTGCCATAGCGACTTCCGATTTTAGAAGCCACATAAGGCGCTGCACGATACGCATTGCTGAATGCATCAAACTGTGGATTATCTGCATCTCCTCTTGAATAAGAAATGAGTGAGGTCAGTTTCAGTTTTTTGCTTAATGTATATTCATTGTTTGAACGCAGCGTAAAGCGGTTGTATTTATTTTTTTCAAGAATGCCCTCATCAGATAAAAAACCAGCGCTTAAGAAATAAGTGATCCTGTCGCTGCCACCAGATAATGAAAGATTGTGATTCTGTTCAAATGCTCTGCGCAAAATTGCATCGTACCAATCAGTATTGTATCCTTTCAGATTGGTTGCAGGTATTAAATCAGTACCACTTCCATAATAACGGTTGGCTTCATTTAAATAACCTGCATATTGATTTTCGCCGGCCATGTCAACAAGATTGGTTGCCTCACGGATACCGACATTGGCATCGTAAGCAAAAACAGTTTTACCGACTCTTCCTTTTTTAGTAGTGATGATCAATACGCCATTTGCCGCACGCATCCCATAAATAGCAGTAGCGCTCGCGTCTTTCAAAACTTCCATTCCGACAATATCGGCAGAACTGATATTTCTGATATCATCTGTGATCACTCCATCAACAACATATAACGGGTTCGCACCACCCAATGTAGTTCCCGTTCCTCTCAAACGCACGGTGGGCAAAGAGTTTGGTTCACCTGAAGCAATTACCTGCACGCCCGCAACTTTACCCTGAATGGCCTGTGTAGCCGTTTGCACCGGCTGACGTGCAATATCAACACCACGAACAGAAGTTACTGATCCGGTCAGGTCTCTTCTGCGTTGCGTACCATAACCAACCACTACTACCTGATCCAATAATTTGACAGAACTTCTTAAAGTAATATCAATTGTAGTGCGTCCATTTACCGGCACTTCTTCATCTTCATATCCGATGGAAGAAAATACCAACGTTGCTCCTTCGGGAACAGAAAGTGAGTAGGTTCCATCTGCAGCAGTGGAAGTGCCGGAAGAGGAACCTTTTAATTTTACGCTTACTGCCGGTAACGGCTGGCCGGTTGAATTACTGACCCTTCCTGTTACCCGGATATCATTTACCACTTCGTTTTTGGGAGTGATCACTACCAAGTTATTGTTGAGCACGCGGTAACCCAGTGATGTTACTGCAAATATTTTATCCAGCACTTCTGTTACAAGCGCATTACTGACGTTGATATCTACTTTAGGATTGGTAGATACCGCATCGTCATTGTAAAGAAAGCGGAAGTCGCTTTTTTTCTCAATCTGTTTCAACACAGTTTTTAATTCAACAGATTGAAGATTGAGCGTGATCCTGGTTTGGGAATAGCCCCTTGCAGAAACCTGCAGGGTGGCAATCAGAATTAGAGCGATCGTAAGTTTCATAAGCAATAAAACTTTAGTAAAGCCCCGCATGCCATGAGCATGGCGGGATTCCATTTTTTTCATATATTTATCGTTTGGGGTTAATTAATAAGGAAGCCGCTTAACCTTCGCCGGTAACACAGTTTCCTATTAGCCTTTTATACAGGGGATGCTTCAACATTCCCTGTTTTTATATCCGTTATGTTGTATTAATGATTGTTGTTTTTTTCATATCTGCAGCTTTATGGTGAAAGAATAATATTGTCTTTATTAATTGTATAATTGAAAGCCGTGGTCAGCTTCATAGCGGCCAGCGCCTGTGCCACCGTTTCGTTTTCAAAGATGCCCGTAAACTTTTTCTGTTTCAATTTTTCATTTGTAAACTGGATATTGACCCCGTACCAGTGCTGCATTTTAAAAGCGACTTCTTCAAAAGTTTCGCTGCTGAATACCAGCCTGTTCTCTACCCAACCCGTTTCCAGGACTGCATTGGTTTCCGGTTCGCGGGTAATATTTTTTAAGACGATCATTACAGGCTCTTCGGGTATTGCAGCTTTATTTTTACTATTCACTGCAGTAACCAGGTTGTTTTCTTTCTGCGCCGTCATGTCATTGATGATCAGTTTTTCGTTTGGCTTGAGTACAATTTTCTCGGGCCGGTCTTTCAGTGTTATTTCTACACTTCCCCTTATCAGGCTTGTTTCAATAGTCTTTTCACCCGGGTAGCATTTTACATCAAATGCAGTGCCCAACACCTTCACGTCCATTTTGAGTGTATGAATAATGAACGGCATGTCGGGCTTCTTTACGACATCAAAATAGGCTTCGCCGCTGAGGGTCACTTCCCGTAAATTGGTTCCGTATGATTTATCGTAAGTAAGTTTACTACCGGCATTGAGCCATACTTTGGAACCATCCGGCAATACTAAATTTGTTTTGGAACCATTCTTTGTACTGATCTCATTTTTGACCATCAGCTCGGGAGTATTTTTTTTATTTTCTTTTTGCTGAAAGAAAACAACCGCCATTATAACAACCACCGTCAGGGATAAACCGATCAGCAACCATTTCTTTCTGTTGCTATTGTTACCCGGTTTGGGTTCAGCATCATCTGCATAGTATTGTTCTTCACTGTTGAATTTTCCATCATCCACGCCGGTGTTCTGCAGGCGCAGTACGAGTTCGCGGTATTTATTTTCCGCATATTGCCGGTCTGGTTCCTGGTTGCTTTTGAAAATATCCTGCAGAATTTCCATGGAGTAATTGCCATCCGGATCGGCGTGCAGCAACTGTTCCAGCTCTTCCTGTTCGGCAGCAGTAATTTCACCGGAAAGTTTCCTGGCGATAAGCGTCCACATATGTTCGTGATGAGATGGCAGCATCTGGTTTCTTGTAAGACACAGGCTTTCTGAAAATCCCCTAAGCAGCAGCAAAAATATTTTTTAGTGTTCTCATTGTACTGTGTTGGGTTGGGCGTTGAGTGTTGGGTGTTGATTTTTTTAAACCTTGATCTGGAGTATTATACAGACAATATCTTAATTGTTTTAAGGATTGAATACTTTCACGCAAAGCCGCAAAGTTGCAAAGAAATACAAAGGAACTCCGCGCCCATCTCTGGTGTGAAATTGCATGCAATGAAATTAATCAACAACAAAAAAAAATTGTCAATTATCCATTATTCAATTATCGAATATTCTTTGCGGCTTCGCCCCTTTGCGGCTTTGCGTGAAATCGGCAGAGTGCGATAAAAAATTAAGGGATCAACAATTAAAAAATTATCAATTACTTTGAGTGCTTCAACTCAAACGCAACGGCGGAGGAAATTTTCTTCAACGCAATGGCAAGTTGCGCATCAATTGTCTTTACTGAAATATCCAGCAACTGCGCAATTTCATTGTATTTCAGGCGATCTTCTTTAATAAGTTTAAAGATCAGTTTGCAGCGCGGCGGAAGTTTCTGAATGGCCGATTCGATGCGGCGGACCGCTTCTGAAGTAATGAGCAGCTCTTCCGGATTGTAGCCGGCCACCGGCATATTCAATGACATTTCATCCAGTGAGATCGTGTCTTTTCGGAAATGCCTGGATAAATAATTGAGTGCTGTATTTTTAGTACTCACATATAAGTACAGCCGCAGGTTGCTGATTTTTTTAAGGGTTCTTCTGTTCTGCCAGAGCCTTATAAATACATCGGATACGATCTCTTCGGCAAGTTCTTTATTTTTTATGATGGAAAGTGCCAGTTGCAGCAACCGATGCATGTAAGCGACATATAACTGGCCAAAAGATCTGGCATCCCCGTTATCCGCGATATTGTTTTGTAACAGCAGTATTTCTTCTTCAGAAAGCATGGTGAAATTTGCAGCAATCTTTAATCGTACTTAAAGTTACAACAAAAGACAGAATAAGAAATGGGTTGAAGGAGTTAATGCTGTTGAAGGAGTTGATATAGTTGATAGAGTTGATAAAGTTGATAAAGTAAATACAGTGAAAGCGCCGAACCCTTTATCAACCTTCTCAACACTGTTAACTGCCAACTGTCAACCACCAACTTTCCATTCCCTGCCTCTTTGAACTCTCAACCCAATTCCCTACTTTTGCCCTCCGTTATGCGAAATCATAACAGGGCCTATAGCTCAGTTGGTTAGAGCACCTGACTCATAATCAGGGGGTCCCAGGATCATGCCCTGGTGGGCCCACGACCTTCGAAAAAGATGCCGCGAAATGCGGCATTTTTTAATTTTCGTCAATGTGGTTGTCTCCGTAGTTGTCCTTAAGCACCTGACAAGCCAAATAGTTGATATTTGGAGACTGCAAATATTTTATATATTAGATCCGATAAGATCATTGATTTTTATATTTGTAAAGTAGAATCAAGATTTTCTTATACTAAAATGTATAATTTAAACAATGTAAAGACCCGCCTTCCTTTTTTGCGCGAAACCTGCCAAATTGTAAAAACAAATCCTGCAAATCCCGTAACCATAAATCAGCGTTCAATTCTTCACTCTGTTCTGTTCATCATCCGCTCCACCTGTTTTGCGTGATGCTGCATTCTTTGCTCCTTTGCTGAAACGGTAAGTAAATGCAAGCACCAATGCGCGGCTGTCATTCAGATTATGATAATAACCGGAGCCATCTTTTAGTCCATTGATATAACCTTCATTGATCCTTGTATTGAAAATATCCTGCAACGCTATTTTAAGTGTGCCTTTATCTTTCAGCATCTTTTTTTGTGCAGCCATATTGATCACTCCGGTTCTGCCTGAATTAAATTGTCCGTCAAGAATTGCAGTGCGGCCTCTTAAGGTCAACTCTGCACTCCAGCCCTTCGTTAATGCAAATTGATTGACAAGATTCGCACTATACCATCCGCCCTTTGTGTTTAATGACTCTGTATAAACTTTGCTCTGTGTATGTTGATAGATGTATTGAAAGTAAGCAAGCAGCGTCCACCATTTTGCTGGTTTAATGGTTGCGTCAATTGAATATCCAAAAACATCTTTCCTTCCGATATTGCCGGTGCGGCTGATAAATGTGTTCCCGTTCAGTTCAATCGTTTCGTCCATTTCATCTTTTACTCTGTCGTAAGAAACAGTAGTGGTAATAATATTTTTATAAGTATGCGACAGTTCAATATGCTGCGTGAACTGCGGATTTAAAAACGGGTTGCCTGCATAGTAAGTGAATTTATCCAGCGGCGAAATAAAAGGATTAAGGTCTTCGTAATAAGGCCGGTCAATTCTTTTACTGTAAGCAAGATTCAGTTGATTGTTGCCTGCACTGTCCAATTTATAGGATGCAAAAACAGTAGGGAAAAGATTCGTATAATTTTTCTTAAAAGAAGAATCAGGTTTTATCGGGTTGCCCAACTGATGCCCCTTTGATATCGTATTCTCAGCACGCAATCCAAATTGTAAAGAAAATCTTTTCCATTCCGTACTGAAATTCGCATAAGCCGCATTGATATTTTCATCGTACATAAAATGATTGGTCTTTTCATAATCAGCTGTAGGAATGTTATTCAATACGGTAAAATAAGATCCGATATTATTGGTGCTGATATAACTTGCTTTGATACCGGTTTCCAGTTTCGATTTTTTATTCAGCGGATGCACATAATCAGTTTTAAACGAATAGATATTTAAATAAGAAGGGAGCGCACCCGTTAATTCATCCTGTGTTTTTAAAACATTCATCCCATTAAAACTTGCATTCTTAAACAGTTGATCATTGCCTGTTGTATAACGCAGGTAATCCAGATCCATGCTCAATGTATTGCCGATGCTATCGGCCGTGTACAAAAAATTTAAGTTGATACCGCTGTTCCTGAACTGTGCATCTTCGCGGTTATCAGCGGTAATTACAGAATCAATACTATTTTGTAAATGAGAAAATATCCCCGTATTTTTTGTTTGTTGTGTAGAAGGCCTTGCAAGCCTGCTCAATACAATACCAACCGTCGTTTTTTTAGAAAGATTATAATCCATTCCCAGTTTAAGATTTAAACTGTTGTACCATCTTTTGATATAAGAATTCTGCGAAAATGCAGATCGCAGACTACCATCATTATTATTATACCTGCGACTGATATCGAGGTTATTAAAACTCCTTCCTCCGGAATAACTGTTGTTGCTGAACAGATTCAGTTTGTTATTCCGGTAATTAAATGAAAAAGTATTTCTTACATCAGAATATTTTGCCTGACGGTAACTGATACCGGCATTTCCACTGAACCCTTTCAATTTTGATTTCTTTGTCCTGATATTGATAATGCCAGCATTGCCTGCCGCATCGTATTTTGCCGGCGCTGTTGTCATGATCTCTATTTTATCAAGCGATGCTGCCGGTAATGATTTAAGATAAGCAGCCAGTTCAGCGCCGGATAAATAAGTTGGTTTATCATCAATGTAGATGAGTACGCCGGGTTTTCCTTTAAGACTGATCGTTTCATTATTATCAACCTCTACTCCAGGTGATTTTTCCAACACTTCCAATGCATTGCTGCCCGCGTTGGAAATGAATGCATCTACATTTACAATTGTTCTGTCAGCCTTTCTTTCTATCATCGGTTTTTTGGTGGTAACAGTTACCGCATCAAGTATTGCAGTTTCTTTTTGTAAAATGATCTGCGCAAAATGTTTTGATTTATTTACGCTGTCAATTTCAAACGCAACACTATAATATTTTTTTGATCCCACACTGCTGATCATTAATATAAAATGACCGGCATTCATTCTGCCTATTTCAAAATTGCCGTCAGCAGCAGCTATTGTTGTTTTTATCAATGAACTATCTACTGTTTTTAATAGAGATACCACGGCTCCTGCTGCAGGTTTATTATTATGACCTGTAATATTTCCTGATACCTGCGCAAATGCAGGCATAGATGTGCCGAACAAAAACAGCGTAAAAAAAAGATGTAAGATTTTCATGTTGATTTAATTATTGATGAGTTATGGCAATACGGTTCCTGTTCACATTGCTGTGATTTTTTTTAATGCAGTGAAAATTGTTTTAAATATTTATGAAGTGTTCATCATGATGGATACTTTACAAACAAGACAAAGCAGTAGCTTCATCATTTCCATGATATGAAAAAATAAGTTTAAAATTTACAGATTATTCCTTCCAGTTATACAGCAACTTCCAATCGTCTCTTTGGATGTATTTCTCTTTTAATTTTTTATGAATAGCTTCCGGTTGAAGAACTCCGTTCACGATCAGTGACGTCGAACTCATTTTATAAGACAATCCATTTATTCCCGATATAATTTTATCTGAAGAAAGATCATTGATAAAATCTTCTGTTAGTTCTTTGATGTCAATGTCTTTTATCTGCGAAGCACTGTTATATTGAATACCGGTTAAAGTATGCATCTTTTTTTTCTGCTGTTGCTCATCCTGCGCTGCAACCGGGTTATAATTATAGTTATTATAATATACCGCCGGATAATTTACCGGAGCTTTTGAATACAAAGGGTTGCCCGCCTGTTGTACAGGAACTGTATTATTATCTGCTGAATAAGTTAGTTTGCTCACGAATAACGCTTTACCATCTATTGATTTCCGCCATTCAATTTCTCTTTGAGTGAACTGTTCACTTTTCCTTTGCTGTTCTGCCTGAAGTTTTTTCTGTTCGGCATTCTTTGCATCAATATCTGCCCGCAGCGCAGCAGACATTGTCATATCCGTTGTAAAATGAGTTGCATTCTGATCAGGCCATTGGCTGTCTTTTTCAGATGTTTTACTATCTATCTCAGACATTTCACTATCCTTTTTGGCGGTCTCACTGTCAGCATCATACTTTGCTTTCAATGCATCTGCTTTTTGTTGTGCCTGCCTTATTTTAAGAGCTGCTGTTTTTTCTTTTTGCTCAGTTTCAGTACTTACAGTGTTTTCTGTTTCAGTAGATGTATTCACAGAACCATGCAATGCAGTTTCTTTTTTAGTGATGATGCCCGCATTGGAGAAAAACACGGTCATCACGGCTACCAGTACCATACATACTGCCAATGAAGTCTTTTCTAATTTATTCAGGCTGCTGGTATTGTTATACAACATGCGCTTTACCCGCTGTAACAAATGGCTTTTTGTATTTGCGAATGCCGGTGCATATTGTTTACTGCCGAGATGATATTCCTGGAAAGCAACGAGCGCATTAATATAATTTCTTTTATTACCTGTATTGGCAACGGCAATATCATCGCAGCAATTTTCTCTTTCTACTTTGATCAAAGCGGAAGTCCACAATACTGCTGGATTAAAAAAGAAAAGTATTTCGGCAAAATGCTGCAGCATGTTCATCAGAAAATCTTTTCGCTTGATGTGCGCCAATTCATGAATCAATATTGCTTCAATTTCGTCGGGTGGTAATGAAGCAAGCAAGCCTATCGGAAAAAGAATGATGGGTTTAAAATGGCCAGCCACCATAGGTATCCTGGCTAAACCTGATTGAAAGAATTGTATGCTGCGCTGAATACCCAACCGCTGCGAGAGCTCGAAAAGCTTTTTATTCCAGTCCTCACCTGCGGAACTTAACTGCGTATTTTTAAGTTGTTGAATTTTCCGGATACCTCCAATAAATCCAATGCTTCGGAAAACAATAATGAGGAACCAGATCAATACGATTGCATTACTGTAGTGGTTTAGAAAAGTATTGATCGTTGACGTAACACTTGACTTATCAGGTATAAAATAAAAATGCAATGGAGCAGTTGCAGTGGTAGTCTGCGAAAGTGAAGGAGAGAGAGCAGTTGTGTCAACAGCAGTTACCGCTGTTGTAATCTGTACAATAAATATGATCAGCATGGAAACAATAAAGCTGATGAAAGCTGCCGTCAATAAATTATAACGAAATGCGGCATTGCTTTTCTTTGTCGAGAGCATGATGATACCTGTTATCATAGCAAGCAGGAAGCCCACCCAGATTGAATGAACGAGTGTTCTGCACAATGCGCTGATCACAGGAGCAGCAAATATATTATTGAGAGAAAGCAAATGCATATAACAGGTTTTTAAGATTATTTTTTATCCTTATCAAGCTTTGCAAGTATGTCTTTGATTGCCTGCAATTCTTTTACGGGGGTTTTTTTATTGCCGAGTAACTGCATCACCATATTGCTTGCAGAGCCATCGAACATAGATTCAACCATTTTATCCAGCAACGCACCCTTTGTTTTTTGTTCTTCAATGGCGGGATGATAAATATGTTTCATACTGCTTTCATCGCGGGTGAGCATATTCCTTTCAACCATCACCTGCATTTGTTTCAACGTAGAAGTATATTGTACAGCCCGTTTCATTTCATTGAGCGTATCGTTCACAAAGCGAACGGTGGAAGGCCCGTGTTTCCAGAGCACCTGCAGTATCTCGAGTTCAGCTCTTGTTGGTTCGTTTGCAGGTATATTCTTTTCCTTCATAAAACGAAGGTAGGATAAAAATCGTACGTTTGATCTTTTACCTAATATTTTTTATAAATAAATATTTAAGCGGCAAAACTTCTATGTGAAGCTTTTAATAGAACGCTGATTTTTATGATCGTTTTGATTGTCATGATTTATTCTGAATAAATTGAACATTCTATGGTTCTCTTTGAAAACTTCGCGAAAGATTGGTTAAGATTTAAAGGCAGTTTTTCATATCCTGCATTCTAATCTTAATCCATCATTGAACCAAACCATATTGATTATACTTCTGAAGTTCTCAAGTAATCCGCGTAAATCAGTAAAATCATAAAAATCAATGTTCTGTTGAACGCTGATTTTTATGATAGCTTTGATTGTCATGATCTATTCTGAATAAATTGAATATTCTATGGTTCTCTTTGAAAACTTCGCGAAAGATTGGTTAAGATTTAAAGGCAG
>JBDUCW010000171.1:0-8624 GCA_040003235.1 Ferruginibacter sp. | reverse complement strand
TTTGACTGAAACCAAAGATAATCGCCTGTTATACTTTTTGCTCTTACTTCTTCCACACGGTAAATTCCTTTCAGTGCATCTTCGAACTGGGAATGAAAAATATCTTTTTTATCGGGATACACAAAGTCCCTGAAATCTGCACCAATATATATATCCATTCCCCGGGTTATGCGTTCTCTTTCCCTGGCTGTATTATTAAATTGCAGAACCCTGTATTCAGTGGAAATAAGGTAAATCGATTCCTTTGTATTTTCAATAATAGCCCGAAACAATTCTGCCTGTTCTTTTATAAGTGCTTCTGCATTTTTTCTTTCGGCAGCAGTACCCAGAATTTCTGCAATAGAGTTAATAAGAAATCTTTCCTCTTTAAGGAAAGGGCCCTCCTCGAGTTCCGGCATTTCCCTGGTATAAAAAATTTCTACCAGGCCAACATCTGCATTGTTTATTTTAATCGAAGCATACTGTTTCCATATTGACTCAGAAAAATTTTCTGATTCGAAAGTAAGGCCCCTAAAGGTTATCCGGGCAGTTGCAATCTCTGGATACTGGTACGATGGCGGAATAATATGAACCAGTTCCTGTAAAATATCTTTGATTGTTTTCCCGGCAGCATTGGTTAATTCAGATGTACGATAAAGACAATTTAGTTCTTTTACCCGTTCCCCTATATCATGATTAATTCTTTTCAGTTCAGCCTCTGATATTTTTCTTTCTGTAACATCCTGTATGTTTCCTATAACAGCTTTTTTTCCTTTATGGTCGATGGTAGAGCCGTGAATTTCAAGCCATATAACAGTACCATCTTTTTTTGTTCCTCTTACCTCATAGTGCGCAGCTTCTACTTCACCTGTTATCCTTTGCCGGATCATCTCTCTTGAGAACGGCACATCTTCTTCATGTATGAATAGTTTAACGGGTATTTCCAATAGTTCCTGTTCCGTATATCCGAAGATTGCAGTCATTCTTGGATTTACATACCTGAAATGTCCATCCTGGTGAATATAAATTCCTACCAATGATTTTTCCAGAAGCTGTTTGAATTTTACTTCAGATTCTTTCTTCTCTGTGATGTCTTCAGCCTGTGCTACAAAATACTGCACTTTGTCGGCAGCATCAATGACAACAGAACTGGTAAGATTGATCCAGATAATGTTCCTGTTCTTATGAATGTATCTTTTTTCGGTAGAATAAGTAGCCAGCTTCCCATCCAAAGCAGCGTTAGCCAAAGAAAGGCCATATTCAATATCATCGGGATGAGTAATATCGTAAAAGGTCATCCGGAGTAATTCTTCTTCATCATAACCCGTTATCTGTACAAATTTTTTATTCGCCTGTAAAATTTTCCCTTCCGTAGATACCAGTAACATGCCCATTGCAGAATATTCAAAGGCACTTCTGAATTTAGATTCACTGATGGCAATTCTTTTTTGGGCTATGCGAAGTTCCGTGATGTCTCTGCCTATTGCAATGATCAGGTCTTCCGAAATCCGCCTGACATTGATCTCCATTTCGATAATAGATCCGTCTTTTTTCTTCAGCCTTCGTTCTCGTAGTATGTGTTCTCCATTCATTACAGCCTCAAAGGCAATCGGATCGTTTTTCAATTGCTCAGGATCGATCAGGTCTGCAATATTCATTTTCAGTAATTCTTCACGGGTATATCCAAGAACTTTGCACAGGCTTATATTTGCCTCGGTCAAATTACCCTGGTCATTCATGAGCACAATCCCATCGGAAGCCTCATTAAAGACGGTAAAATATTTTTCATTCATAGGGCTTATATTTATTACATATTAAAACCGTGACTTCATTATTTTAATACTACTGATAAACATATTAAGCGTTCATACTGTTTTTGATAAGATACCCAATCACGCACACAACGAAACGGATTGTGCCAGGCAGGAAATTATCCCTGGGTGGCTATAGTAAGTTTGCCTGCTGGACTTACGATTGTTTTTCTTTATTGGACTTTCGGCTAATACCTTACTTCAATAGTTCAAGTGTCAGGATTCTTTTGATTGTTACAGGCATTTCTATTGCATAGGTTTTCAAGTCAGGTGATGCATTATAACGCATCTTCAAAGTTAAAAAGTTAGACATAGAAGCCTCGATGATTTGCCCATTGACTTTACTTACTTTTGATGTGATAGTAAACGTTTCTACCCCCCAGAACAAATTCACTTTGCCTCCTTCACTTTTTCTAATGAACTCAATATTGTTGAAATGGCTAAATGACTTTTTCGCGATGCTGTCTAGCAACGGGGTTAGACAAAGGGAGGAAGGCGGAGCGAAGCTGGTTTCTATAGCTGTATATTTTTTATTGGTGCTGATAAGTTTTTGTGTCACTTCCAGACAATCCGTGCCGTATAAGACCTCAATACTATCAGCAAAATTTCCCTGCTTGAGTTTATCATTGATGAATATTGGATTTTCAGAAGACAATTTTTGAGCATTCAATGCCGGTGCAACAGCAACATAGAAAGTATTTAAATCTGTAATGTCACCTACCATTTCAGGAACAATCAACCCCGGAAGCAAAACTTTTCCTTTTGATGAAAGTGATATTTTATAAGGCCTGATTTTTTGTGCAATACTGTCTACATTAATTGTATCCTTTGAAGTATAGGAAGTCTTATGAAGCCATTTCACTTCTTCAGAAAGAAAACCACTGTCTTTTACAATTGTATGTTCGGAAATGGAAACCGTTTTGCCTGTAAATTTATCATTGCGGTAAACTTCGCTTGTTAATCTGTACTTAAAGCGATCCCCCTCTTTATATAATCTATAGTTAACCTGGCTAAAAGAAAAAACCGGAATTAAAGATATCAATAACAGTATCGGCTTCATATTTTTCAGGTTCGTTGCTTGCGGGTTGTCAGTCTGTAAGTTTATAAATATATTCTTCGATTTCAGTTTGCCGGGCATTTGCAAAACCTTTGTCAGTGCCGATTTTTACAAACCCACATTTCTCTAAAACTTTCTGTGAGCCATAATTGTCAAATGCAACACGTCCATAAATTGGCCTGATCTGTTCTGCATTTAAAAAGTTTTTGAGGGCAGTTGTGGCAATCCCCTGCCCCCAGAATTTTCTGTCAATCCAGTAGGTAATTTCAGCATCCTTTTCTATAAAAAACCTTGCAATGCTACCTACTATTTCGTCATTCGCTTTTATGGTCCGCATATTTATTGTTGGGTCTGCGAGGTGCTTTGAATATTTTTCAATGTATGCGGTTTTATCATTGGGATCTTTCGATGTGAATGCCGCCAGATAGTTTGCTTCTTTGTCAAGTTGAAATTGAAAGAATGAGTTTAGATCATCTTTCTCTGTTTTCGTCAGTGTGATATTGTTGTATATCATATTTGTGAAATCTTAAAAATTGTTTGTCGGTTTAAAAATCCTCGTTAGAGGCTTTGAAAGTTGGAGAATCAACCAACCGTCCGCCCGGAACCGAAGTTAAATTTATAATTAAAAGTTGATGATAAGAACGGATATCTCGCAGAATTCTGTCTGCCTGCCCAGCATGCGATTTGGTCAGGAATAAAAATGATTGAGTATTCGGCAAATAATGTTTTATAAGTTTCATATACTTCGGCCGGTCCCTTCAATAATCAGGATCATTCATAAAAGGCTTCATTTTTTTTCTAAGTCTATTTGTAATCCTATACTGGTCAGAAACCCTTTTCTGTAATCTTTATTGTCACCATAAAATTCATTTCTGGAACTGTATCCTAATAATATCTCCAGCCCTACTGATGAATTAAAATAGAGAACCGGGCCTGCTGATATTGTGAATGTATTTAAATGTCCATTACTGGGGTCGTTCAGATCTACTACTCCGTACTGATAACTTATATCCCCAACTATATTAAATTCCTTATCTTTTTTTAAAAAATAGTACCGGCCAAACGGACCAATCTGATATCTTTTATTATCTGTACTGCCTCCACTTGCATTTCCGGTGAAACTAACTCCTTTTCCTTTAAACCAGGAAAAAGCCGGACGTAAACCAAGGACAATTTTATCTAACAGGAAATAGCCTATCGAGGCTGAAATATCCACATTCAGATATTTATATTGAACAGAATTAACTGGTGGGGTTGTTTGGTAATCTTCATTATAAGAATATAACGAACCTGAACCGCCAACAAGCCAATTGCCTTTACTTATTTGACTTTTTGCCACGATGGAAATTGTTATCAGGCTAAATAAAAAAAATGCATTTTTCATATTGGTCTCGAAACTTAAAATAATTTGATGTGTTGTCAAACAGGATTGCTTGCAACTCACAAATTAACGCAATTCTGCCTACTGCTGATTGTGTTAATTACTCATACCCGTTTACAAACATTGATAAATATTTCTGTATTCCGCAAATCTTCACTGCCGTTGATTCAATAATATATTTTAAGAACATTACTGATAAAGCCGAGTAGTTTTACCGCAAAGTCAGGAGGCCGTTTCGATATTATTTAAAGTAATTTTCCATTCTCAAAGCCGGCTGATGTGTGTTTTCTTTATCTGTTTTCCTCAAGCCGGTTTAATTTATTTCTTGCTTCTTCATAATCCGGATTAATGGCGAGTGCCTTTTTATAGTAAGCAATAGCATCTGCTTTCCGGTTCAATACCAGGTAAATATTCCCCATTGTCAACATGACCAGATCCCGATCAGGAAATTCCGAAACATTGTTTTCGCCAATAATTCTTGCATCTTCATATCTTTTTAATGTTTGCAATTGTTCTGCAAGAAAATTCATGGAGATCCAGTCAACATAGTAATTGGCCGTATCTGTTTTCATCCGTTGATATTCCTTAATTGCTTTTATGGCGCCCTGTTCGGCTATCAGTTTTTCTACAGCTTTGTGAACAGGCTGTTTCAGATGAACGGGTTTATTATAAAGCACTTTACCCAGATTTTCTGTTATTCCGAAAAAATCGGTAGGTGCGCTGTTACACAGTATAACTATCAAACTGTTTGTTGCAGGAATACGTCTTACAAAAGCCAGAAACCCTTCCGTTGTTCCTAGATGAAAATTTGAGGCTACGCTATCTGTGGGAGTATATTTAAACATTTTATTGAACCAGCCATAACCATATTGCGCCGGTCTCATGCCCGGGGTAAACATTTCCGCAGTAAGTTCTGCATTCAGTAAACTGTTATTACCAAGTGCAAGATGAAATTTGAAAATGTCTTCCACTGTTGAATACAGATCTCCTGTTCCCATAGTATTTGATTGGTCGCGGAAATCTGAGCTGGTAGATCCTCCAAAACTGTAATCGTATCCGGTAGCTCTTTTATTTACTATCTGTGTATGAAAATAAGAACCTGAATTATTCATACCAATCTTATCGAAAATATCTTCTTTCATCAATTGCGGGTATGACTTTCCGGTAACCCTTTCCATAATATATCCAAGCGTAAAAAAACCCCAGCTGCTGTACAGATATTTTGTGCCCGGTTTAAAAGCCAATACCGAATCCATATATACCTTTACATATTCCTCTCGCGAAAAATTCCTGCGGCTTATCCCTGGAAAAAAGTCTTTTATTATATCATAATTCGGGATCCCTGACGTATGGTTGAGCAATTGCCGTATCGTGACTTTAGCCGCAGGTTTACCGGAAAATTCTGGAAGGTAATCTGAAATTGTTTTATCAAGACTGATCAAACCTTTCTGCACCTGGATAAGCATCAGCACTGCAGTGAATGACTTTGAAACAGAACCAATCATGAATTTAGTGTCGGTAGTATTAGGAATATTCCATTCCCTGTTGGCCAATCCAAAAGCAGCTTTGTAAATTATTTTCCCTTCTTCAGCAACCAAAACAGCTCCGTCGAACATATTGTAATTATGATAGGTCTTCATTATTTCGTCCAGCTTCTGTTTTTTGTTTTGCGCAAATCCGCAATCTGTTACTAAAACGAGCAGGCATAAAAAAAATGAATAGCGCTTCATATTGATATCTGTTAATCGAAAAATATAAATAACTGATTTGAGGCTGTGCTTAAAAGAAAAAGATTTACGGGATGCTTTTTCACCATATACCAATTTAGTTCTATTTTTTATAAATGCAAATAAGCAATAGTATATCAGTTTGAAAGCAGCCGGTGAGATGGGAAGAATTCTGCTCTGGCTATTAAAATTCTGTGATTAAGGTTGGGCAGTATAATTTAATCTGAATTTCAGTAAGTATCTCTCCGTGCCGGGAAAGCAAAGCAATATCACGGGACTTAAGTGCAGTTAAATTTGTTTTAATAGAACTTATCTTTTTAATTTCTTTATTGGTTAAACCCTGCTCAACTATTTTGTTGAAATGGATCTTATCAGAAAGCAAATGCAGCAATTCTTCCATTGATTTCTCCAGGATTACATTTGTAAGCCCGTGATAAGAAAGAACCATTGGCAGAACCAATTTATTTTTAGCAGCTTTAATAAATTCTACCAGGCAGAATTTGTATTTCCAGTCTAATGAAAAATATGCTATTTCCTGTCTTGAAGAAATGTCTCTGTTAAACTGGAGATTTTTTATTTTCCGCATCATTACATCTATTCCTCTATAGAGAATAAATATCGTGCTGCTTGATCTGTATTTACTGCTGAATGGCAGAGAGCCATCACTCACAATAATGATATCACAAAAATAGGGTGAGTTTTTCTGAGTTAACTTATGAATACCCTGATTATCATACAGACCTCCATCGATTAATTTAGGCGCAATTCTTTTGAAATCTTTTGAATGCTCAAAATATTCTTCTTTTATTGAAACCGGGTCAAAGGGAAATGGAACACAGGAACTACTTGCTACAGCTGTTGCCAGCGGCATTTTTCCGCATATAAATTTTATTGCTTTCCCTCCATCGTTTGGAAAATCATAGCTTGAATCAGAACTTTTATTTTTTGAAAATGTCCATGAAGTACCGGTAGATAAGTTAGTAGCATTGATCGCAAGGATGGGCGAATCAGGTAAATCTGATATTACTTTATTTCCAAAGAATATTTTTGTATACGCTCCGATCTTAAGTTTTGTAAATGAGATTATTTTAAACTGGCCAAATATTAAGGCCAGCAGAATAATCAGCACTTCAATGCAAATCACCCATTTTGGCAGCGTTAAATTAAATGGATTAAAAAAAATAATTCCTAAAAAACCTAAAAGGATAATTATAGGTAACCAGAATCTCCAATGCCAGATAATTCTTCTGACAGTACTCTTACGTAAATTCTCTACAAAAGAATTTTCAAATACTTCAAAATTATCTTTATGAATCGCATAATAAGTGCCGGCGATTGAACCTCCTGAAACAGTAGAAATAACATCTATTTTATCTATAAGATTGAGTTTTTTTAATTTTCGAAAAACGCCTAAGTGAAATGCAGCAGCTCTGTATCCGCCACCCGATAACGCCAGGCCAATTTTTATCTTTTTTTTGCCAGTATCCATTTAAATGTCGTTTTAGCCATGCCACTGATTCCCTGATTGTAACCCTATTCCTTATTGTTATTAATACTTTAGATCCGTTTCCAATTGCGTATTAATATTTCTGCAGCAGTTTTAAAAAAGAGATTATTTTACAGCATTCCGGTTTGAGACACACTAATGTAATCTTATTTTTTACAAATACAAACAGGAGGTACCGCCGAAAGTTAATATTCAGAAGCCGGTCTGTCCGGTGGTATTTGAATGAAAAAATTTTTTTGTTACCGGTCCGTTGTTGGTCATATTGCCTGACAGTTAAACTGCCGCAGATGGTGGTCTATATGTTTATAAGTAAAATATCCAACCTGTTCTTTAGTCATCTTTCCAAAAAACCAATGCACAAACGCATCATTTGAAAATTTGGCATAATCTTCTACCAGTGCAATCCATTGCTGCTTCGCAGAAAATATATCTCCATCCTGTTCTTTAACGATAAAGTGAGCAGAGGTAGGAGAATTTCTGGCTATTGGCTTTTCATTTTTCAGCATTCCTTTTAAAGCTATCCGGCCGAATAATTTCCCAATGAAAGCTCTTTTATGTTCCCTTTTCCCCAGGAACATTTCTTCCGCCAATACACAATGTTTGATCATCTGGTAAACGTTCATCTTTCCCCATTGAGCTTTGCTGTTTTCATTCAGGGTTCTGATCCTGTTAATTATTTCATCTCTTGTTGATTGATCAAATATTGATTTCATAATTCTATTGTTTTCCTTTATTTAAATGTGAAGGCAAATTTAAGAACGGCCGCTGACGAATAGATTTGACAGCATCCTGTTAACCTCTTATTTTTCTTAATCCCTTACAGCCGTTTACAAACGTAGTGAAATAATTCTGAGAATATAACCGGCCGGCCTCCCGATGCTCGTTTCGGGTTTTGTTTGCAATAATTTCATGGCAGCTTCAGAAACTGGCAACCTGCTGTTTTACCGGGCTTTCTTTCAATTTAAAAAATAAATTTGCGAAACCGAATAGTTGCGCATATATTTGCAACCGATTGGCTTCGCAACCAAAAATTAAAAAAAATGAGACGAGACATTTTTCAGGCAATAGCTGACCCGACCAGACGGGCAATTATTATCCTGATTGCATCACAGGCAATGACACCGAACGCTATTGCTGACAACTTTCACACTACCCGCCAATC
>JBDUCW010000276.1:0-2584 GCA_040003235.1 Ferruginibacter sp. | reverse complement strand
GTCGCACGGGACTTTTACTCCGCCTTCGGACTTTTTTGGGATGTTGGTGAATTTGTCGCTTTCTTCGCCAACTTTAGTATTGTCATTGTCGCTATCGCCATCTTCTCCAGAACCTGAAGAGTCAATTCCGCTTTTCAAAACTTGAGCCGCTTTCACTCTACTTTTTCTAGGCGGTAGGCGTCTCGGATTTTTATTTGATGAGGATTCTTCTCCTTCTTCTGACCTTCCTGCGCCTCCATCATTGAAACCTATATCTGAAAAGTCCAGGGGGGGTATGGAACCAGATTTCGCCCCGGAAGAAGACCTTACCGAAATGCACAGGCAACTCAAAGAACTGTTGCGCAACGAACCCGGGATGAGTTTTGAGGCGCCTCCCAAAAAAGATTTTAGTCTTGCTTTCTTCTGCGATAAAAATGCACAAAAGCGTTACCAGGAGAAATGGAAAAAATGGGAAGAGGAATTCACGGAATACGAGTACCAGTTAATGAAGGCAGCAATGAACATTTACCGCTATATGGCATCAACAGGTGCAGTGGCTGTTACACCAATAGAACCTGGTTCTACCTCCATTAATGAAGATTTAAAAGAGGCCTTCACCCGTTCTCTCTCAAGAACGGATGAAAAAGTAAAACTGCTGACAAGCCGAAACGGGAAAAATATTTTCATGCAGGATTGTGTCATTAGCAGCATTCTGCAAAACGAAAGAAAAAAACAATTATTGGGCTTTGATGATGGGACGGCCCCACTGGAAGGGTTATCCGAATTGTTAGAAGGCCCCGAATATGAAAATTATATAAATGAAGAGATCACAAAGAAAAACTGGGATGTGATCTTCAACTTATCAATAACCCTTGGCAGAAACAGGCAAATGCAATTAATGGGTGTTGGTGGTGACGTTTCGGAACGATTGAACCAGCTTGTTTTACGAATAAGGAATTTGAACCGTTTCGCATTGACGGCCGATCTTGATTTCAACCTGCAAATTACTGAAAATGATAAACCTGATTTGAAAGCCTCCGGCAAAATCTACACTCCGGATAAAGTATATGTAAGCCTTGCCAGAAACGCAAACGGCTGCAAATGGACACTTCACCTATTTGGCCCTGATTATGGAACTGCCAAAGAAGAAGAATATTACATTCCAATGCGAGTGACTGACGGCACAAAATCAGTGAAAAGAAATGACGACAATTGGGTTAATTACTCTTACAGTGGCCCAAAAGACATGCTTATGCACTTCCCCGTCTTCAGCATAGATTTTCCAGATCTAAGTAATCGGGATTCGGTTACCCTGGAACCCGTACGATATCGTCCGAATGAAAATTTAACCGGGTATTCACCTTTACTTTACACGACAGATTTAGTGGGTTTTATGAATTACGTTTTTGTTGTAGCTTCAAAATTAAAATCCAGCCCGAATAAAATCATGGATCTAATCACAGAAATGCAGAACACGTTTTTCCCGTTAATTACTTTACCTGCCGGCCTTACACCGCTGGAAATCTTACAAAGAAAATTTTTAATAATGCAGCAAAAGCAAGAAACGGAGAAAAAACTTGCCGGGGTGAGCTATACTCCGAAGGCTGTTATTCTTTTCGATGCACCTAATAATTCTTCCATTTTGATCGATAACAGCGTTGATACCAAACATAAAGACAATGAAGTCGAGGTAACAAAAGGCTTCATCAAAATAAAAGTGATACATGACCCCCTCAAAGACTAATTACACCGTTCCCTTGTTAAGTGTCCTCACCAGACAATGTTTTATTAGTAATCTATATAATTTATTCGCAGCAACGTCAGACTGTCTAAATTCCCACACTGCGTTAATAAATTAGTTGATAAGTGATAGGCTGTTTTAAATAGGGTTTTTGTTACGAGCAAACAATATAAAATTTAAGCACTGCAGCAAGCCCACCGTTGAGTTGAATTATACGAGCAATTTTAATTTAAAAAGGTATTTTTTTTCCGGCTATGTTAAAATAAAATATGCGACATCTTTTTTTATTCCTTTCTTTTAAGTTCATTTGTTGCTTACTCGCAAACTACATTAACATATAGTTCCAATGATCTGGCAACTTTGAATGCGAGAGTAAATAAATGGGAAAAGTATTGGAACACTCATGATATGGATTCGATGGGAACTTTGCTTAAAGAAAATGTTGATTTTGTAAATGTGGCGGGCATTTAGCTAAAAGGCAGAAAAGAAGTAATTCAGGATCATAAACATCAAAGCTTTAGATGTAAAACAAGTATGGGAAAACTGATAGTGTTAAAATTAAATATACAGAACCTGACTTGGCAATTACGCACATTGGTTGGGGGATTACCGGTGCCTTGGAAACCGAAAACATTCCAAGGCCGTCAGGTCACGGAATTTTCACATGGATTCTGCATAAGCAAAATGAAGAATGGTTAATATTATCTGCGCAAAATACAAACATTAAAGAAGTAGCTACAGCAACTCATTAATTTCGAAATAACTGCAGCAAACATTGCATCCTATTTCCTTAGGCCTGCCTGCGAGAAAGTTTATAAGATAGTTTATAGTTTTTTTGAAAGAGAAAGATTTAAATAAAATTAA
>JBDUCW010000170.1:0-8720 GCA_040003235.1 Ferruginibacter sp. | reverse complement strand
CAACACTTCATTAACAGGACTTGCTATAACTGCTGCAGGCATGAGTTCTTTTACCTCAAAACAAAACTTACCCAACGCAATTTCCGGCAACGATGAATTTGTCCTGGATGAAATTACCATTGATGAATTGCAGTTTAAGATGGCGCATGGCACCCTTACGTCTGAAGGCATTACTAAAATGTATCTTAAAAGAATTGCTGAAATTGATAAAGCAGGACCCAAGCTGAACGCAGTGATAGAACTTAATCCGGATGCAATGATGATTGCCGCATCACTGGATAAAGAAAGAATGCAGGCAAAAATCCGCGGACCTTTACATGGAATCCCCGTTTTAATAAAAGATAATATCAATACTGCTGATAAAATGATGACGACCGCAGGTTCTCTTGCCTTGAAAGGTAATATAGCTTCCGGTGATGCATTTATTGTCAGGATGCTGAGAAATGCCGGCGCCGTAATACTTGGCAAGACTAACCTGAGCGAATGGGCGAACTTCAGAAGCAGCCGTTCCACAAGTGGATGGAGCAGTCGCGGCAGGCAAACCAAATGTCCTTATATCCTCGACAGAAACCCATCAGGATCCAGTGCGGGATCGGGTGCAGCAACATCTGCCAATCTCTGTGTACTTGCCATCGGCACTGAAACAGATGGTTCCATTATCTCTCCTTCTTCTGTAAATGGTATCGTGGGCATCAAACCCACAGTAGGTCTATGGAGCAGATCCGGAATCATTCCCATTTCCATCACACAGGATACAGCAGGGCCGATGGCGAGAACCGTTAGAGATGCCGCTATTCTTTTAGGTGAACTTTTCGTTGAAGACAATACTGACGCAGCAAGTGTGGCGGCTAACAGAGATGATAGAAATAAAATGAATTATACAAAATATCTGGATAAAGCAGCATTACAGGGCAAACGCATCGGAATAGAAAAAACGCATTTAAAAGGGAACAATGAAAACGTAGTGGCTTTATTTCTTGATGCGATCGCATTAATGAAACAGCATGGCGCTGAAATTATTGAACTGGATATCTTAAAACCAGTGAATGAAATGGGTAATGCAGAAACACTTGTACTGCAATATGAATTCAAAGACGGACTTAATAAATATCTTGCCGGCAGCAATTCAAAAATGAGAACGTTACAGGACATCATTGCTTTCAACAAAGAAAATGAATCTGCTGCTATGCCATATTTTAAACAGGAAACTTTAATTGCAAGCCAGGAAAGATCCGATCTCAACAGTAAAGAATATACAGATGCACTGGTCCGTTCTACTGCTTCACGCAAGATCATTGATGATCTTTTAAAGAATAACCGGCTCGATGCTTTATCAGGCATCAGTAATGGTCCGGCCGCCTGTATTGATTTGGTAAATGGGAATTACGGCACTGGATTTTCCATGTCAAGACCTGCAGCCACGGCAGGTTTCCCGCATATCACGGTTCCCATGGGCGCGGTGCTGGGCCTCCCCGTCGGCATTTCCTTTTTTGGATCTGCATACAGTGAACCGCAATTATTATCCATTGCCTATGCTTATGAACAGGCATCTCAAAAAAGGATCATTCCCGCATTCAAAGAAAATATTCTTTCTACCTAGACCGGATCAATTAGAAAAGATGTAAAGAAAAAGCAGCCTTTTGAGCTGCCTTTATCCATATTATTTTTTACGAACCACAGACTATTGTTTTATAATTGTCTTCCTTAAAATATTTTCTGCATTTTTTACCAGCAATACATAAGTACCGGTTGTTAAGTTGGATTGCAGGTTAATCGATTGAACACCTCCTGCTGAAATATTTAAACTGCCAGACTGCATCAATTGTCCTGCAGTGTTGACCAGTGTGTAATTATAAATCCCTTTATAAGAATTATCAGCGTAGATTTCGATCACGGCATCTACCGGATTTTTTATCACATAGAAATCATATCTATTTTCCTGGCTGCTTACTTTAACAACATCGGAATATTTTATCGACATATTATTACCGGTGCAACGAACCCTGTAGTAAGCCTGACCATGTACTGAAGTCCTGTCATCATAACTATAGAATGCGCTGTTATTTGTATTAAAAGGATATTGTGTATTGATCGTATAAAAATTAATGGCATCATCGCTTCTTTGCAATTCATACTTTTGAATATTCATTTCATTTGCGACAGTCCAGTTCAGCTTTGTTACATCATTACTGCGTTTACCCGTAAAATTTGTTATTTGCAAAGGCAGTGTAAAAGAAATGCTGCCAAGGGTAAAATTGTTATTGAATATGGAAATATTGTTGGTTGTTACTGAACCAATGGTTGAAGTATTTCCCGTGGCGGTTCCACCGATATTTGTCCAGTAACTGATGCCCGCATCATAAAATGCAATTCTTACGTCACTCAACAATACCGAATAGGAAGGCACTTTTGCCGTATTCCAGTTCAGGCTGATATTTGCAGCCCCGCCACTGATCTTATTGATCCGCCAGTATTCGGAAGTATCCACCAGAACCAGTGGTGACAACAGTTGTATGAAGTTAGGTGTAACCCTTGGATTTCTTTTTACATCAAACTCACTGTTGGCAGTAAGGCCTGTTAATGCAACTGTGCGTTCATAAATATTACTTCCTACAGGGAAAATAAAATCAGTGTTACCGATTTTTTTTACCCAACCATCTATATGCCTGCTGTCATTATCTCCTGTATACGAAGAACCCGCTTCATAGATCATATAATTAGGCGTCACGGCAGTAGTAATCAATCCGGCAGTAAAAGTATGCAGTCCGCTTACACTGAGATTATTGTTTAGTGTAATGCCTGCGCTGTTATTGGTAATAAGATTATTTGTTTTAAGGGTCTGCGCCCCTCCTACTGCCTGTGCAACAGCTCCATTCAGGTACAATGTTCCGGTTCCTGCTGCCATGGCAGACTGGTCATTGGTTAGATCTCTTTTAACCTGGGCAATACCATTGTTGGTAAATGCTGATCCCGATGCATTCACAAAAGCACCGCCTACAAAAAAAGTATCTGTTGCAGATCCGATATAAACGATACCATTGTTCTGTACATCAACCTGCGCATATAAACTGCATGCAGTGAGTAACAATACAAGATTTATAAAAATTATTTTTTTCATGATCAGCTGTTTAAATAAACTGTTGGCAATTGTTATTTAGTTTGATAATACAAACCAGTTCGAACCGTCACATTGTATCAGTACGGTATCATATTGCACGGACAGTGTACGGGTCAATGCTCCATCAATGGTTTCTGATACATTCCCATCAATAATAACGTTATTCGAAATGCCTGATATTTTTTTAATCACATATATTCTCCCGGTAACTGTACTCGCTGCCGGCAATGTGATGGTAATTGCGCCCGCTGTATTATTACAGATAATTGTATGATCCGTTGAAGTTGCAGTGTAACTGGCAGTCTTGGTTGTTATAGACATAGTAACAGAACCGCTTACTTGAAAAGTAGAGTTGGGTGAAGTAGTGCCGATACCTACTTTACCGGTGCCATCAATACGCATTCTTTCATTGGCAGCCTGGGATGTTCCGCCCGTCATAAATATTAAAGACTTGGATGCATTGCCGGTTCCCAGTAAAAAATTATTTCCCATCGTGTACAGATAGCCGTCATTGGCAGCGCCCATTACTCCTCCGGAATAACTGCCGCCATTGATACCCATATCAACATAGTTCGTTGTTTCGCTGCCATTGTTTGCAGTAGCCACAACATCCGAGGACGCACTTGTGCCCGCTGAATTATTCTGTATGTTCAATTGAAGATAACTGTCAATACTTCCTTTACCAACGATGGCATTTACAGAAGCTGTTGTTCCTGCGTCTACAACAAATTTTTCAGGATTTGCTACATTAAATGAACTGGTCCCAATACCTGTATTTCCGTTTGCATTTATGCGCATCCGCTCTGTATTGTTTGTAATGAAAGGAAGATCATGATTGGAAACCGTACCAAGATTATGTGTGCCGGTTAATGTATTACCGCCCAGTATCCAGCTCTGGCTGTTCAGGTATCCCACAGGATCTATCCATATTGGCGCAACACCGGCACCATTCGACATAAGAAAATAATTAGCAGAACCTGCATTGTTCCCGGGCATAAATGCTCCGCTTAAACGAAGGTTACCATTGATATCAAGTTTTTGTGAAGGCGCATTGGTTCCGATACCAACATTGCCCGTTCCATCAATACGCATTCTTTCATTGGCAGCCTGGGATGTTCCACCTGTCATGAATACAAGTGATTTGGATGCATTGCCGGTACCCAACAGAAAATTATTTCCCATCGTGTACAGGTAGCCGTCATTGGCTGATCCCATCACACCACCGGTATAGTTTCCGCCATTAATACCCATGTCTACATAGTTGGTTGTTTCACTTCCGTTGTTTGCTGTAGCCACTACATCCGAAGATGAATTAATGCCTGCAGAATTATTCCAGATATTCAACTGGAGATAACTGTCTATACTTCCTTTACCAACAATTGCATTTACAGAACTGGTGGTTCCCATGTCAACCAATAATTTCTCGCGGTTAAGCGTAGAAAATCCTTCTGTTCCGATACCTACTGATAAACTGTTATTACTTCGGTCACCAAGTATTACTTCGTTGGCAAGTGTAGCTGCTGCATTGTAACCGATAGCTGTAGAATTGGTTGCAGTAACGGTTGCAGAAGCACCTGCACCAATTGCTGTTGCATTGGCATTGAATCCGACATTGGCACCGTTACCGATTGCGATAGAATTACTTCCATTCGCTAAAGAACTGTTACCAATGGCTATAGCCGGACTTAAACTAAAACCGACACTTGAGTTGGTTCCAATGGCAATCGAATTGGCACTATTGGAAACTGCTGTTGTGCCAATTGCAATTGCAGAAGTAGCATTGGTTTGTGTTTTATTAGCTGCAGTACTGTTACTCCCTATTGCAATAGAATTAGAAGCATTGGTGGTTGCATTATTTCCCAACGCAATCCCATCAGTAAGACTGAACCCATTGTATGCATTACGGCCAATAGCAAATGAATTGGTGCTGTTAGCTGCAGCGCCGTTGCCAATTGCAAATGCGTTTAATGCAGTAGTTGTTGCTGCTGTTCCAATGGCAAATGCACTATCATTACTTACGGATGCATTATTTCCCAAAGCCATGGAAGCATTTTTACTAAACCCTATATTGGCACCGCTTCCAAGAACATAAGAATTGGTAGCATTATTTACCGTAGCTCCGTTTCCAAAAGCAATAGAATTACTTTCAAAACGGGTAACTGCTGTATTATTTTCTTTTATCACCAATGCTTGCGCATCTGTAGTTCCGATAAAATTTGAAGATGGATTGGTACCTGCATTACCGGTAGTAGACCAGCCACTGGAACCTGGTAATGCTGTTGTACTTATTTTTCTTACAACGCCATTGATGATTGTCAGAATACTATCTGTACCGGCACCTGTTTGTACCCCTCCTAAAAATAATGGATTACTTGCTGCACTCACCTGTAATTTATAAGAAGGTGCTGTAACACCGATACCAACATTACCGCTGCCATCGATACGCATGCGTTCATTGGCAACCTGCGAAGTGCCACCGGTCATGAAGATGAGTGACTTTGAGACATTACCTGTGCCCATCAAAAAATTATTTCCCATTGTATACAGATAACCATCATTAGCCGATCCCATTACACCACCGGTATAACTTCCACCATTGATACCCATATCAACATAGTTACTCGTTTCATTTCCGTTATTGGCTGTTGCCACTACATCCGAAGATGAATTAACGCCTGCAGAATTATTCTGTATGTTTAGCTGGAGATAGCTGTCAATATTTCCTTTACCAACAATTGCATTTACAGAACTGGTGGTTCCTGCATCAACCAGTAATTTTTCAGGGTAGGTTGCATTAAAAGAACTGGCACCGATTCCAACGTTTCCTGTTGTGGCGATGCGCATTTTTTCTGTATTGTTGGTAATGAAAGGAAGATCAAAATTGCTGATCGTACCCAATGTTTTTATTGACGGAACACTGTTGCCACCCTGGCTCCAGCTTGTACCTGATCCTCCGGGAAGGCTCTGTGCAGTGATGTTCCAGTTAATTCCGTTACTGATCAGCGTTATGGTTTCATTGGGTGAGATTAATGACCATGATCCGGCTCCATCAATTGTTTGCGCTGAAGTTGTTGCAATAGTCAATACGGGTGTAGGGCCGGTTGTACTTGCATTCTTGATCATATAACTTCTGCCTGTACATCCAACAGCTGTTGGTATGGTAAGTGTAGATGCTGTGGTACCGGTGAATACAAGCAGGTTATCGGTCACCGTTGCTGTGGTATTTGTTGTGAAAGCGCGGTAAGCGGTCGCAAATGAGCCTCGTACATCGAGCATCGAAGTTGGTGAAGTAGTTCCTACGCCGAGCTGGGCTTTGGAACTTACCACACAGAGCATTCCAATAATGCCAAGCAGGATTTTGTTTTTCATAGTGTCAGGTTTGTTTAGATGTTCTTAAGATTATGGATATTAGATTTTTTATTTTTTACTTCACCATTCCATGTTCAAGCCGATCATCAGATTTCTTGAATTCGTAAATGGTCCGAATAAATAAACAGGAATAATTACTTTCTTCATTTCAAAACCTACTACAATACCGGTTTCATTTTTCAATTCTGTTGCGTACAATTTCGTTTGCTGCACACTTATTCCTCCATATAACCATTCAACAGGTTGCCAGATAAACTCTGACCAGTTATAAAAAAAATTATCATCACGTTTTTCTTTGCTGCCGGTATATTGCAGCTGTGCCGACATTGTTATTTTTTTATAGACCATTTCAAAATTCGTGGCGAACGAAGCGCCTTTATATTTTCCGAAAAGTAATCCCAGCATGGGTGTGACAGATATCTTTATTGCATCGCCGGTTTTAAAATTTTTTCCTCCATATATTGAAACGGTATTGATATCTTCATAATTATATCTCATTTCAGCATACAATCCTTTCTTTGTTGCATGATGCAATACCGCTGCCCAGTTATAGTCAGTAGCCTTCCCCACTGTGTGATAATTTTCCATGCCGTTTTTAGATTGTGCAAATGAATAATTCAGGGACAGGTACATGATTGCTGGTAAAAATTTATACTTTTTCGTACTTATAGGTTTTATCGATGATGATCGTTTCTGCTGCATTTGAATTTTTTGAAATCCTGAATACAGACGATTTCTTTACAGAAAAATGCCGTTTGACGGATTTTATCGATAGATCTGCAAAGTGTTTATCCGCTTCATTCATGCAGATTACCTTATAACGTATAACAGAATATCTTTTGGCTGACTCAACAGAACTGAGAATATAGTCCTGAAATTGATGACCTGACTGACGCTGGTCATGGGGATTGAAATAGTCATAGACAGTTTCAGCATCCAGCGACAGAAAAATGCTGACCCTACTGGAAAGCGTTTTGCTCATGTTTGGTTTTTTTTGGATTGGACACTAACGGGCACTTGGATAACACCCGTTAATTTATTACGCTGTAAAATTCTTAAATTAATAAAAAAAAGAATGTAGTTTCCTGTGTCTTCTTTTTGTAGAACTTCTGCTACGACAGGATTTATCAAAGATTATAAGCGGTGGACATTTCTTTTAATTCAAAGAGATTGTTTACACGGAGTTTTATAAATATCCTTGATTTATATGTGCTTGCTGTAGATATTTCAATCTTCAATTGCTTTGCTATATCACTCAGTGATTTACCCTGAAGGAGAAGATTGGCCAGTTGAAACTCGCGTGCAGAGAGGCTATCAAAAGGATTATCTGTCTTGGAAGAACTTTGGTCAGCAAGCACAGCGGCAAGTTCTTCGCTTACATATTTTTTATTGTTCAATAAAAGATTGACAGCTTTTTCCATTTCATCAAGTGAAGATTCTTTAGAGAGAAAACCGCTTGCACCTGCTTTCAATACTCTTACTCCAAATGTTTTTTCCGGGCTCATTGAAAAAATCAGGATCGGCGTTGCACGATATGTTTCATGTATTACCTCTATCAACCTGAATATATTGGTGTCGGGCATATGCATATCCATGATCAACAGATCAAATGCTGATTCCTTTAATTGTTGTAAAATCGTTTCTTCATTGATAGCTTCAGCCGTTTTAACAGCAGGATATGCATTCTTAAGAAATGATATTATACCGGAGCGGATAATGGAATGGTCGTCGGCGATTAAGATTTTTTTCATGTCGATAGAGTTAGGGGCATGCAAGGTAAGACATTTTCTTCTGTAGAACTTTTCCTACACACGAATCGCAATCCATTCTATTTTATAAAGATTATTTCCAATATACCTTTACAGATTATTGATTTGATTTGTTCAATCAGTACCGGGCGGAATGTTCTGCCTGAAAAATATTTGGAAAACCACCTAATCAGATAATATTTGAGATATTTAAATAAAGAAAGCCCAGGCTTTGTGGAACTCCTATTTTTGGAAAAAAGCAGTCCTCATCTCTATTGCAGCTTTTCTGGCAGTCATCCCACCATTAAAAAATTTCTGTCGCAATCCCATCCGTCACAACAGTGCAGATTGAAAAAAAATCCAATTGTTGTAACGATCGGATCGTCGAATTTCAAAAGAAAATTGACCATTCAATATTTAAGGCATTTTCATCGTATTCTATTTTTGCTTTTACAAGGGAAGACTGGAGTCCTTTTGTTTTTACT
>JBDUCW010000169.1:0-8754 GCA_040003235.1 Ferruginibacter sp. | reverse complement strand
AGCAATGCCTTTATTGAGTGAAGAAAATACTGAGTTTGAATTTGGAAAAGGAAGAGTTATCCAGGAAGGAAATGATATCGCTTTTATTGCAACGGGCGAAACAGTTTATCCGGCATTGATGGCTGCAAAAAAATTAGAAGCTGATCATCAAATTAAAGCAACGGTTGTCAGTATGCATACCATTAAACCCCTGGATACGGAATTGTTGTTTGCTCTTGCAAAGAAATGTAAAGCGGTTGTCACTGTTGAAGAACATAGTGTGAACGGCGGTCTCGGTGAAGCATGCGCTTCTTTTTTATTGCAACAGGGTTATCAGGATAAATTTAAAATAATAGGGATACCGGATGAATACACGGTGACTGGTTCTCAATCTGAGATATTTGATCACTATGGAATTTCAGAAAAAGGAATTTCAGAAACGGTAATTAATTTATTAGGGAATAAATAAACTATATGAAAATTTTAAAAACCGGGTTTGCATTTTTACTGATTGCCCTGAGCATGTTCTCCTGTAATGGAAAACATGATGAAAAGAAGAAAGCAAAAAAAATGGCGATCGTCGTTTCTACCTTAAATAATCCTTGGTTCGTGTTTCTTGCAGAAACTGCTGCTGCTAAAGCCAAAGAGCTGGGATATGAAACAAAGATCTTCGATTCACAAAATAATACAGCGCAGGAAACTGACCATTTTGAAAATATACTGGTAGGAGATTACTGCGCCATTCTTTTTAATCCGACTGATGCTGATGGTTCTGTTGCGAATGTAAAAAAAGCAAAGGAAGCCGGCGTTCCTGTTTTTTGTATTGATCGTGAAATAAATGCAAAAGGACTTGCGACTTCGCAAATATTGTCTGATGGATATTCAGGAAGTGTGGACATCGCAAAATATTTTGTAGAAGTAATGAATAAGAAAGGAACTTATGTGGAGCTGCTCGGTATAACTGGTGATAACAATACCCGTGCGAGATCAACGGGTTTTCATAGTGTGGTTGATAATTATCCAGATCTGAAAATGGTTGCACAACAGAGCGCAGACTTCGACCGCAATAAAGGAATGGAAGTGATGGAATCCATGCTGCAGGCCCATCCTGATATCAGCGGTGTTTTTTGCGGTAATGATGCAATGGCAATGGGAGCTTATCAGGCATTGGTTGGTGCGGGAAAAGAAAAAACCGTAAAAGTTTTTGGATTTGATGGTGCAGACGACGCCGTTAAATCGATCAAAGAAAATAAAATGATCGCTACGGGCATGCAGTTTCCAAAGATCATGGCCGAGAAGGCAGCCATGTTTGCAGATGAATATTATAAAGGCAAAAGAGATTTTCCGGAAAAAATTCCGGTAGCAGTAGAATTGGTGACTGCAAAGAACGTAGACAATTACATGGGTTTTGGAAAAAAATGAAAATGAAGAAAACGCTGAAATATATTACCCTTGTTGCTGTAATTGGTTTACTTGGTTACAACAGTGTCTGGTTTAAAAAACTGGATACAAAAAAAGAAACCATTTCAACCGATACGAGTCCTGTTGAATTTGCTAAAAAATTCTGGGCGAATATATTTACTCCTTACCTCGACAGTGCAGCAGATTTCAATCAGTTCTATTCTTTGCTGAATACCGAACCACAAAAGGCAATGGATCAATATGCACACAGACAAGGGATCAGCAATACTTCTTTTGTTTTATTAAAAGGAGAAGGCATTGTTGATGAGATCAAAGGAAATGAAACGGAACTGATTGTAAAAAATGGGGCAGGAAACATTTCTGTCAAACTGAATACGGGCTTGTATTTTGGAAATGCTATCAGAGATGTCACCGGTAAAATAAACATGGGCGATTTCAATAACACGATGGATTATAACGCAGTGTCAACAGAACTTAATAAAATAGTGCAGCAACAGGTTGTTGTTCCTTTTAAAAATAAAATTTCAAAAGGGCAATTGATCCAGTTCATTGGTTGCACAGAATTGAATAGCGATCAGACCAAAAAGAATGTTGTTGAAATATTACCTGTCAGAATAATTTATAAATAATCATTTGCTCAAAACTAAAAACATAACGAAAAGATTTCCCGGTGTGATTGCATTGGATCATGTTGACCTTGATATCAAAGCCGGGGAAGTAACCGCTATCATTGGTGAGAATGGTGCCGGCAAATCTACGTTGATGAAAATATTGTCGGGCGTTTATACTGAATATGAAGGACAGATTTTTTTTAAAGATAATCCTGTTCATTTCTCGGGTACAGCAGATGCACAACGGGCGGGCATTGCGATCATTCACCAGGAACTGAATCTTGTCCCTCATCTGAGTATTACGGAGAATATTTTTCTTGGCCGGGAAATGATAACGGGATTAGGATTACTGGATAAAAAAAGTATGCGCAGCAAAGCGGTGGAACTATTACAGGTTCTTGGATTGGCACTGAATCCCGATCTGTTGCTGGCAAATCTGAAAGTAGGACAGCAGCAGATGGTTGAAATTGCAAAGGCATTGCTTCAGGATGCTGACCTCATCATTATGGATGAACCGACTTCGGCGATCAGCGCAGCAGAAGTTGAATTACTTTTCAAAGTAATTGATCAGTTAAGAAAAAAAAATAAAGCCGTCATTTATATATCTCATAAACTGAATGAACTCTACCAGATTGCCGACAGCTATATTGTTATGCGTGACGGCAAAACAATCAGCTCCGGTAACATGCAGGATATTTCGCATGATGAACTGATCAGTAAAATGGCAGGCAGGGCAACCAATCAGCTGAAGAAAATAACACGTATCAATTCCGGAAAAGAATTGATCAGGTTTGAAAATATTTCACTCCGGCAAAAATATAAAGGCAGGGAACTGCATAATATTTCTTTCAGTGTTCATGAAGCTGAAACCATTGGTATATTCGGATTGATGGGTGCGGGTCGAACAGAATTCCTGGAAGCAATATTCGGTTTGCATACGGAAGCAATATCCGGAAATATTTTAATGAACGGCAATAAAATCTCCATCAGTAAACCAATCGATGCGATCAATGCCGGAATTGTATTATTACCCGAAGACCGGAAAAAAGATGGGCTGGTATTGGGTTTGGAAGTTAAGAAGAATATCAGTCTGCCTGCATTGGAACAGATCGAGTCATCAGGTTTTCTGGATGCTGCAAAAGAAACTGCAATTGCAAAAAAATATATTCAGCAACTGGGCATTAAGACTTCTTCTGAAAATCAGATCACCAAAAACCTTAGCGGCGGTAATCAACAAAAAATTGTTCTTGCTAAATGGTTAGAAAAAAATCCGAAAATTTTATTGCTGGACGAACCCACCAGGGGCATTGATGTGAATGCAAAAAATGAAATGTATCAGCTCATGCAGCAACTAACGGATAAAGGTATTGGTATCGTTATGGTTTCTTCAGAGCTGGTTGAGATCCTCGCAGTATCAGACAGAATAATCATAATGGCAGAGGGAAGGATTACGGCGATATTATCTTCTGCAGAAGCAACAGAAGACAATATATTAAAAGCAGCGATCTCCGCTAATTAATAATAAGTAATTAAAACTTGATAACAAAAACAGCAATATATAAAGATCGTTTTGGTAAACTGCAATCGTTGATCGCATTGTTTATCCTGTGCGTTGTATTTGCGCTGCTATCCGATAAATTTTTTACCATCGCAAACGGACTGAACGTTATGCGGCAGATATCTGTCAATATCTGCATTGCAGTAGGCATGACTTTGATCATACTCACTGCGGGCATTGATCTTTCTGTTGGATCAGTACTGGCTCTGTGCGGCGCCATCACTGCGGGGTTGTTGAAAAACGGAATTGCGATTCATCCACTTAATTTATTTATCGGGTTTACTATATTGGGTGCAATACTCGCAGGAATTATCGTAGGTGCATCGCTTGGTTTCTTTAATGGTATTATTATAACAAAGTTCAAAGTGCCGCCTTTCGTCGCAACCCTGGCCATGCTCACTATTGCAAGAGGTTTTACCATGTTGTACAGCAACGGTTTTCCTATCAGCTCCTTTCCCAAAAATTTTGCGTTTATCGGTGCCGGTTGGTTACTGGGATTGCCGGTTCCTGTTTGGATAGCTGCAGTCATTGTTATCCTTGCCATCATCGTCACGAAAAAGATAAGATTAGGCCGCTATATTTTTGCGATTGGTGGAAATGAAAGCGCAGCAAGACTTTCAGGGATCAATATCAATCGTGTAAAAATTATTGTATACAGCATTGCGGGCGCACTGGCAGCAGTGGGTGGTATTATTGTTACTGCAAGATTGGATTCTGCACAGCCCAATGCCGGTACCGGTTATGAACTTGATGCGATTGCTGCAGTGGTAATTGGTGGAACATCATTAAGTGGTGGCCGCGGAAGTATTTGGGGAACAGTTTTGGGTGCAATCATTATCGGCGTATTAAATAATGGATTGGTATTACTCGATGTGTCTCCTTTCTGGCAACAGGTTGTAAAAGGATCAGTGATATTGCTTGCAGTGATCATCGATAAAATGAATAGTAAGAATGAATAAATATTTTTTAACAGGCATTAGAGCTTTGGTCATCATCGTGTGCTTGTCCCGACGAGCGAAGCGGAACTCGTCACTTGTACGGAAGGAATACTATTGAACTTTAATTATGCAACTTAAAAAAAGATTGAACGACGTAGCAACAAACAATGAATGAAAAAAAATACATATTGGCAATTGATCAGGGCACCAGCAGTACCAAGACCATCATCTTTGATGAACAGGGGTTGGTTATTGCAAGGGCATCGGAGCCACTTAAAACAAATTATTTAAGTGATGGATTTGTTGAGCAGGATGCGCTTGGGATTTTTGAAAATGTATTATCGTCTGTAAAAAAATGTATTGAACAATTTATAAATAATGGTGGTGACTTAACGTCAATGACCTGTTGCGGCATTTCAAATCAACGCGAAACATTTGTTGTATGGAATGGAAAAGGCAAACCATTGCACAATGCAGTTGTTTGGCAATGTAAACGTTCCGTGCAGGTTTGTGAAAGATTAAAAGAAGAAGGTTTAGAAGATTATATCCGGTCGGTTACTGGCTTGATCATTGATCCATATTTTTCTGCCAGCAAATTGATCTGGTTAAAAGAAAATAATGAATCGATAAAAAAAGCAATTTCCGAAAATGATTTGTATTTCGGAACGATCGATACCTGGCTTTTATATCAATTAACGGATGGCAAAAATTATGTAAGTGATTATACAAATGCGTCGCGGACAATGATGTTTAACCTGAAAACTTTGCAATGGGATATGAAATTGATTGAACGCATCGGACTTTCAGGTATTTGTTTACCCCAATTGAAATCATCGTCTGCAGATTTTGGTCAGACTGATTTCAAAGGTTTACTTCCATCAGCAATTAATATCAATGCAATGATCGGCGATTCTCATGCGGCGGCATTTGGTGAAGGTTGTTTTGAAACCGGAACTGCCAAAGCCACGATGGGAACAGGTTGCAGTGTGTTGATGAATATAGGTAATGAAGTAAAATTATCTTCCAACGGAATGGTGACGACGATCTGCTGGAGCACAGAAGATGCGATTGCTTATGCGCTCGAAGGCGTTATCGTTTCAAGTGGCGCTACGGTTGAATGGTTGAAAACAGAATTACAATTGTTTAGTGATAATATGATCTGTGAAGCAATGGCAATGTCTGTGAACGATAATGACGGCGTTTATCTTGTTCCGGCGTTCAGTGGGTTGGGTTCGCCTCATTGGAACATGACTGTGAAGGCTTCGATTAATGGATTGAGTTTCAGCAGCAATAAAAATCATATTGCTAGAGCTGCACTTGAATCAATTGCTTACCAGATAAAAGATGTAATTGCAGCAATGGAACAGGATACAAATATTGAATTACAAATGCTGATGGCTGATGGGGGAATCACTTCAAATAAATTTGTAATGCAGTTTCTGACAGATCTTTTACAAAAAAATGTCATCAGCATTGGAATGCCCGATGTCTCTGCATTGGGCGCTGCTTATCTTGCGGGATTGAAATCAAAAGTTTTTAAAAACATTGAACAACTAAAGACATTAAACAAAAACAGAACTATATTAAGCCCAGCCATGAATACCGGAATTGAAAATTATTATAGAGGATGGAAAAAAGCAGTTAGTAAACTGGTTGAACAACACAATGAAAATTAAAATAATCATATTAGCCGTTTCCTGTATTGGAAATTTATACTCCTTTTCACAGGAGAAAAAACCATTCATTTTAAAGGCGGAAAGCTTTAAACATTATGTTGATTATTTCAACAAAATGGAAGATGAAAATATTATTGGAGCTGTTCCGAATGCTGATTCATGGGAGTGGATGAAAAAAAATATTCCTTTGTTTGAATGTCCGCAACAGAATTTTGAAGAAATGTTTTATTACCGCTGGTGGACGTACAGAAAACATATCATTAAAACACCGAAAGGTTTTGCGTTGACTGAATTTTTAATTCCGCGTTCTTATGCGGATCAATATAATTTGATTGCCTGCGCGATGGGACATCATATTTATGAAGGTCGTTGGTTACATGATCAGCAATTATTGGATGACTATATTAAAGTATGGTATCGCGGCAATGATGGAAAACCAATGAAGAAATTGCATGGCTTCAGCAGTTGGGCTGCAGATGCCGTCTACAACAGATATTTGGTGAATTACGACAAGCGTTACATTAAAGATATATTCCCGGATCTTGATGTGGATTACAAAACATGGGAATCTGAAAAGCAATTGTCCAGCGGTTTGTTCTGGCAATCTGATGTAAAGGACGGCATGGAAGAAACAATCAGCGGTGGACGAAAAGAAAAAAATGCAAGGCCAACGATCAATGCTTATATGTATGGCAATGCAAAAGCATTGGCACAAATTGCGTATCTCTCCGACAACAAAAGCATGGCAATAAATTACGTGCAGAAAGCTGATTCAATCAAAGACCTAATTCAAACAAAACTTTGGAATGAAAGTCAATCATTTTTTGAAACATTAAAAGAAAAAGATACACTTGCCAACGTAAAAGAAGAAGTAGGTTTTATTCCATGGTATTTTAATTTGCCGGACAAGGATTATAGTATTGCATGGAAAAGTTTAACGGATACCAAAACTTTCTGCGCACCATTCGGCATTACTACTGCTGATAGAAGTTCGCCGCAGTTCAGAATGCATGGCTGCTGTAAGTGTGAGTGGGACGGCGCTGTATGGCCTTTTGCTACTTCACAAACATTGACCGGCATGGCCAACCTGTTGAATAATTATGATCAGCATTTTGTTGCAGACAGTAATTATTTTAACCTGTTGCAGACATATGTGGAGTCACAATATTATCGTGGCCGACCTTATGTTGGTGAATACCTTGATGAAAAAACTGGTTATTGGTTAAAGGGAGATGAGGAACGCAGCCGTTATTATAATCATTCTACTTTTAATGATTTGATCATCACAGGCCTTGTAGGTTTGCGTCCAAGACAGGATGATGTGATCGAAGTAAATCCTTTGTTACCTGCGGGTAAATGGGATTGGTTTTGTCTTGATAATATTTTATATCACGGAAGGATACTCACGATTATTTGGGATAAAACCGGTTCTAAATATAAAATGGGGAAAGGATTTATGCTTTTTGTAAATGGTAAGAAAGTCAAATCAGCTGAGAAGTTACAACGATTGGTTTGGTCAAAGGAACCTCAATTTATGTGAGAATTAAAATGAAGACATGATTTTGTCTTGTAAATGGACTTGTTGAATTCGTCGGAAATTAAATAATGAAAAAAGAATTATACATATTGGATGCATCTAAAAAAAGGATGACTGTTCAGTCGTTCAAGTTTCTATTTTTTTTAATTTTTACTTTTCACTTTGCCAAAGCTCAGCAAACCGAACTAAAATATCTCTCCGGTAAAGGCAAAGATGATATGGTCAACTGGCAATTTTATTGTACCGCTGGAATGCATTCAGGAACCTGGACAACCATTGGAGTCCCTTCCTGCTGGGAATTGCAGGGTTTTGGAAAATACGATTATGGTTTTGCAAAAGACAGTATTCGTGGTAAAGAAAAAGGAATGTATAAATATGAATTTACTATTCCTTCATCGTGGAAAGGTAAAAAGATCGACATTGTTTTTGAAGGATCAATGACCGATACAGAAGTAAAGATCAATGGAAGACCAGCAGGCGCAACACACCAGGGTGCATTCTATTCTTTTAAATATGACATTTCAGATTTATTAAAATATGATGCGACTAATTTACTGGAAGTAACCGTAAGTAAACAATCCACGAATCCATCTGTTAATGCAGCGGAACGTAAAGCCGACTTCTGGATCTTCGGTGGAATTTTCAGACCGGTATTTTTAGAAGCGTTGCCTAATACTCACATTGAAAATATTTCGATTGATGCAAAAGCTGATGGGACTTTCAATGCGTCACTGACTTCCAATGTTGCTGTAACTAAAGCGACAGCTCAACTATACGATGCAGCCGGGAAGATTGTTGGATCTGTTGACATGGTTAATAATAAAGATCAGTTTATTATTTCTAAAAAAATTGCATCGGCCAAACAATGGAGTACGGAATTTCCGAATTTGTACAAAGCGATATTTTCTATTTATCAAAATGGAAAAATCATTCACACCGTTTCACAAAAATTCGGTTTCAGAACTGTTGAAGTAAGACAACATGATGGTATTTATGTAAATGGTGTGAAGATGAAATTTAAAGGAGTGAACCG
>JBDUCW010000168.1:0-8772 GCA_040003235.1 Ferruginibacter sp. | reverse complement strand
TCATCACCACCAAGATGTGTATCACCATTGGTAGATTTTACTTCAAATACACCATCTCCTAATTCAAGTACTGAAATATCAAAAGTACCACCACCAAGATCGAACACAGCAATTTTATGATCCTTGCCACCTTTATCCAATCCATAAGCAAGTGCTGCTGCAGTGGGTTCGTTTACGATACGTTTTACAGTAAGGCCTGCGATTTCACCGGCTTCTTTGGTAGCCTGTCTTTGTGCATCATTAAAATAAGCGGGAACAGTAATAACCGCTTCAGTTACTTCCTGACCTAGATAATCTTCAGCAGTCTTTTTCATTTTCTGCAATACCATAGCACTTACTTCCTGTGGTGTATAGAGCCTGCCATCTATGTCAATGCGCACGGTATTATTGTCACCTTTCACCACTTTATAACCCCAATGGCTGCTTTCTTCGGTCACTTCATCAAAACGACGACCCATAAAACGCTTAACACTGGTAATGGTATTTTGAGGATTTGTGATTGCCTGGCGTTTAGCCGGATCACCCACTTTACGTTCGCCGTTCTTTAAAAAACCCACGACAGACGGGGTTGTACGGCGCCCTTCTTCGTTTGCAATCACCACCGGTTCGTTGCCTTCCATTACAGCTACGCAACTATTGGTTGTTCCTAAATCAATTCCTATTATTTTTCCCATGATATAAATTTTAAATTTCGAGTTGTAGTTGTCAATGATTGTGCCATCCAAAACTGTAATGAAAAAATGGCAGTATGGGAGTCTCGTTGTTAATGGGCAGATTCAAATGAATTGATAATGGATAATTGATAATTCCCTGGAATTAAACAGTTTTATAGTTTTAGACGCCCTAATCGAACATTATCAATTTTCAATTATCCACTACCTGCTGCTTTACTCTGAAAGTAAAATATTTCTGGCTGAGGTAACTGAAGATGACTACAAAGACTGTAGTAATGATTTTTGCCAACGGGGGATAAAGGCCCAATCCATTTACAAATAATTTAATGAAGACATAATTGAGGAGCAGGCAGAACAGGACCAGTAAAAAATACCTGAACAATTGCACATGGCCGCGGATATTGGATTGGGTCCACACAACATATTTGGATAATAAAAAACCAACAGGAAAAGTAACACAAAAAGCCATTAAGATCGGTCCGATAGAAGGTTCAAATGCATAAAATCCAAGATGAAGGATCTGGCCTTTTAAGATGTACTTATAGCTGATATAATATAAAGCATTATCGAGTACAAGGTTTGCTCCGCCGCAGGCTGCATAACGAAAAGTCTGAATAGGCATCAGTTTTCTGAAAGGCGGATAAAACAGGTCTATAAAAGCAGTGATGGTTTTTTTTGGCATAAATAAGGACGCAAATTATGGCTTTTCATTGTTGCAACAGGACCGGCTATGTATTTTTTTACAAACTACAATCCTACTGCACCATCCCGGACTACTTTCTTTTTGCCCTTATTCTTTTTTTCCCACTCCAGCATTTCAGGAGTCTTCTCTATTTTTTTCTTTGCTTTATCATCTGCTGCAGCTACAGCAGGAGTATTGGGTGTTACCAACCTGTTGTGATCATACTGTTCTGCTTTAAGCAACCGTCCTGTTCCGGCTTCATAATATTTCCATTCCCCGTGTTTAACACTGTATTGTTCTGCTTTTACAATTTTATAGTTCAGTATTTCATTACTGCCGGTTCCGTAAACGGGTATGGTATCGTAAGGAGCATCGGGGTTATAACCGCGCCACTGCTCTTCTCTGACCAGGTCGCCGAGATAAGTAAAATATTGTTGCAGGCCATCTTTCCCACCAAATTTATAGAGTTCAATCCCGATCAGATCTCCATTTAAGTTATAGATCCGCCAGGCCCCTTCTTTCTTCCCTTTTTTAAATGTGCCTTCTTCTTCATATCCCGGTTCACCGCGTACTTCATCTACGTGTACCACCCATCTTCCCTGTTTATCTCCATCCTTATTTACACCATTGATCGTATCGCCTTTGGCGGAAATGGTATAATCTTTTAACTGGGCAGAGACCATATTCACAAAGAATAACTGGAATAAAGAAAACAACAATAATCTGGAGATTGAAAGTAATTTCATAAGAAGGCTGTTGAATATTTTTTAAAACAGTACAAAGACCGGGCTCAAAATTACAGGAATTGATGGTTTCCGGCTTGTTAATTTCTAACCATTAATGTCCGGGTATTAAACCGCTGACCAAATTTTAAACGTTAGTCCTTATATAAAAATTGCCGGAACATTAAATGCTCCGGCAATTAAATTTATTAAAATGGAACGTAAATTTTTTAAGACTTGCCTACCGGCAGGCAGGCCAAATAGATGAATGATGATCTTCTATTTTTTAAATCAAAAAAATCGTAATTCATTTATCTCTATGATTTGTTCAGATATTAAAGGATCAGCCAAATCATAAATATCATAATAATCAGCGTTCTGCCGGTTATTGCGGCATATTGATATCCTTACCCGCTTCCAGCATTTTTACAAAATTTTCCAATGCATCCTTATTTGCTTTATCGGGTGCCTGAGGTTGTGCTGCCTTAGCATATTTCAGTGCATTGGCATAATCGCCGTTGGCAGAATATGCACGCATCAGACCCATATTGGTCGTAAATACATTTGGGTATTTTTTCCCGTTGGCAATGAAGACTTCGAGTGCTTCTTTATTTTTCTTTTCCCGTAATAATTGCCGTCCATAAGCATGCAGTTCCTGCATGGTAGCCATGGGCATGGCTTCTTTCATTACCGCATCTGCTTCTGCATTTTTATTTGAAGCACTTAAGATTTTTGCTTTGGTGCTGAGCGTTTTAAAATTTTTCTGTCCTACAAAAACGCCATTGATAGAATAATTACTCCATTCAAGTGCCTCATCCAGGTTGGTTTTATGCTCTGCCGCAAAATCTGCTGCCTGGTCATAAGCTTTCCATTCAAATCCTTTGTCGGACTGCAGTTCTTTCCTGAAAGATTCCATCTGTGTTTTCACATAATCAACCTCTACCGTAAAAGGAATTTTTAATTTTTCCCAGTATAGCGCAACCACTGCACTGTTGTCTTTTTCATCACTGAATTCATACTTCAACCTTTCTACGGATTCCGCGAGCGGAGCTGTTTTTACATTTACCCGCAATACATCCTCGGATTCTTTATAAAAAAAAGATCCCCATGCTGTAGCATTTTTACTGAAGATCAATGTGGCGGTGCCATCACCCATTGCAATGAAGAATCCATAAGTACCGGCGGCAAGCGGCTGGCCTTCAATTTTTACATCCGTGCTGAAAGTAAAAGTTGTGTTCTCATTTGCACCGGCACGCCATGGCGCAGCTTTGCTGGTACCAAAACCCAGGTCCATAAAGCCCTTATGTACAAGGCCACCCCAGATCTTTCCATCGCGGCCTTTAACAGCAGGACGATCATAATGAATCGTCACATCAGTAATACCGATACGTTCAGCTGTGGTTGCTTTTTTATTGCCGCCATCGGGAGGAGTGATCAGTCCCTGGGAAAAAACAGAAGACCCATAAAGGGCAGCAAACAGAATAAATAAAATTTTGAATTTCATAAACAGGTTTTTTAGTTGATAAATTTAAGTAAAGCTTTTCTCTTTACCGGGGAAATGGATGAATGGCTTTTGCTAATTGCATAATTGTACCATGATCATATTTTCGTCGTCGCAATTATACTTCAACGGAATATTAGGAACACAGCAAAAGCACATTTGATGTGCTGAAATGTGCTTTTACTGTGTTTTTACTGTGCCTTTAATGCGAAGATAACATGCTGCAGATATTTGTTTAACAGCTTTGTTTAATACCTTGATCTTACCTGGCTCAAATTGCAGATAACCTATAAACTTATTTAATAACCAGATTACCCATTTTAAAAAGCCCGGTCATTTGCATGACCGGGCCTACAAGAAAAGCATGAAGAAAAATTGTTATTGTTTTAAGATCCTGGAAGTTTGTATCCGTATGCCGTCATTTTCCGCTACCACAACATAAATTCCTTTCGCAAGCGCTGAAATATCGAATATTACAGTTCCGTTATTCGTTATTTTATGTCCAAGTTTTTTTCCCATAACATCATACAATGATATATCCAGATCCTTTTTATAATCACTATACACATTAATATAGTTGGTAGCCGGGTTAGGCGTAACGGTAAATATATTACCGGAAGAGAAATTGACCAGCCGTATGGGTGAATAAGCGAACCTTCCGTCTACATCCACCTGTTTAATGCGGTAATAATTTGCTTTGCCCAGAGCAGGTGTAGTATGCAGTAGCTGGTAGTTGTTCACGTTACCTCCGCGAATGGCTGCTACTGTTCCGATTTTTGTGAAAATGCCTCCACCCAGACTGGTTTCTATATCATAATGATCATTGTTGATCTCGTTGGTTACCTGCCAGTTTAACTGTACCTGTTGTCCAGCTTTCGTTGCCGTAAAATCAAGGAAGGTTACAGGAACTGTAGTACTCATCGGTCCAACATAAGCAGCACCGTTATATCCTCTCCATGGAGCCTGCACATAAGGAAAGCATGACTTCAGCGTAGTATCGTTATGTGTAATACCTGCGTTGAAATTCAATACATTTAAAAGCTGTGGTGTAACCGGACTTCCCGTGCCGGGATAATCATCATACCACAGACCAACCGCAGCAAGCACTACTCCACCTACTGCCTGGAGTTCTATCGTTGTTACATCGTCTTCCAGTCTTCTGCCATTTGGAAATCCATCCATATTAGGAATGTTCTGCAGCGATGCATCAAAGTTATACCGTGGATCAGTAAGACCTAATACTGCGGCCTGAACCAATCCGAGTGAACTGAAATCAGCATAGCCCCTGGGAGTTGGCGGCACAGCCATATTCAGGCGCAGCATATCCCCGAAGGTTGGTAAAAAATTATTGATAAAAGGTTTACCTACAGACAACGGGCTATTGGCAGGTTTGCCGGTTGCCAGTTGATATGGGGGCAGATTTGGAACACCAGTCTGAAATATCGGTAACAGATCCACAGCACGTGGACTAACGCTGTCGGGCAGTAGATAATTGCCATACAGTGCCGGATCCAATGCTGTTCCTACCAATGCGGGATTGCCTTTTAAAACATACAATCCTTTTTTGCCGTTCCTGAAATCAAAAGCACCAAGGGAATTGGTCTGTATGCGCAATGCAGCCAGGCCCGGAACAGCAGTGCCATATTGTGAATCATCCATGTACAACGCCAGTTCAGGATTTTTAAAGTATTTATCAAAAACTCCTTCACTTCCAGTAGTTGTCGCATTCCATTTATCTTTATAACCGATAGGAATAACTGCTTCATTGGTCAATGGCATACCAAGCCGTGATACCTGCACCCATGTTGAATTATTGGTAGGCTGGCCGCCGGTAGAATCAAAAGTAGTGATCTGTGGCCTGCTTGCTGTTGCATATACCCCGATCACAAATTCAGGGTCAAGAATAGAAGTAGCCTGGGTAAGATTTTTGCCTGACTTCTGTAAAGTAGATACCGGCACTTCAACCACAATAGAATGGCAGTTGAATTTGGCAAGGCCATCTCTTCCATTGGTTCTGAAACCACCTACATCAAAGGCACCGCCGAGATCTACAAAGAAAGGATCATCGGCTGGTCCTGCAAATACTTTTTCACCGGTACTCGCAATGTTTACAGAGGCATTAATCAAAGAATCGTAATTGGCATATCCCAATCCCAGCCCTGCTGTTTCTATTGAACGCGGACCAATATTCGGTGGTGGCACACGCCCTCCTGTAATAATGGTAGTAAAGGTTGCACCGCCATTCATACTTCTTTCGAGTGTATAAGTTGTCTTTAAATTTTCTTTGCCCAACCTTATATTGAAGAAAGTGGTGCTGTCTTCATTGGTGGTTTGAAAAGTGAACCGGTAAATGATATCATCGCCCATTGTGGCGGCATTGTTTTTAACATGTATCTCGTAACGGATATTGGTTCCGAAAGTATAATAGTTCGGTCCACCTGCAGGATGTTCAAAAGGAATATAGTTTGCGATCAGCACGATTTTGTTTGTATCGCATGGACTTCTGAAAGCATACACGTCCGTATTGTCAGCAAGCGGATCATTTGAGATCAATGGTGCTTCTCTGTGGGAAGATGCCATTACCACTGTTTGATTAAGGATCATACAAATCAAAACAGCGATCGTAAGATTTAGAATTCTTTTCATGATTTTTTAATTTGATTTGTTAGAACCTTGGTTTTACTGTGTAATCATATCCTCTCCATGGTGTTTGCACATAAGGGAAAGAAGTTTTGAACGTGGTATCATTTTTTGTGGGCCCTGCACTGAAAGCCAGTACATTCTGGAGGTCCTGCGTAACAGGACTACCGCTACCGTTATAGTCATCATACCACAAACCAACAGCAGCCAATACCACTCCACCAACTGCCTGCAGTTCTATTGTTGTTACATCATCTTCCAGTCTTCTACCATTAGGAAAGCCATCCATGTTAGGAATGAATTGCAGAGATGCATCTGCATTAAATCTTGAATCCGTTAAACCAAGCACTGCAGCTTTTACCAGACCAAGTGAACTGAAATCTGTACTGGTCCTGTCTGTTGCGGGAACAGCCATGTTCAGTCGCAGCATATCTCCGAAGGTGGGTAAAAAGTTATTGATAAAGGGTTTGCCAGCAGATAAAGGACTGTTGGCAGGCTTACCGGTAGCCAACTGGTATGGACTCAGATTTGGAACACCGGTCTGAAAGATGGGTAACAGATCCACTGCACGTGGACTAACGCTGTCGGGCAACAGATAGTTACCATATAAAGCCGGATCAAGTGCTGTTCCGGTTAAAGCAGGATTGCCTTTTAATACATACAAACCTTTTCTTCCGTTTCTGAAATCAAAAGAACCCAATGAGTTACCCTGAATTCTCAATGCATTCAATGAAGGAACTGCACCGGCAAATTTTGATACGTCCATGTACAGTGCCAGTTCAGGATTCTTGAAATATTTATCGAATTGGTTTTCTGATGAACTGTTGGCGTGCACAGTATTCCATTTATCTTTTGAACCGATTGGTATTACTGCTTCATTGGTGAGTGGCATTCCCAAACGGGAAACCTGCACCCAGTTGCCTGAATAAGAAGCGGTACCATCAGTAGCCAGTGTTCTTATCTGTTGGCGGCTGGCGCTTGCCCATACGCCGATCACGAAATCGGGATCCAGTATAGTAGAAGCCTGCGACACAGTTTTTCCATCTTTCTGCAGCATACTAACGGGAACCTGTATGCAGATACTGTGTACATTATATCTTGCCAATCCATCTTTGGGAGCATTGGTAGTATTTCCTTCCGGCCTAAAAGCACCGATATCAAAAGCGCCTGCGAGATCAACAAAGAAAGGATCATCTGCAGGTCCGGCAAATACTTTTTCACCAGAAGTTGCAGTCATAACTGCATTCGTCATTAGTGTGTTGTAGTTGCTGTTCAATCCAACGCCCTGTTCAATGGAACGCGGGCCGATATTGGGTGGAGGCACGGTACCAACTGCAACGATTGTTGTGAAAGAAGTCCCACCATCTGTACTTTTCTCCAGTTTATAAACTGTTTTCAAATTCTGCGCACCTAAACGGATATTAAAAAAAGTAGTGCTGTCCTGGATAACACTTGTAAAAGTAAAACGGTAAGTGATATCATCTCCGGTAGTAGTTGTTTTATTCTTTACATGTATCTCATAACGGATACCCGTACCAAAATTAAAATAATTAGGCCCACCTTCAGGAAGTTCAAAAGGAATATAATTGGCAATAAGGGTGATCATGTTCGGATCATCAGGACTCTTAAATGCATACACATCCGTATTGTCGGCAAGCGGATCTTTTGAAATCAATGGTGCTTCGCGGTGTGAAGAAGCATGCACCTGGAAATTAATTGCCAGTACCGCAAACTGCAGTAAAAAGCAAAATTTCCGGTAACGTAATTTTGTAACTTTTCTTCCCATAATTAAAATTTTAAAATGTAAATGAAGAGAAATTTCAGAGGTAGGTGAATCTGGTCTTTTGCAGGATGTCGTGGAAGTTATCAGTAACGAGTTTTCTTATACATCCGGATTTAAAAAGTTAAAATTTCTTTTCAGGCATTTCCGCTGCAATTTTCTTAAATGGGGAAATAGCTATACTTAAATCTGAGATTATAAGAATTATGCCGACAGTAGGGATACAAAAAAAGCAACCCATAAGAGTTGCTTTTGAATATGTTTGAGTATTGAATATCCGGATCAGGTACCCGTTCTACAAAATACTTTTCTTATTTTATTTTGAAAGTCTCCATGAACTTGGTTGTGAAATTTCCTTTCCTGAAATCTTCATTCTGCATCAGTTGCAAATGAAGCGGGATCGTGGTCTTCACGCCTTCAATGATATACTCGCTGAGCGCACGGTACATGGTATTAATTGCTTCTTCGCGGGTTTGAGCAATGGTAATGAGTTTGCCGATCATGCTGTCATAATAAGGCGGGATCACATATCCTGCGTATGCATGACTGTCGACCCTTACACCATGTCCACCGGGTTGATGCAATACAGTGATCTTTCCGGGTGATGGCCTGAAATCATTATAAGGATCTTCGGCATTGATGCGGCATTCGATCGCATGCATTACTGGCAGATGGTCCTGCCCGGATACTTTTTCGCCTGCTGCTATTTTTATCTGTTCCTTGATCAGATCGTAATTGATCACTTCTTCTGTAACACAATGTTCTACCTGGAT
>JBDUCW010000053.1:0-28438 GCA_040003235.1 Ferruginibacter sp. | reverse complement strand
TTATCTTCTTCAATTTACTTGCACCGCCTTTTAAATAGCCAGGCTGCAGCTAACAAAGCATTGCACGCAATTTGGGCTGACAGTCATATTCTCAGCATTATTTCACTAGCAATCTTTAGTTATCGGCTTGCATTTTATTAATTCGCTTTGCCGTCATAAGAAAAATTCGTTCCTTTAATAAGCAGCATTACCCGGCGGACACTGTATCTAATTCCCAAACTGCGGTAATGCTTAACGTTAGTGGTCATTTTAAATAGATCCCCGGACATAAGATGACATCCATAAAACTCACAAAAAAAGATGAAACTTCTTCTCACTTCGGCTGGCATAAGTAACAAAAGCATTCGCAAAGTATTGGTTGAGCTGCTGGGCAAACCAATTGAAGAGTCAAAGGCTCTTTTTATTCCCACCGCTATTTACGGAATTACTAATGGTGCTGAAATAATAAGAAAGGTGATTTGCGGAACATTAGGCGACCCTTTCTGCGATTTGGGTTGGAAATCGTTGGGATTACTGGAACTCACTGCATTGCCCAGTATGAAAAAAGAACTTTGGATCACAATGCTTCAAGAAACTGATGCCCTGTTAGTGGGAGGTGGCGATTGTCAATACCTGTGCTATTGGATGAAACAGTCCGGAATCTCAGAAATGTTACCATCGCTACTGCAAAAAATTGTATATGTGGGTTTGAGTGCCGGCAGTATGATTATGACACGCTTTGGAACGACGTATGGTAATCATACTTTGCCTGCGGAAACCGAGAAGTCATTGGGTATTGTTGATTTTGCTCTTCACCCTCATCTTGATTATGAAGGCTTCCCGAATAATTCTTTAGCAAACTTAGAAAAGCTGGCAAACACAATACCTGTACCGTCTTATTTGATTGATGACAGTACTGCCATTAAAGTTATTGATGGAAATGTAGAAGTTATCTCCGAGGGAAACTGGAAGTTGTTTACTCCCCGCAAAACAACGAACAGCTAACAATAGTATTGGCAAAACTGATGGGCTGAAGATTAACCGGCTATAAATTTCCGCAGTATTTCATCCAGGTCTGATGCGGTTTATTAAAAGCTCCGCAAGCACCAACAAACTAAAATCAGCCCCGCTATTCAATTTTAGAAAATTCAGTTAATTTAACAGCGTATTTTATTCAACAACTATCCTTATTATTAATTCATGAAATATCTATTTACTTTTTTAACATTCATGATTGCCGTGAATTTTTCAAACGCCCAGTTTGCAAAATTGAAAATGGTGGATGAAATTGCTTCTTATGCTGATGCTTCAACCCAGGTTCTTGTTATAACTGACATGCTGAGAGGAGGCAATTTCTTTTTATATAGCGGCAGCGATAATCCAGATAATGGGATGATATTCATAGATGCGATAAAGAGGAAATGGTTGAGACAGACTGATGGGAATGGTGTTATTAATTCCCGTTGGTATGGTATAAAAAACGGAATTCCCGGCCGCGCAGATGTTCAAAATGATATGTGGGACAAATTACAACTCGCTCAGTATTATATCTGGCAACATAAAACCAATTACACAACATTGTTAATTCCCAACGATGATGGTAGTTATCCTTATATCTATTTAAGCAAGACTGACACTATTAAAAATCCAATTAATATTACAGGGACCGGCAATTTCGATCTACCCTATTCTTCTTTAATCTGGTACAATCAAACGGTTGGCTTTTATGTTCCTGCCTTACAGGAAAATGGAGATGCTAATTTACTTACCTTAAAAAATCTGAGATTAAACCAATATGTAAATACGTTTTCTGATACAGTACATTTAATAAAAACCTTAAGCTTTTTTAATTTTGAAAATATAAGCATAACCGGTGCGAGTGGAGATGGAATTCATGTAATCGCTGCCGGTAACCGGATAGGTAATGCCGGCAGATCAGTAATGACAAATGTTCAAGTCACGGCCTGCAACAATGGAGTATATTTAGAAGGGCGTGATGCGAATATTATTGAAAGTCTTAACTGCAGTTATGTTTCAAACAGACGCTGGGGATATTGGGATAACAGCCTTTTAGGAACATCTAATTATTCAGGTCATTTTTCAAACAATGGTAAAGTGGCAGGTCATGAAACTGCTGTAAAATATGGCGGAATATATTACCGTTGCTTAGCTAATACCGGTATAACAGGGAAAAGGCCTGACTTATACCCTGCATTGTGGCAGGCCGTAACTCAAATGGGAGATGGATTGTGGGATGCGACAAAAAAATATTTTTCCGGAGGAACCTATTATGTTAGTAACATAAATGCACGAACGACTTTTTATTCACCCTATACAGAACCATTTCAGCCTCCGGCAATCTTAAACCAAAGCAGTCATTCAATTGATGGTCACCAGGGTTCAGGGGTCAACGACGACAGTGGGGTTTCAGAAAATATCTATGGCAATTTTAAAATCATATCTTCCAATTTTATCATACCCGCATTTAAAGATTCTTCACACAGCAGGCTGATTGGATTAGGAACCGTTAGACCTCAACCCGACGCTGTAGTTACTATTCACGCCAACAGTACAACCAGCCATGTGAATGATGCGCTTGCACTAAGGAGTGATACAACATCTGTATGGTTACGCGGCATTAACAGCACCAGTGCATCAGGATACATCGGTTATTCTGCGGATACATGGATAGTTTACGCCGGAAACGTGAGTGTGCATACCACATCTCCTACAGAATTCCGGCCATCCTATGATAATGTGACCGATCTTGGATCTGCATCATTCAGCTGGAAAAATATTTATGGCGGTATTAATCATTGTGATAAATTAATTATTTCCACAGGATCCAATGCTTCATTGGGAACCGGAACGCTTATCAATGGTGCCGTTACGATAAATACAGCCTTAGTTACAGGCAAGAGTAAAATTTTTGTGACACTAATTGATTGTACAAATTGTGGAACGCTTTATACCGGTACGATCACCGCAGGAAAATCTTTTGTTGTTCATAGCACCAATGTTTCAGATAGAAGTAATTTTAATTGGTGGATTATAAATTAAATGCTACATTTTATTTTAAAACTGCCACTAATATCAACCAGCTAAATTTAATCAACTATGTCTGCCGAAACAGTATTACAATTTTCAAAGCGATTGGAAAAATTCAAAAAACAAATGTTGAAGAACGGTGCCGGCGGGCACCCGCAATTTATTCTGATCAATATGGCCAATACGCATGATCCTGCGATCGGTGGCGGTTGTGTAAAAGATGCGAAAGCTGTTCAGCAGGTCTTCAAAAATATTTCTGCGCAAACTCATTATGGCTTCAGCACAATCGATATTGCCGGTGATCATTATAACCGTAAAAACCTTGAGGACGCGATTGAAGCAATTAATTCCGGTAGTGAAGAGGATGTTATTATATTTTATTATACCGGCCATGGCTTTACTTATGAGTTAGATAAGCGCAGGAAATTTCCGCAGATCGATCTTCGGGCGCACGGCGATAAAAAGAAATATAATAAGATCGACTTTATCAATAACCACACAGAAAACCTGAGTGTCATCTTACAACTCATGCGCCTGCGGGGTTCCCGCATCAATATTGTTATCGGTGATTGCTGCAGCAGCGGGATTGCTTTTAAACGCACGGATGAAAGTTATGCAGACATGGCCAGAATGAATGACTTGCTTCCTCCAGTAAATAAGCGGATGACGCAAAAACTTTTTTCCAGTAAAAATCATACAGTGTCTATGTTGATCTCTGCTTCCCAACGTGGGCAGTATGCGATCAGCGATCCAAAGATCGGCAGCATCTTTACTTATCATTTTACACGCCTGCTGGCAGCTACACTTGCAAAAGAATCAAAGGGTGGACAATATCTGCACTGGCAGAAAATTTTAAACCGGGCTTCCCAACAAACATTTAAAATCAGCAAAACTTACGATATCGGTGGCGGCAAACCTGGACACCAGGAAGCGATCTTTGATATATTGGTTGAAAAGGAAGGATAGTATATTTAAACTTATTTGTAGAAAATGCCCTAATAAGCAAATTCGTTTTACCTGCCATCGCCTGATGCTCCACGGTTGCTTAGGCCGTATTCCGTTTATCAGCGGGACTGCTTTCGCAGCTTCGCTTCAAAGGCTTCGCCAATGAAACCATGCCGACTGAGTCGGGAGCGCTTCGAAAGAGCCGTCTCCACAAACGCTGATAGCAGTTCGTTTCATTGTAAACGAATTAAAGTTGAATCACAATTCTAAAATTTAAAAAGTGTATAAGTTTTAAGGGGGATAATTAATAATATCACGTCATTCTTCGACTGCATGTGGCAAAGCCATTGGAGAACATAGTACTTACGAAGCCACAGGCTTCGAAGAGGAACGATAATTAATAATATCACGTCATTCTCCGACTATATGTGGCAAAGCCATGGGAGAACATAGTACTTACGAAGCCACAGGCTTCGAAGAGAGCGTATCATGTCATCCTTCGACTTTATATGGCAAAGCCATTGGAGAACCTAGTACTTACGAAGCCACAGGCTTCGAAGAGGAACGTACTTACGAAGCCACAGGCTTCGAAGAGGAACAAAGCCGCAGGCTTCGAAGAGAAAAAAGGATTTTTAATGCTGCTGATGAAAAACAACTGGATATATTTAATCCGTTTAATCAATTCAATCTGTGTAACCAAACTCAAATTAACTGTTTCGTCAATTCCAGTGCCATGGCCAACTGATCTTCCATCGTTAAATGCGTATTGTCAAGAACAATAGCATCTTCTGCTTTGCGGAGCGGACTTATCTCACGGTGAGAATCGATATAGTCGCGCATTTCGAGATTAGTCTTGACTTCTTCTATGCTGATGTTGGGATTTTTTTCAAAGAGTTCTTTAAAACGGCGCTCAACACGGACAGCACTATCTGCCGTCATGAATATTTTTAATTCGGCATTCGGAAAAACAGTGGTACCAATATCTCTTCCATCCATCACAATCCCTTTCTTCTCCCCCATCTTTTGTTGCTGCGCTACGGCAAAACTGCGTACTTCTTTCAGTGAAGCAACATCACTTACTTTTTCTGCCACTACCAGGTCACGGATCACATACTCTACATTTTCTCCGTTAAGAAATATTTCACTTTCGTCTGATTTGTCATTGTGCACAAACTCAAGACTGATGTTCGCCATGGCAGTGTGCACTTCATTAAGATCTGTCCAGTCTACATGATTGCGCAGGAAATACAATGTGATCGCACGATACATGGCGCCACTGTCGATATACGCGTATCCCAGTTGTTTCGCAAGTTGCTTGGCCAATGTGCTTTTTCCGCAACTGCTCCAGCCATCGATGGTAATGATTATTTTTTTCATCCGGGACAAAAGTAATAAGTTTTACTTTACGTTTACGTCAGACGTTGTACGTTTTAAGTTGCGACAAATATTCCGGTAGATTTTTTATTGACGGGAAAGCGGGAGGACGGGAAGAATATCGAACAAGGCAAAAGAATATTGAACAAGCCCGCCCGGATGACCGGTCGGACAAGGAACAAGGAATTATGAATAGGAATACAAAACATTTTTTATTGATAAACTATTCCCTTTCAGGGGACCGGGAGTAAGACTATGGGCAAAAAAACAGGAAACATTTTACTGTTTCCTGTTACTATAATTTAAAAATCCATTTATTATACTTCCGACGCAGCTTCTTTACTGGGCTCTGAAGACTTAACACTGAACCTTATTTTTGAATTTTCTTTATCCAGATCAGCAATCATAATATCGCCGTTCTTGATATTCATGTTCAGTATTTCTTCGGCCAAAGGATCTTCCAGGTACTTCTGAATGGCCCTGTGAAGCGGCCTTGCACCAAACTGTGAATCGTATCCTTTGTCTGCAATAAAGTCTTTCGCTTCCGCAGTGAGTTCCATTGAGAAACCGAGTGCTGTCAAACGTTTCATCACACCTTTCAGCAGAATGTCGATAATAGAAAATATATTTTCTTTGGTGAGTGAATTGAATATGATCACATCATCGATCCTGTTTAAAAACTCAGGACTGAATGTACGCTTCAGTGCTTTTTCAATGATTGCTTTATTATTCTCATCAGAATTCTGTTGCCTGTTGGCTGTTGCAAAACCAACTCCATCTCCGAAATCCTTCAACTGGCGTGCACCAATGTTGGAAGTCATGATGATCATGGTATTCTTGAAATCGACTTTTCTTCCGAGTCCGTCTGTGAGCTGGCCATCATCCAATACCTGCAATAAAATATTATAAATATCCGGATGTGCTTTTTCAATTTCATCAAGCAGGATCACAGAATATGGTTTACGTCTTACCCTTTCCGTGAGCTGACCACCTTCTTCGTATCCAACATAGCCGGGAGGTGCTCCGATCAAACGGCTTACCGTAAATTTCTCCATGTATTCACTCATGTCGATCCGTATGAGTGCATCATCGCTATCAAACATATGTCTTGCGAGTGAACGAGCAAGTTCTGTTTTACCAACACCTGTAGGACCAAGGAATATAAATGTCCCGATGGGTTTCTTCGGATCTTTTAAACCAACCCTGTTGCGCTGAATTGCTTTTACTACTTTCTGAATGGCATCTTCCTGCCCGATCACTGCACCTTCAAGATCCTGGGCCATGCGGCGCAACTTATCTGTTTCAGCCTGCACCATTCTCTTCACGGGAATGCCGGTCATCATGCTCACCACTTCAGCAATATCTTCTTCTTCAATCGGAAAACGTTTGTGTTTGCTTTCTTCTTCCCAGTCGTTCTTGGCTTTTTCAAGTTGTTCCTGCAAACGTTTTTCATTATCCCTTAAAGATGCAGCTTCTTCAAAACGCTGGCTTTTCACCACACGGTTTTTCTCATGCTTGATGTCTTCTATTTTCTTTTCCAGTTCTACAATTTCTTCAGGAACATTGATGTTCTTGATATGTTTCCTGGCGCCTACTTCATCCAGCACGTCTATGGCTTTGTCGGGCAACAAACGATCAGTCATGTAACGGTCACTCAGTTTAACGCAGGCATCAATCGCTTCTTCACTATAAGTTACATTGTGATAATCTTCGTACTTGCTTTTGATATTGGTTAAGATCTGGATAGTTTCTTCAACACTTGGTTGTTCTACAATCACTTTCTGAAAACGACGGTCGAGCGCACCATCTTTTTCGATATGCATTCTGTATTCATCCAACGTACTTGCACCTATACATTGCAGTTCACCTCTTGCCAAAGCAGGTTTAAAAATATTGCTGGCATCGAGCGAACCACTGGCACCACCTGCTCCAACGATGGTATGAATTTCATCGATAAATAAAATTACATCACGATTTTTCTCCAGTTCATTCATGATTGCTTTCATGCGTTCTTCAAACTGTCCACGATATTTTGTTCCGGCAACCAATGCTGCAAGATCGAGACTTACCACACGTTTATCAAACAATACCCTCGATACTTTTCTTTGTACAATGCGCAAAGCAAGACCTTCCACAATGGCGGTTTTACCCACACCGGGTTCACCGATCAATATCGGATTATTCTTTTTACGTCGACTTAAAATCTGTGACACTCTTTCAATTTCTACTTCGCGTCCTACGATCGGATCGAGCGAACCATTTTCTGCGAGCCTGGTTATATCTCTTCCGAAATTATCCAGTACGGGCGTTTTTGTTTTGGGTTGATTAGCTGCAGCTTTCCCTGCTTTGGGCTGATTGGAGAATTGTTTTTTTTCTTCATCAAAATCATCATCATTCTCTTCATTATATTCTGCCTGCGGAGGATTGCTCGTAACAAAGCCCAGTTCATTTTTGAAAATATCGTAATCCACATCAAACTGATTTAAAATCTGTGTTGCGATATTTTCTTTATTCTTTAAAATTGAAAGCATTAAGTGTTCGGTTTCTACAAACTGGCTCTTATATGCTTTTGCTTCGAGTACGGTGATCCGGATTACTTTTTCCGCCTGCTTGGTGAGGGGAAGTGAATTGATATTGGCAATATTCTTACCTGTTTTGTCCTTTACTGCCATTTCTATTTCTTTGCGAAGCTCATACAGATCGATGTTAAGTGACTTTAATATCCTGACTGCTGTATTTTCTCCATCGCGTATAAGTCCGAGAACAAGATGTTCCGTTCCTATAAAATCATTACCCAGCCTGAGTGCTTCTTCACGGCTGTATGATATGATCTCTTTTACCTGTGCTGAAAAATTGTTGTCCATGCTGTATTGAATTTAGCTGTTACAATAATAACGATTATTTCCGGTTTCTAGTTTACGCTACAAGTTAAATGTTGATATGTTGAAAAATAGGAATTTATGGATGGGAACGGGCTTTAAAAAAGTTATCAGGATCGACTGCCGGGTTATTTTTACTGCAACTTTTTTTTGAATTTTAAGCGGGTCTTATTTCTTTTTTCGAACGCTTCATTTTTAACGATACGCATTAACTATTAACTTTGTTACTATGATTGTCAAAACAGATACCAAAGAAAAATTCACTGTTATTACGCCGGAAGAGAGATTGTTGTCTGCTAATATGACAGCAGAATTAAGCAATCTGTTGCTTCCGTACCTGCAAAAAGACATACCGCACATTATTTTCAATATGAGCGAAGTTGCTGAGATAGAAAACGCGGCTGCGGAAATGATTGCCCGTATTCAGCAGCAATTTTATGAGAGCAACAGTTCTTTTGTGATCTGTAATCTTCAGGATGCAGTGGAGAAGATACTGGATGAAATGGAGTTGCTGGAAGTGGTGAATGTTACGCCCACTGAAAGCGAGGCCTGGGATATTGTGCAGATGGAGGAGATAGAAAGAGAGTTGCTGGATGGTGAATAGCTGATCTTGTTTAAAAGGTTTAAGGGTTTAATAGTTCAAAGTTGGAACCTCAATTGTATGAAGTGCTCACAACCATTCAACCATTAAACCCTTAAACATTAAACGAATTCTGCCCGTACCTACTAATTTTTACATCCCAGTTCCCTGAACCAACCGCTGGTTCCGTTACTGTGGCCGTCAATATCGTAATGCACAAAGTTGAGCCCTGTAACCGCCTGGGTAGTTATAAAATTTAGACTTGTATTGGAAAAATGCTGGTAGAAGACAAGTTGAAATTCAACATAACCACGTTTATTGGTGGTGTTCAGACTAATGCCCGGCCCGATCCTGTGCATTTATGTTGACGAATGCACAAATGGAGGACGCTAAAAGCGTAATAATCTTTTTCATGATTTAAGGTTTGAGGTAAAACAACTAATTCCGTGCATCACGCAGACTGCCGGGACCATATGAGGCATTAGATTTTGCTGAAGTTTTTTCAGGACCTTGAAGAATAAAAAAGAATGATTGTTCTTGTAGCTTTAAGAAGGAGGGGTGGACAGATTCGAAATTAGAGGTAGCGCATAGATATAATTATTTTTTCCATAGATGCAACTAATTTCCAAAAAAAATTATCTTGAGTACTGAACGGCTTATTTTTCTCTTACATAACACTGTAATTACCAAATGCTTGCTGTAATAATCTTAGGCAATAATTCCGCAATACCCGCTTTTGACAGAAATCCGACCGCACAGGTCCTGCTGATGCAGGATGAGAGTTTCCTGATTGATTGCGGGGAAGGAACGCAGATGCAGATGTCAAAGTATAAGGTAAAACGGAGCAAAATCAACCGGATATTCATCTCACATCTACATGGCGATCATTATTTTGGACTGATTGGTCTCATTACCAGCATGGGACTGCTTGGTCGTACGCAGGACCTTCACATACATGCACCCGTTCAGCTGGAAGAGATCATTTCACTGCAGTTAAAAGTAGCAGACACACACCTTCCCTTCTCACTCCATTTTCATGCATTTAAATCAGCAGGTATTATTGTCGACGACAAAAAAATTACCGTTGAATGTTTCGAGGTGAAACACCGGATCGAATGCTGGGGTTTTATTTTCAGGCAGAAAAAGAATCCGAGAAAAATAGATGCGGACCGGGCGAGATCTTATGAAATACCTTCTGCCTATTATGAGCAATTGCAGAAGGGTAAAGATTATACCACGAAAGGCGGTACTGTTATTCCGAATGAAGAAGTAACGGTTGCTGCATCCCATGCAAAAAGTTATGCTTATTGCGCTGATACAATTTATTATGAAGACATAGCGGACAAAGTAAAGGATATAGATCTCTTATATCATGAAACAACTTACCTGAAAGACCTGGCAGAACGTGCTGCTGCACGCTTTCACAGTACTACGGTTCAGGCTGCAGCCATCGCAAAAAAAGCGAGTGCAAAAAAATTACTGATCGGGCATTTCAGCAGCAAGTATGAAACGCTGGATGCTTTTCTTTTAGAAGCCTGCGAAGTTTTTGAAAATACAGAATTGGCTCTGGAAGGAATGTGTTACAAAATATAGTTCAAAAGGTTTAAGGCGTTTAAAGGTTTAAACGTTTAAGAGGGTTAAGGTTTATTCGATTCGTTATTTGCATTTAATAACAACATATGTTTTTGCATAAACCTTTTGAACCTATTAAACTTTTTAAACGTATTAAACATTAATGGCCCTCCGGAATAAAATAACTATACCCTTCCGCCATGATCCATTGATAAAATTCGGGGAACCATTTGCGCCAGGCCCTTTCATTGTGAGATCCTTCATCATCAATTACAGCATAAATAGCAGCACTGGATAATTTGCCCATCTTTTCCTGCACATCCTGCATGTCGTGAATATAAGATTCACCTTCCTGCCCCCCCATATAAAAAAAGAGTTTCCCTTTCTGGCCGGCGGCAAGACTATCTGTTAGATTTTTAATTGCCGGAGCTGTCCAGAATGCGGGAGAAAAAATCCCCGCCTTTCCAAACACCTCTGGATATTTCAGCATGGCATAATAAGAAATCAATCCGCCCATAGAGCTGCCGGCGATGAGTGTATTTTCTTTTGAAGGCATGGTACGGTAATGCTGATCGATAAAAGGCTTCAATGTCTGCACAATAAAATCCGTGTAAGCTTTTCCTTCTCCCGCTCCGAATTTTTCAAAATCATAGGGATTGTATTCATTGAAACGCCTGGGGCCGTTATCAATACCGATAACAATTGAAGCCCTGCAACCTTTTGCAATCAGTGAATCCAGACATTCATCAATGCCCCATTCGCCAAATCCGGAAGTAAGATCGTCAAAAAGATTCTGACCGTCGTGCATATACAAAACAGGATAATGTTTTGAAGAACCCGCGTATTCTTTTGGAAGATAGATCCAGATACGGCGGCTACGGTTCAGTTGAGGTATAAAAAAAGCAGTGTCCATCACCGATACATTAGCGGAAACCGTATGCACTCTTTCCGGGTGAACAAAATTATCTGACCATTCTGCAATACTGATGCGGATTACTGTATCGCCCGACAATTTAAGAACGCGGTTACCTACTCCTGCCCCACCCTGACCTGCTTCTCCTTTGTCCCAACCACCCCGCGTAAATTTATATTCATAAGTCCCCGCAGATAAAACAAGATTAATAATATTTTTATTATCACTTGAAACCGATCTGTAATTTTCATTCCCGGGATTCCATGAATTGAAATTTCCGGCAATAAAAATGGTTTCACCAACATGTGGTGCAGGTAGCTGATCCAGTACAAAGCTTACTTTGTACTGGGCGTTGCTGTAATACCCAAGCAAAAGAATAAGGCCGAAAAAAAATCTGCTTTTCAAATTTATTTTTTAAGATATGCTTTCACGCAGCTGTGTATATTTTCGCTCAACGGCAGCATCGGCAGACGAAGATAATTTTCAATGATCCCCATTTCTGCTAAAAATGCTTTTACTCCGGCAGGGTTATTTTCTGTGAACAATAAACTGTATGCTTCCAGCAATGAATCATTGATCTTTTTTGCTTCCGTAAAATTATGTTTCAATCCGTACTGCACCATTTGTGCAAAGGATTTGGGAAAACAATTTGCTGCCACACTGATTACACCATCCATTCCACAGGCGAGCTGCGGCATTACAAGATCATCATCACCACTCACTACCAGGAAATCATCGGGACGGTCTTTCAGTATCTGCATACACTGATTCATATTATTCGCAGCTTCCTTTATACCGCCGATATTTTTTATAGCTGCCAGGCGAAGTGTAGTCGAAGCTTCCATGTTGCGGCCCGTTCTCCCTGGAACATTGTAAAGAATCACCGGTTTGGGTGAAGCTGATGCCAATGCTTTATAATGCTGAAAGATACCTTCCTGCGAAGGCTTGTTGTAATAAGGACTGGCACTGAGTATGGCAGCAGCTTTTTCCAGGGGATAGGTCTCAAGGTTTTTACAGACTTCCTTTGTATCATTTCCACCAATACCAACGACTACCTGTACACGGCCTGCAACTTTCTCATACGTATAATTGATCAGGTCAAGTTTTTCTTCCTTACTTAAAGTGGGCGTTTCACCGGTAGTGCCAAGGGTTACAACATATTGTACGCCATCGCCGATGATAAAATCTATCAACTTACCCAATGCATCAAAATCAATAGATTCATCACTTTTAAAAGGCGTGACCATCGCAACGCCGGTACCTCCTAATTGCTTCCGCAAACTCATGTTTATTTTTTTGGCGAAGGTATGCAAAAACAAGATTGTTTCGGATTGGCTATTGCTGCTTTTTGCAGTTCGTATTTATACATCATAAAAAAGCTCTTTATCAAACAATAAAGAGCTTACTTAATACCGGATCAAAAAAAGCGGGAATCGATGAGTTAATGTTCGCAGGATATTGTTTATAATTAATCAACGAAAGAACCAATAATGCTCCGTTCAAATCAAAATAGTAATTACCGGATTAACCAACGCGGTCATTACTGATCATCCTGCTATGCGACAGATAATATTTATCAGGATTATAAATAAACAGGCAGGTGCCATTTTTTATTTTATCAATAATGGGTTTGCTGAGCTTTGGTGAAACAGCAGGACAGCCCCAGCTGCGGCCGATATAACCCAGGTTATGGATCATATTTTCATTCACGTATTCAGCCCCATGCATTACAATGGCGCGGTCGTAGGCATTGTCGTTAATGCCCCTTTCCAGTCCAACCAAATGCAGCGAATAACCATTCTTGCCATTATAAGTAGTTTCAGTTTCAAAAAAACCAAGACTGCTCTTGTTACTTTCCGGAGAATTGGAAAACTGGTTAGCCATTTCCCTGCCTGAATTAACACCATGTGCTACATAAGTATTGAATAATACGGCAGGATTTTTAACATCTATCACGAACAAACGTTTTTCAGAAGAAGGCTTACTGAAATCGATGATCGAAATAATATTGCTGTTTATAATCTTGCCTGCATTTACCAGATTATTAAAACCACGCAAAGCATTATCATATGCCTGCCTGGTTAAACCAAGCGCACCCAGTCTCAAACTATCATACAAACTGAATTTTGAAGGCACGACAGATGTAACCGGCAATAACGGATCTACAGAAACAGCCACAGTTTGCTTTACAAATTGTGGCAACAGTTCATTGATCGGTTTTACTTTTGCAAATACAAATGGAAGGTGCAGGATAAAAATAACAATGGACGAAAAGAAAAGGTAAACCTTTTTCAAACCAAACTTCTTCATGCTTATTATCGGATTTAAAAACTAAATAAATTGACACTAGGTAGAATATTGCTCGATATGGTTTGATTTAAAATTTGACCTTCTTACATACAAATTGCCCATGCAATTGGGCAATTCGTTTTGAAAGAGCACAAATATATAACAGAATTATTTAAATCAGTTCTTCAAATGAATTATTTTAACAGGTCTCATTTAAAAAACAAATAACGTTTAACAACCGGGGGAACTTCTTCCCCGCATAAATGCCGTTGGTATAATTTATTATTCAATGGATACAGTAAACCATTTATCTTAGCAACGCTAAAATTTTCCTGCTTATTATTCAAATAAACAATATGGAGCAAAATATCAACGGGTCAATTCTCGAAGTGGATAAGCTGAATGTATTCTATGGCAATTTTCAGGCTGTAGAAAATGTTTCTTTCAATGTAAAAGCCGGTGAAATATTCGGATTGCTGGGACCTAATGGCGCCGGCAAAACCAGTACATTGAGTGCTGTGGAAGGATTATTAAAACCTGCATCCGGAAAGATCACAGTGGGTGGATATGATACTACTGAAAATCCCCTGCATGCAAAAGCCAATCTCGGTGTTCAGCTGCAGTCCACCAGCTTTCAGCCTGAACTTTTTGTTGGAGAGATCATTGAATTATTTGCCGGCATTTACGGTGTTCCCATGTCAAAGGCAAGATTAAAAGAAATACTGGATGATATCAAACTGAATGAATCCGCAGGCAAGCGTTTCGGACAATTATCAGGCGGCCAGCAGCAAAGAGTTTCGCTGATCATTTCCATGATTCACAATCCCAAACTGGTATTGCTGGATGAACCCACTACGGGCCTTGATCCGCAATCGCGCAGGCAATTGTGGGAAAGAATGGAAGCTATGCGTGAAAAAGGCCACGGCATTCTTTTAACCACACATTCTATGGAAGAAGCTGAATCGGTGTGCGACCGCATTGCGATCATTGATCATGGCAAAGTAATCGTCATCAACACACCAGAAGCATTGATCGAAAAACACCGCAATGATCCGGAAGTTATCAAAGCATCCCGCAAAGGAAAAATAACACTGGAAGATGTATTCATCGGTATAACCGGCCTCACTGTACGTTCATAAAAATAAAATAAATATTATGCAGACCAGCATACCTTCTACTTCATCTGTTCTAAAAACTTTACTTCGTTCAGATTTTACCACGCAATGGCGCAACCGCCGTTCTGTAATCATGGTGGTATTGATTCCCGTGGTCATTTTAATTACATGGAAGCCGCTTATAAAGAATTTTGGTGGTCCGTTTGTGATTGCCAACTGCATTACACTTGGTCTGAATGCTATCGGTCTAATGGGTTATTCCACCAGCATTGCCCGTGACCGTGAGAAAGGTGTTTTCCAAAGAATTCGCGTAGCACCTCTACCTGGCTGGACTATTATGGTGAGCCGATTGCTGGTTCAACTCGCTATGATCCTAATCGTTACTGCTGCATGTTTTGTTGTAGGATATTCTTATGATCATATTGTCATCGCACCTATTGGATATATAATGGGATTTTTAAGCGCCCTGATTGGAGGTGCTTTATATCTTGGGCTGGGACAAGCAATTGTTGGCTTGATAAAAAGTGCAGAGACTGTCAATGCTACTGTAAGATTTATATATTTTATCTTTATTATGGTTGGCATGTTTGGTGAATTGGGGGCCCTTGGCAAAGAAATTGGCAACATTGTTCAGTGGTCGCCTTACGGAACTGTGAAACGAATCGTCGCTGATAGTCTTGTCCCCTCTTCGTGGAGTAACCACACAACTTATTCGCTACTCGCAACAATCGGATATGCGATCGTATTTGCAATTCTGGGGATTAAGAAATTTAAATGGGACGTGAAATGATTTGGTAATTTCTGATTTGGTAATGAAGGATGGCATACTGAGTTTAACTGTTTCCTGATGTTCACTGGAAAGAGCGTATATTCTTCTGTAGGACCGGCAGAAAGAAATTCTTACCGGCTTATCGCCTTCCCGTCAATAAAAATATGATCATTATCTAAACTTAGTTAGCCCTGCAGGCATTGTTACCAATATTAACGGTGAAGAAATATCTAAGCCAAAGAACAATTACTTTTTTTCCCTTCCGAAAACAAAATCAGAACGCAATAAAATCATAATTGGTTTTTACATTTATAAATTTTACTTTAGGAGCCTCTATTGCTAACATCCTATCAAGACCTTCATTTTTTTATTTTAATTTTTGATTCAGTATTTTTTTTAAAAGATACTGCATGGTCACAGCATTAAAAAAATACAATGGCAGACAACAATAAAGCAGCCGGGAAAAAAACTCTTCCAGACAGTGAACCGGGCGGCCTTCAGTTTACGCCAAAAGTGCTGGACAAGACCATCATTGCAATACCGTTGCTCGAAAGAATGAATCATGAGCAGGACATCATTGATAAAGTTACAACCAAAATAAAAAATACAAAAGAAGGAAAGGCCCCACCTAAAGTTCCGCCCTTGATCGTATACGATATTGTGATCGACCTGCACCTCGGCTACCGGGATCCGTTAGCTGCCACAGAAACCTATAAACCTAAAAAAGCAAAGGACCGCGTCATCGAACTCATTGATAAATTACTGCTGAATAATACCGATCCAAAAAATATCGGCGTTAATATGCTGAAGAGTGATATTTCCAAACAATATGTTTTTGCAGCACTCACCGGCGAAATGATCCGTGCACTGGTGCGGCTTGATAAAGCCGATGATGATCCCGATCCGACAAAGCCGGTTACAACAAGATCTATTTACCGCATCTGGCCCGACTTTAAAGTAAAGGCTTTTATTACCAAATCGATCAGCACTGTAAAAGTTGATGCAGCCCGTCATTCTTTTTCTGCACTCGGTGAAGGAATTGTCTGGGCTGTTATTGATTCCGGTATTGATAAAACGCATCCGCATTTCACTTCGCTTGACACCGTGCTGGATATTTACAGCAAGGATTTTACAGCTCTGGGTGGCAATGCAGGAGATCCTTTCAATGATGATTTCGGCCATGGCACACATGTAGCGGGGATTCTTGCCGGTCAACTCGAAGTAGACAAGGATAAAGGTTTTAATACCATGGTACGGCAGAGAGATGAAGAAGGTAACGTTGAGTACCAGGCGAAAAAAGAAACTTTTATTTCGGGCATGGCGCCTAAATGTAAACTGGCCAGCCTTAAAGTGCTGGATGAAAACGGAAATGGACTGGCCAGTAATCTTATTGTTGCCATTGAATATATACAGGACCTGAATGGTTATGGCCGTGATCTTAAAATACATGGCGTGAACATGAGCCTCGGATATGATTTCGATCCGGAATGGTTTGCGTGCGGTCAGAGTCCTTTGTGTGTTGAAGTTGACAGACTCGTAAAATCAGGTGTGGTGGTGGTGGTTGCAGCAGGCAATACAGGTTACGGTTATGTAAAATCTTCTGCAAGAAACGTAGTCACTTCAGGCCTGATGTTAAGCATTAATGATCCGGGCAATGCAGAACTTGCGATCACAGTTGGTTCAACGCATCGTGATATGCCGCATACTTATGGTGTTTCTTATTTTTCTTCCAAAGGACCAACTGGTGATGGAAGAAAAAAACCAGACCTGCTGGCGCCCGGTGAAAAAATTATTTCCTGCGCCGCAGGAATTAAAAAAAGAACTGCTGAAGAGAATGCTGCCAATACCGATTGTCTTTATATTGAAGACAGCGGAACCAGTATGGCTGCACCACATGTGTCTGGTGTAATCGCTGCTTTTCTTTCGATCAGAAAAGAATACAAAGGCAAACCTGAACAGGTGAAAGAAATATTTTTGTCAACTGCAACCGATCTTAAACGTGATCCTTATTTCCAGGGACATGGATTAATAGATCTGATGCGGGCCATTCAATCAGTTTAAAATAAAACTAACCGTCATGAATACTTTATCAGGATTTCCGTATTGCGAAATACAGTTTACAAAAGATGCAACTGTATTTGATCCAACAGCAATTGATCAGTTGAATGATATGCTGAAGAATGAAAACGTCACAGATCTGCTGGTGGTCTCGCATGGCTGGAATAATGATATGAATGATGCAAGGCTGCTGTATAAAAACTTAATTGCCCAGATCGCAGGCCAGGCCGGTGCTTCAACAAGAAAGTTTGGAGTATTGGGTGTGTTATGGCCTTCTAAAAAATTCGCCGAAAAAGATCTGATTGCAGGCGGTGCCGCATCTTTTGAAAACAATGATGAATCTGCAGCATTGCAGGCGCAACTGAAAAGCCTGCATGGTTTTTTTGATGATGATAATGCAGCCACTGAAATATTGAAGAAGGCTTCTGTTGCTGCACAGTCACTGGAGAAAGGAAATACAGAACAGGCACAAAGAGATTTTGTAAAACAACTCGCGTTGCTTTTCGACAATGCAGTAAAAAAACAATCTGCTGCCAATGAAAAAGATATCAATCTGTCTTTTACCAAAGAAGATCCAAAGGTATTACTGGAAAGATTATCTTATGATTTTGATGAAGAAAAGAAAGCAACAGGAACCGGTGGTGCGACAGCTTTCGAAGCAGGCGGACAGGCAGCAGGGCTCGGGGATCTTTTTGGAAACCTTATTTCAGGTGCAAAAAATTTACTCAACTATGTAACCTTTTACCAGATGAAGGAAAGAGCCGGCAAAGTGGGCGCCAATGGTCTGAATGCAGTCTTGAAAAATATACGCAAACAATTTCCTGCTGTTAAACTGCATCTCGCCGGTCATAGTTTTGGAGGCCGTGTAGTTACTGCCGCTGCTGCCGGCGCTGATGAGAAAGACGATCTGATTGTTGATACACTAACGTTGCTGCAGGCTGCCTTTTCGCATTATGGTTTTGCCGTAAATTATGATCAGCACAACAGCAATGGATTTTTCAGAAGGGTGATCGCCAATAAAAAAGTTACAGGTCCTGTGCTTATAACGCATACGCACAACGATACTGCAGTCGGCATTGCTTATGCCATTGCATCGAGGATTGCAAAACAGGTTGCGGAAGGATTGGGTGATGCCAATGATAAATATGGCGGCATGGGTGGAAACGGTGCCCAACTTACGCCTGAAACGAATAATGATTTCAATTTAAAAGTCAATGATTACCATTTTAATAAAGGCGTGATCTATAATCTCAATGGCGATTCCTGCATTTCCAATCACTCGGATATCTGTAAGACAGAAGTTGGAAAAGCGATCCTTGCTTCCATCGAAACGACCTGATTGTTCATGCCCGCACTGCCGATCTTTTCTGATCAAGCAATGCTGCGAGTATAAAAAATATTCCTGCGAATGTAAAAGATTCACACAGCCCTAACCTATCGCTGCGGTTTGATGTATCTGCAATAAAGCGTGGGATATGCAATAATAAAAACCATCCTGCTACCATAATTCCTGAAAGTAATGCCGCCCACCTTCTTGTAAAAGGAATTAATATTCCTGCTCCGCCTGCGATCAGGCAGACTCCGCAGAAGTAAGTCCAGAAACTATGAAAAGGTATAAAGCCCGGGATCAATCCATCTACAAATGCTGCATATTTAAAATGAGCATAACCGGCCGCAATAAAAAAAGCAGCCAGTAATATGCTGCCGCTTATGATCAGAACATCATTCCATGTTCTTTTTAGTTTAAAAAAAGATGCTGCGGTTATCAATGCTCCACCCATCAGGCCCATTGCTTTATAAGTATTTACCCAGTCGTTGATAAAAACCGGAAGATGCCGACTTACAGAAAGTGCCAATATAAGGAAAGCAATCAGCAAAGAAGCCCTGCCTGCTTTCTTATTAATAAGAATTAATACTGCCGAGATAATAATAAGTCCTCCTGAAATATAGGCCAACATTGGATTCAGGTCAGATCCTTCAGACCAGGCAGGCGGCCGGCCAATTATAAAATCTTTGTAATAAATGCATAAAATTCCAAGTGCAAGATTGCCAAGCGCAAAAATGGCCCGCCCGGTTTTTAATAAATTTTCCATAACGCAGATTTAGTTGATGATGAATGACCGATCATTGGCAGGCCTATGATGCAGTTCATCATTCAAATTTCATAAGACCGATAATTTAATTCCTGTAATAAAATTATCTGTTCTTATCAATTCATCATACAGCGTTCATGGATCTCGATCTGTTTACGGTTATAAAAAAGAAAGCCGAGGTCTTTTAATTCATTTAATAAAGTCGTTACACTTTGTCTTGATGTAGAAATAATTCCTGCGATATCATTGTGGGTAAGATAATTATTGAGCATGATCCTGTCACCATTCTTTTGTCCTTCGCGATGCGCCCAGTCACGAAAAAAGCCTACCAACCTTGTTTTGGTATCTTTAAACACCAGGTTGGAATGCCGGCTTTCCAGTCTGCGGAATTTGCCCGATACCTGCTTTGCATAATTCATTGCCAACCGCGAATCTGTTTGCATCATCATCTGAAAATCTGAAGAAAGGAAAGAACAGACGATCGTATTATCAGTAATAGTTTCTGCAAATTCATCTGCCGCGATACCATCCTCAAGACTCACATCCCCGAATATTTCACCGTCGGATAAAATTTCCTTGATCATTTCTTCTCCATGTTCATCCGACTCAGTAATTCTTACCCTGCCTTTTAAAAGCAGGTAGATGCGGTTATCAAAATTTTCAGATAAATAAATACTGCTGCCTTTTTTAAAGCTTTGTATTTTTACAGACAGAGCAATTTTCAGAAGCCGGTCATCTGCCAGGCCCGCCGTTACCGGATGTTGTTTGAGATAACAATATATAATTTCAGCATTCATGGTTGCACATTTTATATTGAAGAATTGATTGCGCAATAAAGCTATTGCGCAATCACATGTGCTGCTTCCGGCAATGCGCAGATGGCGGGGAACCATGAGCAGGCGGTGATAAATAAATGATTGCGGATATTTTTTTAATTTTGTATTTAAGCTGTTATTGTTGAATTCATCAAAAAAGAATTATCATGGATATTACTCCTTTTACAATACCATATCAATCGGGCGTTGCAGAAATACGGCCCTGCTGCAAAGAAGACAATGTGGTTGATTATGCCGTTTGGACAGAGAACAAACTGGCGTTTACCATTACCCGCGATCCGGATGATGAAGACCGATGGGTAATTGCCATGAAGAATGCAGATGATAATTTCAGTGACGAACTGGTGCAGGAGACCGGCAAAAAAATAGCAGAAAGATATGGCCACTAAAGTGATCAGGATGAAACAGGTCAAAGATGTTATTCCTGAAAGTATGGAAGGCGGAAATCTGTGGGAAAAGCAGACCGAGTGGGCAAAGGCGGCTGCATTGTATGAACGCCTGCTGAAACACACTCCGCAAAATCTTAAGATCATTGCGCGTCTGATGATCGTGTACCGTAAATTAAAAGATCACAAAAAAGAAATTATAACAATCAATAAAGCGATCCGGATTTATGAACAACAATATGCCCGTGTTAAAAAAACAGGCGATAAAGTAAACCTGCTCAGTAAAAAGATCAATAAATTATTAGGCCATACCGATAACAAAGGAAAAAATACTATTCTGTCTGCAGACATTATCAGACTGGAGAAGCGCAGGTCGGTTATTGAAAAAAAATATCTTTAGTCAAAATTTTAAAACCCTTTTTTCAGATCTGATTTAAAATTTTTATAATCCTGTTTGACCTGCCGGATATAAGCAAAAGCGTATTTTAATATTGCGTCCTGCCATTTATTACTTTCTCCAAATGATATCAATTCGTCTGCATTGGCAGAACCTTGCCTGCCGGCGCTTCTGAGCTGTGCAGAAGCCGTAAGCATTGCCATATCATCTATCACCTGATACATATCCCGGTAATTGTTTTTCAATTTTTTAAAATCGATGCTGTCCTTTGTTGGTTGCATCTCCTGTATAATAAAAGATTCACCTTTAAAAATAGTGAAGCTCGAGAGTGCCGGCGAAACATTCTGCATGCGCTTTTGAACGGTAACAATACGCTCCGCATCATTATCCCAGGAAGGTTGTTTAATGGTTAAATATTGCTGCAGGCAGGAAGCTGTAGACTGTTTCATTTCTACCAAAATATGTTTTGAAGGGTCTTTGCTATTTTCCAGGAGGAACACATATCTTTTCAATCCAAGGCTGGAAGTGCCCGCCAGTCTGAACATCACATCTTTCACTTTAAAATTATAAGGGCTGTCGCTGTTGTATTTTAACCAGGAAGTAACGTGCCGCATCAATTCCAGTTTCAACGTTTTTTCAATCAGTAAATGTTTTGGATTGTCTGTATGAATAGAACGTCCTCCTTTCCGCTTCTCTGTTTTTTTCTTCAGCAATTCTTTTTTCTTTCGCCTGCTTGCTTCATTGAGAAAATTAAAAACAATTCCTCTGGCGGTCTGTGGTTCTATGTACAGCGCCTTTCCGGCAGCAAGTGTTTCTTTGTAGGTCTTTAAAAAAAGCCGCGCCATATTGTGCGCTTTTTTCTTTTCTATTTTTAATGATTCAAAAGCAACCAGGATACTGGTCACCATTCTTGTTAGTTCCCAGGAAGCCGGTGCCAGTATAGATTCATCAAAGTCATTGAGATCGAAATACAGCAGCCGGTTATTGCCTTTATAACTGCCGAAATTTTCAAGATGCAGATCACCACAGATCCAGGTATGGGGCGACTTGACTTTTAACTTTTCCCTGTGCAGGTCTTCATAAAAAATATGGCAGGTACCACGATAGAAGCCAAACATATTTGCGCTCATCGTTTTGTATTTATGCGGTATTATCTCCGGCAGCCTGTCTTTATTAAACGTTTTGATACGGGCAGTTATCTTGTACATATGCTGGCTATATTCGAATCTGGTTTTTAATTTGGCGCAGTAATTCAAATTGCCCGCCAATAACATTTCAATAAACCGATAAAGTAACGCAACGCAGCACCCAGTGCAATTCTATAATTTATTAAAATATAATAAAAAATTATTAAGTCGGTTACCTGTAAACACTTTGTAGATTAATTTTCACATTTGCAATGTTCCTTCGGTCTTTATAAGGGGCATGAATAGTACCTGGAATATTATAGGAAAACTGGCATATCGTTCGCTTTCTGCAACGCATATATATAACTGCAAATACTTCAAATTATAACTATGAAAAAGAAAGTGACCGGTTCACCAGGTATTGTTGAAAGATTTTCCTGCGCAGTTAATAAAGCTGCAGGAAGTTCAGCTGCATTCGTCTGCGCATTTATTATTGTAATTGCATGGGCTGTAACCGGCCCGGTGTTTCACTATTCAGAAACCTGGCAACTGGTGATTAACACCGGCACCACAATCATTACTTTTCTGATGGTATTTCTCATACAGAAATCACAGAACAAAGATGCATTGGCCATTCAATTAAAATTAAATGAACTGGTTGCATCCAATGAGCTGGCGAGTAACCGGCTGGTAAATGTGGAGAATATGACCGAAGATGAACTGAAAGTAATTCAGAAATATTATGGAACGCTGAGTGAGTTGACGAAACATGCGGAAAAACTCCAGGAATCTCATTCTATAGAGGAAGCAAAAGACATGGCCGCATTCAAAGAAAGAAGCCGCTCAAGGATTCATAAGGAACCCAGGAAAACAGCAACGGCAAAAAAGTCAGGTTGATATTAATCAGAATAGAAGTGCTGTGTTTACGCCTGGCCTGGTTTTATACTCCCGATTTTTTTTCTGATAACTTTTATTACTGCATTTGTAATAGCACGGCTGTGGAGTTCTATCCACATGATCTTTTCAATGTGTAAAAAAATACCGGGAATTGAATTTTTAAAACCGGTTTTACGGTATTGATGCACTGGCATAGATTTTAGAATCTAGTGAAAAATAAATCATCGCAAAAAATGGGTTGCTCCAAAAAACAATATATATCGATAGATGAACAATTTTATTTCTAACAATCAAAAAACAAAAAATTATGGAACAGACTAAATCAAAAGCCAGCAATGGTACTAAACCTACCAACGGAGTAAAACAAAAGGAAGCAGGAAAAACGAAACCTAAATCACAGGCTGCAGAAGATCTGAAAGAATTACTGGAAGATGAACTGAAAGACATTTACTGGGCAGAGAAGGCATTGACGAAGGCGTTACCGAAAATGGCCAAGAATGCAACTGCTGATGAATTGGTGGAAGCCCTGGAAAGTCATCTGGAAGAAACACAGCAGCATGTCAAACGTCTGGAACAGGCATTTGAAGCTTTGGGCAAACCTGCACGTGCAAAAAAATGTGAAGCAATGGATGGCCTGCTGAAAGAAGGCGATGAAATTGTAGAAGGTACAGAACCAGGTCCGGTAAGAGATGCAGGAATTATTTTAGCTTGTCAGAAAGTAGAACATTATGAAATTGCTACTTACGGAACACTGGCAACTTTTGCAAGATTGCTCCAGGAAGATGAAGTAGCAGGACTTTTGGAAGATACACTGGCAGAAGAAAAGAATGCTGATGCAACATTGACCGGCGTTGCGGAAAGTTCGATCAACCTGGATGCCATGGAAGCTGAAGAAGAAGATGATGATGACAGTAACACTGCTGTAAAAGCAAAAACAAAAAGCAGCAGCAAAAAAACATCCAAGGCATAACAGCATCGTTTGCATTGGTCAGGCCGGTAAGACGGGTTCGGTAAATATACAAGAGAGCATTACCGGTTCCCTGCTTTCCGGCTTTTTAATTGCATTGTCCATCACTTTATAAATCTGTCATACATATATTATGGAAACAGGATTGGTAATAGGCGTTGCAGCAAGTGTATGTACCGGATTATCATTGCTTCCGCAGTTAATAAAAATTTATAAAGAAAAAAAAGCGGGCGACATTTCTTACTGGATGCTGATCATATTGTTTGCAGGATTGACTTTGTGGATCAGTTATGGGTTTGTAAAAGCAGACTGGATCATTATTATCGCCAATTCCATTTCATTGGTCATTAACCTGAATATATTTTATTTAAACCTTAAATACAGTAAGAAATAATCTTTGTTCTGATCAGCAATTGTCCATAGCATTGCGGCAATAAACTTATGGCATGAAATTTTTAATCTAATTCCACATGGCCATTAAAAAAAAATCGACCACTTCTGTCCTATTGCAAAAAGGCGTACGCAGTGCTTTTCCAAAAGATGTTAAACCTATGCTTGCAACGCTTGTGGATGCTCCGTTTGACGATGCGGGCTGGTCATACGAAATAAAATGGGATGGCTACCGGGCCCTCGCCTATCTGAATAAAGGGAAAGTTGAATTGCGTTCCCGCAACAATAAATCTTTCAATGAAAAATTTTATACCGTTTATGAAGCCTTGAAACAATGGCCGGTGAATGCCGTGGTGGATGGAGAGATCATTGTTGCCAATGAAAAAGGGATTTCAGATTTTGGAGATCTGCAGAACTGGCGCAGCGAAGCCGATGGTAATCTTTTGTTTTATGCATTTGATATTTTATGGCTTGAAGGGAAATCACTGATCGATCTTCCTTTAGCAGAAAGAAGACCCGTACTTCAAAGTATCATGCCGGAAAGCGGAATAATATTATTGAGCGAACACTTCGATATCAAAGGAACAGAATTTTTTAAGACCGCAGAAAAAATGGGGCTTGAAGGAATTATGGCCAAGCGTTTATCTTCAGTTTATCTTCCGGGCGACCGGACACGTGACTGGCTGAAAATAAAAACGCAATCCAGGAATGAAGTCGTCATCGGCGGCTATACATTAAATGAAGGCAGCGCTAAATTATTCAGTTCATTGCTCGTAGGCGTTTTTGAAAAAGGGAAATTGCAGTACAGCGGAAAAATAGGAACAGGCTTCACTGAAAAAATGCAGCGCGATATGATGAAGCAGTTCAAGCCACTGATCACAAAAAAAATTCCTTTTGCTGCTACTCCCGATATTAATAAGCCCTCACGTTTCAGACCTGATCCACCAAAAGCAACAGCAGTCTGGTTAAAACCCCAACTCGTGTGTGAAGTTTCTTACCGTGAAATGACAGAAGACGGGGTAATGCGGCATCCGTCTTTTGAAGGAATGAGAACAGACAAACCCGCTAAGCAGGTGACAGAAGAAAAAAAACTGGCGGTGAAAACAGTTGTCAAAACAGGCAATGGAAAATCACTTATCCGGAAAGGGCAAAAGCATGATCCGAAATCTTTTTTAAATCCTTCTGAAGAAACACAGGTAAGAAATGTAGGCGGGTATTCTATTAAATTCAATAATCTTGGAAAGATCTATTGGCCTGAAACCGGGATCAGCAAACGCGACATGCTGAATTATTATTACCAGGTTTCAGCTTATATACTTCCTTATCTGAAGAACCGGCCGCAATCATTGAATCGTTTTCCGAATGGCATTAAAGGAAAAAGTTTTTACCAGAAAGATGTAACCGGTAAAGTACCAGACTGGATCGATAAGTTCCCCTACACTTCACAGGGAGAACACAAAAATTTTATGCTGTGCAATAACGAAGCAACGCTTTTATACATGGCATCACTGGGTTGTATCGAATTTAATCCATGGTCGAGTACGATCAATAAACCAGATCATCCCGATTTCTGCATCATCGATCTTGATCCGGATAAAAATTCTTTTGACCAGGTTATTGAAACAGCGAATGTAACCAGGCAGGTACTTGATGCTGCAGATATTGACTGTTATTGCAAAACATCGGGCTCTACGGGATTGCATATTTATATTCCGCTCGGAAAAAAATATACTTATGAAAATTCAAAAGAGTTTGGGAGGGTGATCGCTCATATTGTAAACCATCAATTGCCGAAATTTACCAGTGTAGAAAGACTTATTGCCAACCGCAACCGGAAATTATACATTGACTTTTTACAGAACAGGCCTAACGCAACACTGGCTTCCGCTTATTCTTTAAGACCGAAGCCTGGTGCAACTGTTTCGATGCCTTTGCATTGGGATGAAGTTAAGAAAGGAATGAAGATGAACGATTTCAATATTCACAATGCGGTGGCAAGAATAAAAGAGACCGGCGATTTTTTTAAACCGGTGTTGGGCAAAGGAATTAACATGAAAGAGGCGTTGAAGAAATTATCTCAACTTTAATAACACGGATTATGAAAAACAATTACACGGATTATTGATATAATTACACGATTTTTTTATTCGTTGAAATAATAAATATAATTTATTCGTACCATCCTTTTTATTAATCTGTGTAATCCGTTTTAATCCCTGAAATAAAATAAAAATATGAGCCAGGCATTTGTAAAAGAAAGTGAAGAACAATGGCTTCATGAAGTGCAGCCAACCCTAACTGCATTGATCATTTATCTAAGCCGTGAGAACAATGGCATCCGGGTATACGAAAAGAAAAATTACCTGCATCCAAAATTAAATAAACAGGTCTACTCCATGAGTAACGGTCTGGAATATTCCAAAGATGAAGAAGGGAAATGGTTCGTTGTATAATAACAGCGTGAAATGTTATGCTTCTTCCCAGAAACCCATCTTTCCAAATTTTTCAATGCGCATGTCAATTCTTTCCTGGGCAGGAATATTTTTAAGTGCGGCAATGATCGGCTTGATATAATGTTTCAGAATAGAAGCAGCTTCATCATAATCCCAATGAGCACCGCCCAATGGTTCAGGAATGATACCGTCAACTAATCCGAATGACAGCATATCAGGGGCCGTTAGTTTCAGTTGTTCGGCCGCCATTTCTTTTTTATCCCAGCTACGCCAGAGGATACTGCTGCAACTTTCAGGACTGATGACCGTGTACCAGGTGTTTTCCATCATCAATACTTTATCTCCTACACCGATACCAAGCGCACCGCCACTGGCACCTTCGCCAATGATCACGCATATAACGGGAACCCTTAGCCGGATCATTTCATAAATGTTACGGGCAATGGCTTCCCCCTGTCCGCGCTCTTCTGCTTCAAGACCAGGATATGCACCGGGTGTATCAATAAGCGTGACAATGGGCTTATCAAATTTTTCTGCAAGCTTCATCAAACGCAATGCTTTGCGGTAACCTTCAGGATTGGCCATACCAAAATTCCTTTGCTGGCGCATTTTTGTATTGGTGCCTTTTTGCTGCCCGATGATCATCACCGTTTCTCCATCGATCTGCGCAAAACCACCCACCATCGCCTGGTCATCTTTCACATTGCGGTCGCCATGCAGTTCAATATAATTGTTGCACATTTTTTCAATGTACTTATGCGTATAAGGCCTGTCGGGATGCCGGCTCAGTTGTACTTTTTGCCAGGGCGTAAGATTGGCGGTGAGTTGTTTTTTTGTTTCCTGAATGCGTTCTTCAAGAAGACTGATGGCACCGCTCATATCCGTTTTTGTTTTTTCTGCGGATGCTTTCAGGTGATCGATCTGATCATATAATTCTTTGACCGGTTTTTCCAGTTCTAAAAATTGTCGGTTCTTTAATTGGGGCATACGTAAAGTTATGAGTTATTTTATGAGCCCGGCAGTAAAGTACTGTTCAGCTTCAGTGGCGTCGCACACTTGTACAGTCGCACTTTATTCAGCTCAAAAAGTTGCTGATCTGCATTGCTGAAAAGAACATCTCCTGCCTGTTTGATCCTGTAAAAATAGGGGTTCAATATTTTTTATAAAAGTTTTGGAATAAAAAACTTTAAAGCCCTATCTTTGCCCTCCTGAAAAAAGCGGGCATCTTTATAAAGATAAGGATGGTTATTAAGAATATAACGGAGGTCGCGGGTTTGAGTCCCGTCCGGTCTGCAAAGATTTATTCTTAAAAAGAACGTTGGATCGGTAGTTCAGTTGGTTAGAATGCCGCCCTGTCACGGCGGAGGTCGC
>JBDUCW010000275.1:0-2640 GCA_040003235.1 Ferruginibacter sp. | reverse complement strand
TGCAGAATCGTACGCCAAAAAGATGAAGGATGAAGATATTCTTTGTACTTCATCTTACCAGTTCTATACTTTTGATAAAGGCAAGAATGCACTCAACGAAAAAGTAGTGGAAATCCAGGAAGACGCTGAATACGAATTTCAGTCGCTGAAAAAGTTTTCCAGTATGACCTATCCCGAATATTACAATAAGTTCATTGAACTGAAAACATTCAAGCGCGCTTTTAAATACGGCAGTAAATATGTTACGTCTGACCGCAGTGGCATTGATCGTTCTGTAACAGATGATGGTGTTTTTTTTGATGACAGCCGTGTACAGTTTTATCCCATCCGTTTTTCGCAATTGGGTTCGATGGCAAAAGTAATGGTCAAAAAAAATTACTCCGATGGCAAATATCTGACGCGTTTATTTTTTGGAGAAGATTATCCCATCAAAGAACAGGTAATTGAATTCAAAGTGCCGGATTGGTTAGTTGTTGATTTTAAAAAAATGAATTTTGAAGGAAAGAAAATTGAACTGCAGCAAAACAAAAAAGGCGGTTACACTTTTTATACTTTCATCATGAAAGATGTGCCGGCTTATAAATCAGAATATCATCGTATCGGACGGGCCTACACTGATCCGCATATTATTGTCCAGATAAGATCTTTTGAAGCGAAAGGAGAAGTGCTGAAAGGTTTTGATACAACTGCTGATGTATATGCCTGGAACAATAAACTGTATCTGATGGCGGGTAATGAAAAAGATAAACTGCAAACACAGCTGGGCAAGATCACGCAAGGCAGGACAAATGATCTTGATAAAATAAAAGCCATTTATTACTGGGTGCAGGATAATGTCCGTTATATTGCTTATGAAGATGGTTATTCAGGTTATATACCTTCTTCGGCACAGGATGTACTTTCTAAAAAATACGGTGACTGTAAAGGAATGGCCAACCTGCTCACGGAACTGATGAAACTTGCAGGCTTTGATGCGCATTTTACCTGGATCGGAACGCGACAATTGCCTTATCCGCAAAGCATGCCGGCACTTTGTGTAAACAATCACGCCATCTGTACTTTATATTTTAACGGCAAAACTTATTTCCTCGATGCAACAGAAAGCTATGTACCATTCGGCGAAAATGCATTTCGCATACAGGGAAAAGAAGTGATGATTGCCAAGGGCGATAAATTTGATATACAGAAAGTGCCGCTTTCAACAGCAGCCGATAATGCATTGTCAACAAAAGCAGATTTTGTTTTATCAAATGATAAACTTACGGGCAAAGTGAAAGTAACGCTCACCGGAAATGAGCGTACAGATTTTCACCAGTCATACCAGGATCTTCCCTCTACCGGACAAAAAGATTATCTCAATGAATTTCTTGAATTTGGTAACGACAATATGGTTGCCACTAACGTAAAGACGAGCGATTTAAAAAATCGTGATCTACCGGTTACGATTGAAGGTGATGTGGATCTTTCCAATACGGTTAATACCATTAATGGAGATAAATATGTCGGGGTTGATTTTTTTCCGAAATCACTGGATCGTTTTATTCCCGATGAAAAAAGAGTAGAGGGTTACGACCTCGATGCAGTAATTAAATTTGAAGATGAGATCAAGCTGACCATTCCTGCGGATAAAAAATTTATTGATAAGCCGGAAGATCTTAACCTGAGTTTTGACGGATATGAATTTAAAGGCGCTTATACCGTTACCGGTAACCAGATTGTTCTGAACAAAGCACTGTCCATTAAAAATGAAGTGATCAAGAAAACAGATTTTTCAAACTGGACAAAATTCATTGAATCCATAAAAGAATTCAACAAATATCTTTTAAGCATTACCAAAAAATAAATATCCTTGAAAATGAAATTCAGCATTAATCATATATTCCTGTTTTCTGTATTATTGTTAAGCGGTTCCTTAAAACTGCAGGCGCAGTCCGTTATCAATGAAGATTTTCTTGACAATATTGAGAACAATGCAAAAAGCATGTGGACTGAAAACGCTCCAGCATTTGCAACAACTGTTACGCCGGACAAATACAAAGACGAATCGGCCGTGATCATCGGTTTTAAAAGAACCGTGAACATTGATAAGAAAACGAGAAATGGCTTTTTCTCGAGAGGAGAAAGAAGCCTGATCTTTTATGAGAATGTGCGTTTTAAAATAAAATTGAATGATAAGAATGCGGTGCAGAACTTTACCGAAATTTATTTCAGGTACAATGATAAGGAAGATGGATTCAGTGCTAAGATCACTAAGGCAAACGGCGATGTAAAACCAGTTTCGCTCAATGCTGCTGTCGGTGTGGAATCCAGCGCCGATATGCCGGAGTTCTTTAAAAGCTTTTTTGATCAGCAAAGCGGAAATCAGCGCCGGTATTTCAAAGTAGCGGTGCCGGATCTGGAACCAGGAGATGTGCTTGAATATGTTACCATCACCAAGAGTAAACTGGATGTGATGGGCTCTGGTTATATTGAATTTACACCTCAATATGAAATCTGCAGTAAAAAATACCCGGTGCTTTATAACCAGATCGCTATTGAAACAGATGACAAATCGTTTTTCAAATCAATGTCACTGAATGGCGCACCCGATTTCAAAAAAGAATCTACGAGCGACAATGATTTTTTCCGTTATGTATTTAC
>JBDUCW010000167.1:0-8870 GCA_040003235.1 Ferruginibacter sp. | reverse complement strand
ACAGGTGCTGTTATCAAAATCAAAGCAAAAAAAGTTGCTAAGTTCAAAGCAGGTAAAGAATTGTCTGCTAAATTGTAATCTGACGCAAGCCAAAATTAAAAAGCAGCGTGTGAAAACATGCTGCTTTTTTTATGCGTTGAAAAAATTAAAAGTAAAAATTTGAAAGAAGTGTCTCAGGTCTCAGGTAGCATCTTTTAACATGATAATTTACTGCAGCATTAATTGTTTTTTGTAATAACCCTCGTCACAATAATTTCTACTCTTCTATTTTTTTCTTTTCCTGCTTTTGTATTGTTATCTGCTATAGGAAAGTCTTGGCCTTTACCAAAAGAAAAAATATTACCAGAAAGTTGCGGTAGCTTACTATCAAGATAAGATTTAATACTGGCGGCCCTTTCAGCTGAAAGCTGTTGATTAGCCAATCTTGTACCTGAATTGTCAGTGTGACCGAAAATTTCCAGTTTTGAAATTTTCTTTGCTGTAAAACCAATTGCAATGCTATCCAACATTTTTTTGAAAGCGGGTTTAATACTTACACTGTTTACTTCAAATAAAACTGCCGGCAATGTAATCGTATCGTTTATAAAAATAGGCCCTGTTGCCATAACCGGTGTGTCCTTATCAATGAGCACATCATTGGTATGCCGCATGTTTTGATCATACATTTTCCTGATATTGGCAACATATTGATTGCACTGCAGCGTTCCTGGTGGTGGGGTTAATTTAATGTCATCAATAAAATAAAATATATTGCCGTCTTCATCCATTTTACGTGACAGATCATAATTCATTGCTTCGTCAGAAAAATTCCCAATTGTACAAAAGCGTTCATCTCCACGTGCTGTGTACTGATATTCCACAATTCTCCATTGCTTAAAATCGCCTATAATGTTTGCCTCTGAGATAACAATATCAGCACTTATTTCCAATGGTTTGAAATTCGTCAGCAGTGGTTGCTGTGCAGAAAAATAAAAATCCAGGTGGCTGAAGGGAAGTCCGGCACTATTTAAAAAGAGGGAAAGTGTATATTTTTTACCGGCCTGAAGCGGACAAGCCAGCATGCTGTAAACATAAATTCTTTTATTGGGATCCAGCAGATTTTCTACAGGAACAGTTAACACATACTTACCCATGATTGCCTTTGGGTTAAAACTGTTCGCTTTAAGATTTCCTAACGGAATATTGAACCACGCTTCCGGGGCACAATCTGCGTGGTATTCTGTACAATTGTTGAACACTTCAAAACTGCCATTTGCAAAAAGATTCTGTGCAGCCGCTTTCTGACAAATCATGCCAATGGATATCAATAACAGAAAAAATGTACATTTCCGGCCCATTAAAATTGATTATTTAAATCTACTGCTCACAACCAACTCCTTGCTGCCTGGCGTGTATTGATAAAACCCCTCGCCTGTTTTAATACCCAGTTTGCCTGCCATTACCATATTCACCAAAAGCGGACAGGGCGCATACTTCGGATTACCAAAGCCATTGTGCAATACATTTAAAATACTGAGACAAACATCCAGTCCGATAAAATCTGCAAGCTGTAAAGGTCCCATCGGATGCGCCATTCCCAGTTTCATTACCGTATCTATTTCTTCTACACCTGCTACATTTTCATACAGTGAATAGATCGCCTCATTGATCATCGGCATTAAAATGCGGTTGGCGATAAAACCGGGATAATCATTTACAGAGCAGGGAATTTTTCCAAGACTTTTGCTTAATTCAATAATGGTTGTGGTTACTTCTTTATCCGTAGCGTAACCATTGATGATTTCTACCAGTTTCATAACAGGCACCGGATTCATAAAATGCATACCGATCACCAGACCTGGTCTTTTGGTGGCCGCCGCAATTTTTGTTATAGAAATGGAAGAGGTATTGCTGGCAAGAATACAGCCTTCAGGTGCTGATTCGTCAAGCTGTTTAAATATTTTCAGTTTCAACTCAACATTTTCTGTAGCGGCTTCCACTACCAGTTCTGCATTCTTAACGCCCATTTCAATTGAGGTGGCTGTGCCGATGTTCTGGAGCGTTGCTTGTTTTTGTTCTGCTGTTGTAATTCCTTTGCCGATCTGCCGATCCAGATTTTTTTCTATAACTGCTATCGCTTTTCTGAGTTGCTCTTCACTCACATCAACCAGGGTTACATTAAATCCACTTTGCGCAAATACATGTGCGATGCCATTACCCATAGTGCCTGCGCCGATAACACTTACATTTTTCATAAATACTATTTGATGATTAATTTATTGAACAATCGTTGTGGCAAATGTAGGTAATGAACGGGAAGACGTGAAGACGTTAAGGCATTTTCGATAAGATTAATGTTGCTCTTTTTACAATGGCCTGAATAATCAAAAATGTTCAGGGCTTTACTAATCAGATCATGTACCTTTTTAGAGTGATGTATACTTTTTATTTTTTCTTATCGCCTTACCGTCTTTCCGTCGGAAAAAACAAACTATTTTTACGCTTTACCCAGTAATAGACCATGAAGGAAAAATTACAGCAGCTGGCTGATTCAATAGAAGGAGAATTGTTCACAGATGAAACCATGCGCATCCTCTATGCAACGGATGCATCTGCATACCGCGAAATGCCATTGGCAGTAGCCATTCCCAAAACGGTTCAGGACATTCATACTCTTATCAATTTTGCGGATCAGCATCATACTTCGATCATTCCCAGAACAGCAGGAACCTCTCTTGCAGGACAGGTAGTTGGAAATGGAATTGTGGTGGATGTTTCAAAAAATTTCACATCCATTCTGGAATTGAATACAGAAGAAAATTGGGTGCGTGTACAGCCGGGTGTGATTCGCGATGAGCTGAATATGTTCCTGAAACCACATGGATTATTTTTCGGACCGGAAACATCTACTGCCAACCGTGCCATGATCGGCGGGATGATCGGCAATAATTCCTGCGGATCAAATTCAGTAGTATACCGCAGCACCCGCGAGCATCTGCTGGAAGTGAAAGCAATTTTAAGCGATGGATCCGAAGTCGAATTCAAACAACTGACAGCAGACCAGTTTCATGAAAAATGTGAGAACCCTTATCTCGAAGGAACTTTGTACAATAATATCAGGAGCATATTAAGTAATTACGATAATCAACAGGAGATAAGAAAACAGTTTCCCAAAAAAACAGTTGAGCGTCGCAATACCGGTTATGCGATTGATCTGCTGCTGGAAAAATCGCCATTCGTAGCAGGCAAACCTGATTTTAATTTCTGTGAACTGATCGCGGGATCTGAAGGAACACTTGCTTTTATTACAGAGATAAAATTAAATGTGGTTCCATTACCTCCAAAAGAATCCGGTCTGCTCTGTGTTCATTTCAATACCATTGATGAAAGTCTGCGTGCAAATTTAATTGCGTTGAAATACAAACCTTCGGCCAGTGAACTGATCGATCATTATATTTTAGAATGTACAAAAGATAATATTGAGCAAAGTAAAAACCGTTTTTTTGTACAGGGCGATCCGGGTGCGATATTGGTAATTGAATTTTTAAAAGAGACAAGGGAAGAGATTAAAGAGATCGCTGCGCAGGTTGAAGCTGAGATGCGGAATGCCGGTCTCGGCTACCACTTCCCGTTACTGTTTGGTAATGATGGAAAAAAGATCTGGTCATTGCGCAAAGCAGGACTCGGTCTCCTGGGAAATTTACCGGGCGACGCAAAAGCAGTTCCGGTAATAGAAGATACTGCGGTAGACGTAAATGACCTGCCGGCTTATATCCATGATTTTAATGAGATCTTAAAAAAATATGATCTGCACGCTGTACATTATGCCCATGCCGGTTCCGGGGAAATTCACCTGCGACCGATATTGAATTTGAAAACCGAAGAAGGTAACCGGTTATTTAAAATTATTGCGCAGGAAATTGCAACGCTTGTAAAAAAATATGATGGTTCATTAAGCGGCGAACATGGCGATGGAAGATTGCGTGGTGAATTTATTGAGCAGATGATCGGCTATAAAAATTACCAGTTGCTGAAGCAGATCAAGCAAACCTGGGATCCGAAAAATATTTTTAATCCCAATAAGATCGTTGATACGCCTCCAATGAATACGATGCTGCGGTATACGCCCGGTCAGCAAACACCGGCATTCAAAACTATTTTCAGGTATCACAACCAGGATGTATTGCAACACGCTGAACAATGCAATGGCAGCGGAGATTGCCGCAAGACAGCCTTAAGTGGCGGAACTATGTGCCCATCATTCATGGCAACAAAAAATGAAAAGAATACTACCAGGGCAAGGGCAAATATTCTTCGTGAATTTTTAACCAACTCAGAAAAGATGAACCGTTTTGATCATAAAGAAATTTATGACGTGATGGATCTTTGCCTGAGTTGTAAAGGATGTAAATCTGAATGTCCTTCCAATGTTGACGTGGCGAAACTGAAAGCGGAATTTCTGCAGCAGTATTATGATGCGAATGGTATTCCGTTCAGAAGTAAGTTGATCGCTAATTTCAGTAAGTCTGCAAAGCTTGGCGCCATCCTTCCCGGCGTATATAATTTTTTCATCGGCAATAAATTTACAGGCAATCTTATTAAAAAATTATCCGGCTTTGCTGTAAAGCGTTCCATGCCAGCTTTGCAGAAACAAACTTTATATAACTGGTATGCAAAGTCAAAAGGCAAAAGTGAAAATTCAAAAAAGAGAGTCTATTTATTTTGCGATGAGTTTACTAATTACAATGATTCCGATATCGGAATTAAAGCAATTCAGTTGTTGGAAAGATTGGGTTATGAAGTCATCATTCCAAAACATATTGAAAGTGGCCGTGCCTGGTTATCGAAAGGATTGATCAGAAAAGGAAAAGAAATTGCCAATGAAAATGTCAGGTTGCTGAAAGATATTATTACTGCCGATTCACCGTTGATCGGAATAGAACCCAGTGCCATACTTACTTTCCGGGATGAGTATATAGATCTTGCTGATGATGATCAACTGGAAGCAGCGGAATCATTGGCGAAAAATGTTTTCATGATCGATGAATTTTTATCAGGTGAAATAAAAAAAGGAAACATCACATCGGATCAATTCATAACTGATGAAAAGAAAATATTACTCCATGGTCATTGCCAACAGAAAGCATTGTCTTCAGTAAGTCATTCTGTTGAAATTTTATCATTGCCTCAAAATTACAGTGTGCAGACAATCCCCTCGGGATGTTGCGGCATGGCCGGATCATTTGGTTATGAAAAAGAACATTATGATCTTTCTATGAAGATCGGGGAGCTGGTTTTATTTCCCGCTGTGCGGAATAAAAAAGAAAATGTCATTGTTGTAGCTCCCGGAACAAGTTGCCGCCACCAGATAAAAGATGGAACGCAGACCAAAGCATTGCATCCGGTGGAAATTCTCTTTGATGCACTGCTGCCTTAATTATTTTGAATTTTATATTAAAAGCAAAGCTTAAAAAAGTAACTGGATTTTTAAAGGAACAGCTTACGGAAATTAAAATTCGAAATAAAAATTATCCCATTATCGAAATCATAGTCAGTGCTGTTTCCGCTAATGCAATATTGCCACTGATTTCAGCAGCCTGTTTTGCTTCATGTGGACTTATTCCTTTAGAAAATAGTTTCCAGGCAGTCTCTGGTGTTAATGTAATTTTGGCTGCAATAATCTGCTGTAATGTTTTTGTCAACGTCCATGTTTCATTCGACCTTACCAAAAACCAATCGCCACCGATCTCTGTTGCAATGCTGATCTGAATGACGGTGCCATCCACCGCAGTTATATTTCTGTAAGTATGTGGTAATCCACAAAGCAATGTATCAATAAACGGATAGAAAAATTCTCTGGTCATCAGTCCTGGTTTGCCCACTGCCTCCCTGATCTGTAATTGGTGGATCATTTTTTCTGTATACTCTCTTGCAATGTGAAACCAGTTCTCCGAAGTTTCTTGTCCGGCCCACGCCACAGAAAAAATGGCAATATCAAAAGGGTTCAGTGTAGCCAGGTATTCACAGTGTTGCCTGTTCCCCCCTTCCAGCAACTGCAGTAAAATCTGCCGGCTCATTCTTTTCATAGCCTTTACCCAATCAGCATTCAGTTCATTGAGGTAATCAACCAGGTCCTGGTAACTTTTAATATTTTCATTCGGTGGTACCGGCAGGCCATCGCGGCCAAAAGAAAGTGTTCTTACATTAATATCGAGCATGTGAGCGGCAATATCCTTTACAGTCCAGCGTTTGGCCAATGTGGGCAAATTCCATTCTTCAGGCTGAAGCGATTGTAATAGTTCGATTAATTGCCTGTTAATTTCAGGAAACAGGTGAATGGTTGGGATTGGAATATTTTGTAAATCGTTCAATTGGAAATTATTTACTTCGGTCTCTCAAATGAAGAAAAAATATGCCGGCGATAATTAGTAAAAATGAAATCAATCCAGCCTCTAAATCTTTTGTCGAAAAACCATTGTCGATCATTGTCAAAAATCTAAACCCCCAGGGAATTGCAATAATGTATAAAGCGAGTGCAATAATTAAATAAAGCGATTTTTTAAAAGACAGATGATTAAAGAGACCCATAACTCATTATTCTTAACTATTCTTGATCTCACTCACCAGGTCCTGCAATACTTTCTTGCATCACCGAATGCATAACCGGGTTTCATACTACGTTTATTGACGATCACATTTTTTGCGAGCTCTACTTCTAAAATCGGCATGCCGTAAATAGGAGATGCGGGATCATTTTTTGCAGCAGGGTTCACCACATCATTTGCACCTAATATCAATTTTTACAATCAATGTAATTTAAGCATAGCTTCTATTTTCTCAATACGTTTTATCAGCAACTCATTTTCTTTTTTTATATCTGCATTTTCTTTTTCAAGTTGCTCGATCTTTTGCGTTCTCTTTTCCAGTGCCTGGATAGCTATTAAATTGACCCCAAGAAAGTCCTGTTGGTTGATCAACGTATCGCAACCAATTGTGCCATAGCCATCTTTACCAAAGGCTGCATAAAAATCCTGCGCCATGGGCCCATAATGGCGGAATCGTTTTGGGTCCTGCACTTTATAATTCCAGGAGCTAAGTGGCATGTCGGATATTTTTTTCAAAAAAATCTCTCCATTCACTGGTTCAAAATTTTCTTTGAGCCGTACATCGCTTATAGCGCCCCAAGAATTGTCGTCGGGTAAAAGCACTACACCAATACTTGCAGCACTATTAGTAAGCAAACGGTAGCCGCCGGCAAATCTTGACCTGAAACCATTGGCTACAAAGGATGGCATAATGGTGGGAGTAGAGGCATCGCCAATAATGAAAGCACCAACAAAGCCGCTTGTAGAAACATTGGTACCCATGGCAATTGAATTATTGCCGTTGGCTGTAGCACCTACACCCATTGCTATTGAATTGGTTCCGCTGGCAATTGAGTTATTGCCCATCGCAGTAGAACTTGCGCCACTGGCAGTTGTACCGTCACCCATTGCAGTGGAAAACGTACCGCTGGCAGTAGTGCCATCACCCATCGCTGTTGATGAAGTGCCACTGGCCATTGTACCTGAACCCATTGCTGTTGCTGTATTCACATTTGCTATAGTTAAATGACCGAATGCAGTTGCATAACTGCCACTTGCAGTAGTTTGATAACCCAAAGCAGTTGAACCATTACCGCTGGCGATTGTAAGTGGACCAATAGCTGTTGAATAATCGCCCGCACTTGCCTGTAAACCCAACGCAGTTGCATAACTACCCGTTGCAGAAGCTTGATAACCCATTGCAACAGAACCAATGCCACTGGCTGTTATATAATACCCCATTCCTGTAGAATAGTCGCCACTGGCTGTTATTATCGTACCCATTGCCGTAGATGATGTTCCCGATGCCAGTGTTTGAGATCCGGATGCAAAAGAGTAATTGCCTATATTAGTTTTATTCCATTCGGTACCCACTGCATAACCAACTCTGAAAGCAGCTTTATCCGGGTACCACATCATACGTCGGCCCACGCCTTGCTGGGGTGGGTTACCTGCTGTTGCCGGTATATCGTTCACAGCATTAAATAACACAGCACTATCTGCCACCTGCAACCTTGCCTTGGGGGTAGTGGTTCCAATGCCTACATTTTGAGCGTATGATTCCTTCGGCAAAGCAAGAATTGATATGCTCAATAACAGGCAGCCCGTTAAAAATCTCTTTTCCATAAATATATTTTTAGATCAGTGATTACGGAATGATGAACAAAAAAGATCTGATAAATAAGCAACGAGGAATGCTGCCAATAAACCAGGCAGTAAAAGTAGTAATTAAAATAATCCGTAACAGCATCGCCCGGTTTGGAGGTAGACGCTGGAAGCAGGCAGGCAGGAAAGCGGGGATAAGATTAACTGTTTTTTATTTCGCCTACCAAATCCTGCAATACCTTCTTCGCATCACCAAAGAGCATGGAGGTTTTAGGGCGGAAGAAAAGATCGTTCTCAATTCCGGCATAACCGGGTTTCATACTGCGTTTATTGACGATCACATTTTTTGCGAGCTCCACTTCTAAAATCGGCATGCCGTAAATAGGAGAAGCAGGATCATTCTTTGCAGCAGGGTTCACCACATCATTTGCACCTAATATCAATACTACGTCGGTAGATTTAAATTCATCATTCGCGTTTTCCATCTCCAGTAATTTCTCATAACTCACATCTGCTTCTGCCAATAATACATTCATATGTCCTGGCATACGGCCAGCCACCGGATGAATTGCATATTTTACTTCAACACCTTTATCGGTTAATATTTTTTCAAGCTCATGACACACATGCTGCGCCTGTGCAACAGCAAGTCCATAACCCGGAACGATCATTACTTTATTGGCGTAACTCATCAGCATGGCT
>JBDUCW010000166.1:0-8929 GCA_040003235.1 Ferruginibacter sp. | reverse complement strand
TAAATGTCAATACGGAACATGCTGGTTTTGTAATGGATTATAAGCTCAGGGATGATCGTCTCATTTGGGTAGCAGGTAAGCGTGGGATTCCTTCGCAGCTAACCATCCCATATTTTGATTGTGAGTATTACAATCGTTTTAATGAAGCAAAGGAGAAAGGTTTGGATTTCTTTGCTACCAACTTAAATTTCGAAGACAAGAATATTTTTTACCGGGAACTCTTTAATTATCTCCCCGGGCTACCTGAAGATGAAAAGGAATTTTATTTTAGTTGCCCGGGACTTGCCATATCAACTGTATTATTAGAGAACGTTGGCTTGTACATCGAAAATTTTGAAGGCATTCCTTATTCAGATGAAGACAACGCAACACTCATGCGTTTTGGAAAAGTATTTCAGCAAACCTATACCCGTTTCCTTGATCTGCAAAAAGCAGAAGCACAGGCAAAAGAAGCGAAGATCGAAGCTGCATTGGAGCGCACCCGTACACAAAGTATGATCATGCAGCATTCAAAGGAATTGGACAATACATTGCGTGTTTTTCATGAACAGGTTTTATTATTGAATATTCATTCAGCATTTTCGTTTTTGTGGCTGCCTGATGAAGAAAAAGATCAACACAAATTCTGGGCAGCATGGGCGGAAGAAACCTGTAACGAAACAATTTTTAAAAGTAAGGCCATTGATTATCCACTCGACAGAAATGAACCTGCCACAGCACAATGTTTGATTGATTGGAAAAGTGGCGAACCTGTTTATTCATATGCAGTGCCGCCCGAAGGAGTAAAAAATTATTTTGCCGCATGGCAGGAATTAATTGCCGGTGTTGAAAAATTAACGCCGCAACATTTTGCAGGTGGATTATATTATGTAGAAGCCTTTATGAAATATGGTTGTTTTGGAGTGATACTTGAAAAGGATTTGACTGCAGATGAAAAAAAAATACTCAGTCGTTTTGCAATTGAATTTGAACGCGCTTATACCCGTTTTCTCGATCTGCAAAAAGCAGAAGCCCAGGCAAGAGAGGCAGCGATTGAAGTTTCGCTGGAAAGAGTTCGTGCCAAAACAATGGCCATGCACAATAGCCAGGATGTAAGTGCCGCCACAGCTGTTATGTTTAATGAACTGGTAAGATTAGGAGTGGAAAATATGCGCAGTGGCATTGCTATTTTAAAGGATACTTCATCTATGATGGAAGTATGGACAGCGACGGTAACAAAAGAAGGTCATAACATAAAAGGCGGCGGCCTCGTTGATACAGGCCGGCATCCACTATGGCAGAAGATGTACAGCGACTGGAAGGAAGGAAAAGAAAATTTTCTTTACCACCTCAAAGGCGATGACCTGAAAGCTTATTACAATGCATTGACAAGCTCCGCTGATTATTCAGCGCCTTATATTAATGAAGATCCACCGGAACATTATTGTTATATCACTTTTTTTGATGATGGCGTGATCTTCACTTTTAATACTTTTCAATATTCCGATGAACAAAAACAAATACTGAAAAGATTTGCTTCGGTTTTTAATCTTACCTACCGTCGTTTTCTTGACTTACAAAAAGCAGAAGCGCAGGCAAGAGAAGCGCAGATTGAAATGGCTTTGGAAAAAGTAAGAAGCCGCACGCTTGCCATGCAAAAAAGTGATGAGCTGGCCGAAACAGCAGCCGAAGTTTTCAGGCAATTAATAAGTTTGGGCATTGAGCCTAACCGTTTGTACATCGGCATTGTAAAAGAAGAAACCGGTGATATGGAAATGTGGGCCACCGATGAAGATGGCACAAGAGTAGGAAAAAAATTCATGTTCAATAAAAGTGAAAACGCATCAGTACTGAAATTGTATGAAGGCTGGAAAGCTCAGAAAAAATCGGTGATAGTGGATATGCAGGGAAAAGAGCTGGAGGATTATTTTCACTATCTGAATGAAGTGATGCACATTCCCTTTAAAGCTGGCCTTACTCAAAATCGAAGAGTACAGAGTGTGGCTTATTTCAGTAAAGGTTTTATTGGTATGGCTTCCCCAGATGGGCAGGGCGATGAAACCATACTGTTGCTGGAACGTTTTGCCGCAGTTTTCAATCTTACTTTCACCCGCTTCAATGATTTGAAAACTGCTGAAGCACATGCCATACAAGCTGAAGAAGATCTGATAAAACTTCAAACGGAAAAGAAAAGAGCCGAAGATACATTGACAGAATTACAATCCACCCAGAAACAATTGATACAATCTGAAAAGATGGCTTCATTGGGAGAACTCACCGCAGGCATTGCACATGAGATTCAGAATCCGCTCAACTTTGTTAATAATTTTTCAGAGCTGAGTGCAGAGTTGATAAAGGAAATGGTTGAAGAAGTTGATAAAGGAAATGCGGAAGAAGTGAAAGCGCTTGCACACGACATCGTACAGAATCTTGAAAAAATAAATCATCATGGCAAACGTGCCGATGCCATTGTAAAAGGAATGTTGCAACACAGCCGCAGCAGCAATGGCGTAAAAGAACCAACCGATATTAATGCCCTGTGTGATGAATATTTACGCCTCTCCTATCATGGACTTCGTGCAAAAGATAAATCATTCAATGCAACGATCAAGACTGATTTTGATAACACAATCGGAAAAATAAATATTCTGCCGCAGGATATAGGAAGAGTGATACTCAATTTACTGACCAATGCATTTTATGTCGTTGATGAAAAAAAGAAATCCGGAATTGAAAACTATGAACCAGTAGTAACTATCAGCACCAAAAGGATCGGCTCCCCTTCAGGGGTTGGGGGCAAAGTAGAAATAAAGGTGAGTGATAATGGCAATGGTATTCCTCAAAAAACTTTAGATAAAATCTTCCAGCCCTTCTTCACTACCAAACCAACCGGACAGGGAACAGGACTGGGACTGAGTTTGAGTTATGATATTATTACCAAAGGACATGGAGGAGAATTGAAAGTGGAAACAAAAGTTGACGAAGGGGATCCCGGTGATTCCGGGAAAGAAGCAGGAAGTATATTCATCATTCAGATACCAACAGGAGCCTGACGAAATATTGTAAATGAAAAAGCGCTTATTTTTTTTACTGTACATTTTTTTATACCAGCAATCGATTGCCCAGCAACATTATGCTGACAGCCTGAAACAGGTATCTGTTGCTGCAAAAGAAGACAGCTCAAAAGTAACTGCATTGGGTCTCTTGTCTTTTTACTATTCAGGACTCTATCCTGATTCAGGAGTATATTATGCTGACAGGATCATTGATTTTTCCAAAAAAAATAATTATAAGTATGGTGAAGCATTGGGTATAATTTATAAGGCCTATTCAATTTTAAAGCAGGGCGATTTCACTTCCGGCCTTAAAATGGCTTTTAAAAGTCTTGATCTTTCAAAAAACCTGGATGAACACCGTTTATATATGTTGGCAAGGTCCAACAGGCTTATTGGTGAAACCTATGCGGTAAGCGATCCCGAAAAGGCCTTCAGTTATTTATATAGATCAATAGACCTGGAAAAACAATCCGGCGAGTATGACGATGATTCTTACAGGGTTTATTTTACATTGGCATTTACCATGCTTGTGCAGGAGAAAAAAGATTCGGCTTTGATTTTTTTAAAAAAAGGATGGGATCTTTTTTCAACTTCAAAGAATAAAAGAAATATTGACCCTTACATCGTATCGGGGAATGTATACAGATTTTCCGGTGATCCCAAAAAAGCTGAAGCATATTTCCGGCAGGGAATTGAACTGGGTAAAAAATACAATTCCATTTTTTATGTCGCTGCGATAAATAATGATCTGGGGGATTTTTTTGCTGATAAAGGACTGAGGGATTCCGCTATTCAGTATCTCCATCAATGCCTTTTTTTATCACAGCAATATCATTATAAAATTTTTGAAATGTTTTCCAGCAACTCACTCTATTCACTTTATGATTCTGTAAGTACTGACAGTACATTGAAATACATGAGAATTTATGTTGCCGTAAAAGATGAGATTTTCAGCCAGGAAAAAATGAAGCAGTTTGAAACGGCCAGCTTTGAGGAAGAAAAAACAGAAACCGAGCTGGCTAATACCAAAGCCAGGTATGAAAGCCGGTTGAGGATGTATATTGTAATCGGGGCGGCGATTGTATTTCTGATTGTTGCATTTATTCTTTTCCGAAATAACCGGAGCAAACAAAAAGCAAATATTTTATTGGCGCAGCAAAAAGAAAAACTGGAAGTTACTTTAGCAGATTTAAAATCTACCCAGAAACAATTAATACAATCCGAAAAAATGGCTTCGCTTGGCGAACTCACCGCAGGCATTGCACATGAGATACAGAACCCGTTGAACTTTGTAAATAATTTTTCAGAAGTAAATAATGAACTGATAGAAGAATTAAAAAGTCAAAAGGGAAAATTAAAAAGCGAAGAGCAGGATGAATTGCTGAACGATATTTTTCAAAACAATGAAAAAATAAATCATCATGGTAAACGTGCAGATGCTATCGTAAAAGGAATGCTGCAACACAGCAGAAGCAGCAATGGTATAAAAGAACCAACCGATATCAATGCATTGTGTGATGAATATTTAAGATTAAGTTATCATGGTTTACGTGCAAAAGATAAAAGCTTTAATGCAACTATTAAAACTGATTTTGATCCTTCAATCGGAAACATAAAAATCATTCCACAGGATATAGGAAGAGTCATACTCAATTTACTGACCAATGCATTTTATGCAGTGAATGAAAAAAAGAATGCTTCGCCAGGTTTAGCAGCACAGCCATACGAGCCAACAGTGACTGTTACAACCCGGAGACTTGGCTCCCCTTCAGGGGCTGGGGGTAAAATTGAGATAAAGGTTTCCGACAACGGGAACGGTATTCCACAAAAAGTATTGGATAAAATTTTCCAACCATTCTTTACTACGAAACCAACAGGACAGGGAACAGGACTGGGTTTATCATTGAGTTATGATATTATTACCAAAGGACATGGTGGGGAATTGAAGGTAGAAACAAAAGAAAATGAGGGTGCTACATTTACAATTTTGCTAACCGCATAAACTATTTACAATGATCTGTAAAAGAAAATATTTACTGCGTTTGCTGATATCAATTTGTCTTTTCTCATTCAGCAGGTCATTACATGCGCAGCAAGGCAAGCTGGATTCTTTGATTATGCTTCTTCAAAAAAGTAAGAAAACTACCGGGATCGATTCAGCAAAATTTCAGGCAGCCCTGATTGGTATCAATGAGATCAACCTGACAGATACGATCATTACCCGGCTGGAAAATGAATCCATTAAATTTAACAGGGGTACAGACGAAGACCTTAGCTATTTTATAAAACTTGCAATGTTTGACAGGCTCTGCAGTGTGGATTTCAACAAGGCCATTGAATACGGCGATTTAAATTATAGAAAATTAGAAACCAGTAAAACGCCAAACGCCGCACTTTTTAAATATAATTTCCTGGTAGATTTAAGAATTGCTTACCGGAATGCCAAAAGACTTCCGGAAGGTTTTTTATATTTTGAAAAAAAATTACATGAGTTTCAAAAGCTGGATGATAAAGCCGGTATGGTCTCCTGCCATTATGTATTGGGAGGTTTTTACAGGATCATCGGTTTGTATGAACAGGCAATTTATCAAACAAAAAAATCACTCAGTTATATCACGGATACCAGTTTCAAAAATGAGCGCATCATTTTCGGGCTCGAAAAGGTAGACAGTAGATTTTTTTACGTGATTAATTTTACGATCATCGGTTCTTCTTATTTTGAAATGGGCGATTATACCGAAGCGATAAAAAATACAACAGTCAGCTTTAATGCCGTAAAGGATGTACATACTACCCTGAACGACAGCATCAGTCTTGTGTACAGCGCCTTACAGATTGCCTACGCCAAAATATCTTTCAATCGCCTGGACAGTGTTGATTACTATCTTAAAACAGCTTCGAATGCTTTAAATAAATTAAATGATGACCAGACCGCATTTTTTTTAGAGATGTATTCATTTTATAAAATAAAAAGCGGGCAGGCCGATACCGCTGAAATTATGTTGAATCAGTGCAGGCAGATGATGCTGGACAAAAGGGTTTTTGCTTTTAATTCTGCAGGAACGTTTTCACCGGATTATTATCTTTCTTTAATAAGAATAGAACAGAAAAAATATGCTGACGCAATTGAGTTGCTTACAGCTGATATGGATTGGGTAAAGAATCAACGCAAAACCGTAATGCGCGATGAGAAGTTGCTGGCGTCGGTTTATGAACTGATGGGCAACGATAAAAAAGCAAAAGAAAGCTACCAGGCCTATATTGCTTTGCAGGATAGTGTTTTGAAAGATCAAAGTAAATACCGCAATGACAACTTTGAAATGGAGCAGCAGATGAGTGTTGATGAAAATGCGATCACTAAACTCCAGGTCGACAATAAAATATCATCACTCATCAGAAATTTTTCTTTTGGCATTGTGGCATTGTTGCTGTTGCTGGCAGCTGTTGTGTATTACCGTTACAGGTCAAAACAAAAAGCAAATAAAGTTTTAGAAAAAACTTTGGCCTATCTTAAATCTACCCAAAGCCAATTAATTCAATCAGAAAAAATGGCTTCACTCGGTGAACTTACCGCAGGCATTGCCCATGAAATTCAAAACCCATTGAACTTCGTTAATAATTTTTCGGAAGTAAACACAGAGTTGATACAGGAATTGGTTGAAGAAGTTGATAAAGGAAATACAACAGAAGTAAAAGCAATCGCAAATGATATCAAAGAAAATGAAGAAAAAATAAATTATCATGGCAAACGTGCAGACGCAATCGTAAAAGGAATGCTGCAACACAGCCGCAGTAGTAATGGCATAAAAGAACCAACGGATATTAATGCATTGTGTGATGAGTATTTGAGATTGAGTTATCATGGCCTTCGTGCAAAAGACAAATCATTTAATGCGACATTAAAAACTGATTTTGATCCATCGATTGGAAAAATAAATATCATCCCGCAGGATATCGGCAGAGTAATATTGAATTTATTGACGAATGCATTTTATGTTGTTGATGAAAAAAAGAAATCCGGAATTGAAAATTATGAACCAACAGTATCAATCAGCACCAAAAGGATCGGCTCCCCTTCAGGGGTTGGGGGCAAAGTAGAAATAAAGGTGAGTGATAATGGCAATGGCATTCCACAAAAAGTGTTGGATAAAATATTTCAGCCCTTCTTTACCACCAAACCAACAGGCCAGGGAACCGGTCTGGGACTGAGTTTGAGCTATGACATTATTTCGAAAGGACATGGCGGAGAGTTGAAGGTAGAAACGAAAGAAACTGAAGGAACCACATTTATCATTCAACTTCCAAAATGAATATGAGATCTTTTTTAAAAATAATATTCCTTATCGTATTTCCAGCTTATACCAATGCACAAATTAGCCCCTTGTTTATCGAACCTACAAAAAAACAAGCAGATAGTTTATTAATAGTATTACACCAAACTTCTAACGACACAATTAAAATGTCTTCTTACCGGGAATTGTCTTTGTATTACCTGGATATTAATTCTGACAGTGCCCTGTATTATATTGAATATGATTTGCCACTTGCTAAAAAACTGAAATTAAAAATATGGGAGGCTGATGCCTTAGACCTCAAGGGTATTATTTTAAGTAATCTTGGTAATTATCCTCAAGGGTTGACATCGTCCAATCAAGCGCTGGAAATTATAAAAGATCAATCGGTTGAAAAAAATATCTGGCGAATAGAAAAGTTCACCAACAGCAAGGATCCGGCCAGTGCCAGACTATCAATGATGGGTGCTATACTGCTGGATAACGGCGGCCTGTATCGGGAAACAAAAAATTATGCTAAGCAGGAATTTATTCACAATGAGGCGATAAAAATAGCGAAAGCGAGTAATGATTACACATTACTCACTTTGTTGTATAACAATTTAGGCTCCTTATATTTTAACCAGAATAAATTTGATACAGCACTAAGTTTATTCACGATCTCGTTGGAATATTCGGCAAAATGCGGGTATAAAAAGTATAATGCTTATTCGTTACAAACAATGGGTAAAATCTTCGAAAGCCGTAAAAGTATTGATACTGCTAAAGCATATTTTTATAGTGCTGTACAGGCAAGCAAGGAAACGCGTAATGTAGCGTCAGAAGGGCTTGCTTACATTTCTTTGGCTGGTATTTATAAAAACAGCAATACCCTCGATTCCTCTTTCTATTTTGTAAAACTCGGCATTAAAACACTAAAAACTACTGGCAGAAGCCGTGGACTTAATGAAGCCTACAGAATAATCGCTGATTTATATCAGGTGCAAAATAAAATCGATAGTGCCTATACTTATTTACAAATGGCTGTTACAATAAATGACAGCACAAACTCTGAGGAAAAAATAAAACAGTTTCAAAATATTAGTTTTGATGAACAATTACGGCAGGATGAATTGGAAAAAGAAAAAATTAAAACCCAAACTAAAATACGAACCTATTCAATGGTTGCCGGAATTGCGGTAATACTATTGGTTGCTTTAATATTGTACAGCAATAACAGGCAAAAACAAAAAGCCAATGTTGTTTTGGAAAAAACACTGACTGATCTCAAGTCCACTCAAACTCAACTCATCCAATCCGAAAAAATGGCGAGCCTTGGAGAATTGACTGCCGGCATTGCACATGAAATTCAGAATCCGTTGAATTTTGTAAATAATTTTTCAGAAGTAAGTGTTGAGTTGACAAAGGAAATGGTCGATGAAGTTGATAAAGGAAATACAGCGGAAGTAAAATCACTTGCAGAGGATTTAATTCAGAATCTTGAAAAAATAAACCATCATGGTAAACGGGCCGATGCCATTGTAAAAGGAATGCTACAACACAGCCGCAGCAGCAATGGTATAAAAGAACCAACCGATATCAATGCATTGTGTGATGAATATT
>JBDUCW010000274.1:0-2672 GCA_040003235.1 Ferruginibacter sp. | reverse complement strand
ATATTTTGCAGGAGCCATTTTTTTTGAGCTTTAAGTTTTAAACAATAAGTAAAATAATAGCTGAAAATATTTCAGCGCTTCTTACTTACAACTTATAACTTACAACTTACAACTTAAGTAATGCATATCAGATCTAAAATACTTTTACTGTTCATCGCCACTGCGGTTATCACTGCAGATGCAATTGCTCAAAAAAAACAAGCACCCTTACTTCCTGTTTCATACAGTAAGGATGGAAAATTTGTATACACATCTGATTCACTCGGTAACCGTATTCCGGATTTTTCTTATTGCGGGTATATGGCTTCTGAAAAAAATATTCCTGATGTCGCGATCAAAATAATTGTTCCGGTAATAAAAGCTGATGCGACAATTCGTATTCAGTCTGCACTCGATTATGTGGCTGCATTACCCCTTGATGCAAATGGTTTCCGCGGAACTGTCTTATTACAGAAAGGAGCATATGAAGTAAATGGTCAACTCCGCATCACTGCGTCCGGCGTGATTTTGCGTGGAAGCGGCATGAATGAAGATGGAACGATATTGATCGGCGCTGGAACAGGACGACTTGCTTTAATGAAAATAGCTGGAAGGAAAGATAATATTCAAATTGGTAGCGCAGCGAAAATTACGGATGCTTATGTGCCGGTAAACGCCATGGCTTTTCATGTAAATGAAAATTTTACCAATCGCGATATTGGAAATAAAATAATCATTCACCGGCCTTCTACCAAAGAATGGATCTCATTATTGGGCACAGATATTTTTGGTGGTGGTATTTCATCTTTGGGCTGGAAACCAGGTGACCGCGATCTTTCATTCGACAGAACCATTACAAAGATCGAAGGCAATCTGATCACGGTTGATGCACCCATTACAACAGCGCTGGATTCAAATTATGGAGGTGCTTCAATTACATTTTATAAATGGGATGGAAGGATCAATAACAGCGGCATTGAAAATATGCATTGCATTTCAAGTTTTGATAAAAATAATCCGAAGGATGAGGACCATCGCTGGAATGCGATTAATATCGAAAACGCTGAAGACTGCTGGGTGCGCCAGGTTAGTTTCGAAAATTTTGCAGGATCTGCAGTGAGTGTACTTGAAACTTCAAAACGTATTACCGTTGAAGATTGTATTTCTATAAATCCTGTTTCTGAGATCGGGGGGCAAAGACGTTATACTTTTTTAACGACAGGTCAACAGACTTTGTTTCAACGTTGTTATGCAGAATATGGCTATCATGATTTTGCCACGGGTTATTGTGCGGCAGGCCCCAATGCATTTGTTCAATGCGAATCTCATCTGCCTTATAATTTCAGTGGTGCCATTGATAGCTGGGCATCGGGAATTTTATTTGACGTGGTAAACATTGATGGCAATGCTTTGCGTTTTGGCAACCGCGGACAGGATGCTAACGGTGCAGGATGGACGGCTGCGAACAGTATGTTCTGGAACTGCAGTGCAGCACGTATCGATTGCTATAAACCCCCAACTGCGCAGAACTGGGCATTCGGTTCCTGGAGCCAATTTTCAGGTGACGGTTACTGGGCAGAATCAAATAATACGATCAGTCCAAGAAGTTTTTATTATGGCCAACTCAATCAACGCCTGAATAAAAAGACAGACGATCTCTCTCAGATATTAAATGTTCCTACCGAAGCTTCCAGCAGTCCGTCAGTGGAAGTAGCCGATGCATTAATAAAGCAATCTACAAAACCGCGGATGCAGTTGAAAGAATGGATCATGCTTTCATCACAACGTAATAAAATTTCTTTAGCAGCAGATAATGCAAAAACGATTGACCAGGTTGGAATAAAAAAAATAACAGCACCCACACTTGCATCGCCCATGCAGGTAAAAAATGGTTGGCTGGTCAGGGGCAATGAAATACTTACGGGCAAACGAAATATTGTTCCCTGGTGGAATGGTGGTGTTCAGGGCAATGACCTTGTAACTGCGAAACCACATATCACGCGTTTTGTTCCAGGCAGAACAGGAAACGGACTCACGGATGACCTGGGTGAAGTGACCGATGAGATGAAAGCAAAAAATATTATTGCCATCGAACATAATTACGGGCTCTGGTATGATCTGAGAAGAGATGATCATGAAAGAGTAAGAAGAATGGACGGTGAAGTGTGGCCGCCGTTTTATGAATTGCCTTTTGCAAGAAGCGGAAAAGAAATTGCCTGGGATGGATTGAGTAAATATGATCTGACCAAATACAATTTATTTTACTGGTCAAGATTAAAACAATTTGCAGACCTCGCAGATCAGAAAGGGTTGGTGCTGATCCACCAGGATTATTTTCAACACAATATAATTGAGGCCGGCGCACACTATGTTGATTTTCCATGGCGTACTGCCAACAATATCAATAACACTGGGTTTCCTGAACCACCACCGTTTGCAGGAGATAAAAGGATCTTCATGGCGGAACAATTCTATGATACCAGTAATGCTGTTCGGAAAGAACTGCATAAAAAATTCATCCGCCAATGCCTGAATAATTTTAAAGATAATAACGGTGTTATTCAATTCATCGTGTACTTAGCCATCCTCCTATTGGTCACAAAACCGATGGGAATCTTCATGACGAATGTCTTCGAAGGCAAGCGCACGTTTCTCACTCGCATCCTCGGACCAATCGAGCGGTTGCTCTATCG
>JBDUCW010000052.1:0-28793 GCA_040003235.1 Ferruginibacter sp. | reverse complement strand
AATAAGCGGACCGGTATTTTCACAAGTCCTGATTAAAAACACAAATGTGCTCGACGTAGAAAATAAAAAACTACTCTCCGGTTATGATGTGCTGATTATGGGCGATAGCATTGTTTCTGTTGATAAAGGAAGAACTTATAAACTGCCTGCAGGCACCCAGATCATTGACGGCATTGGAAAATATCTGATTCCCGGACTTACAGATGCACATGTACATTTTTCGCAGAGCGGAAGTTTATTTACCAGGCCCGATGCAATTGATCTGAGAAAATACCGGCCATTCAAAGACGAAATAAAATGGACGCATGATAATATGGAAGATATTCTGCGGAGATACCTCAGCGCGGGAATTACTTCGGTGATTGATGTAGGGTCCACTTATAATTTTTTATCCCAACGGGATTCTTTTACCAACAAACCTTATTCGCCGATTATTAATATGACCGGTCCTTTGCTGACAACCTGGGTGCCTGATGAATTTAAAGACCTTGGAAAAGATTCACCCTTTGCTGAAATGCTGACAGAAGAAGGCGTTCGGCAATCTGTCCGCGAACAGGTATTGGCACATGCTGATTTTATCAAGATCTGGTACATCGTACTCGACAGTAATATTGAAAGAGGTGCCCGGAAAAATCTTCCATTGGTAAAAGCAGCTATTGATGAAGCGCACAAGAATCATCTTCGCATTGCGGTACACGCTACTGAAAGTATAACGGCAGAACTTGCTGCTGAATCAGGTGCGGACTACCTGGTTCATAGTGTAGATGATAAAATTATCACGGATGAATTTGTCCGGCTGCTGAAAAAAAATAATACTGTGCTTTGCCCTACACTTGTTGTCGGACATGGCTATGAAAATACATTCGCCCATATTTATTCTTTCACCACAGATGAATTGAATTTATCCAATCCGATTTCTGCTGCTTCTATTCTAAACTATCCCGAGCCAGATACGGCGCTTGCAGGAAAATATATCAGCTATTACTACCGGACAAATGGCAAAGCGAAAGAATTACATACCGATTCTATTATGAAAATAAACCTGCAAAAATTACTGGTTGCCGGTGTGACGATTGCAACAGGAACTGATGCAGGAAATATCGGGACACAGCATGCAGGTTCGTATTTTGTAGAATTGAAAGCCATGCAGGATGCCGGGATGAATACCTGGCAACTGTTGCAGTCTTCCACCATCAATGCTGCAAAATCAATCGGCAAACAAAATGAATGGGGCAGCATTGCAAAAAATAAAAAAGCGAATATGGTTTTGCTGAATGCCAATCCGCTGGACAGTATTGCCAACTGGAGAAAAATTGACTGGATCATTAATAAAGGCATTGCAATGAAACCGGATACAATTATAAAGAACAGCCCTGAAATGTTGGTGCAGCAACAGGTCAATGCTTACAATGCGCATAACCCGGATGCTTTTGTGGCTACTTATTCTGACACAGCAATCTTTTACAATTTTCCAGATATGTCAGTTCTGATGAAAGGAAGAGATCAGATCACCCAGGAATATGCTTCCATCAAAAACGAGCCTTCGCTGCATTGTAAAATATTGAACCGGATTGTTCAGGGAAACAAAATAATTGACCAGGAAGAAATATCCATTGATTCCGGAAAAAAAATTCACGCTGTTGTGATATACATCGTAGAAGCAGGAAAGATTACTAAAGTTTATTTTCCTGATTAATATTTCTTTTGTCTGAATTTGGATTTATCAGATGAGTGGATTTTTGGATTGCTTTATTTAATCCCGGCGCTCTTTAATCAGGCGAATACAAATTCAGATAAACATTGAAAACGCTTCCCGATACTTATCAATATAAATCTCCTTTGTCTTCAGCTTATACTGCATAATAAAACGGGGATGTTCCAACGCAATTATTTTTTTAAAGAAAAGATGTTCTTCATTCAGCCTGCGCAGAAACTTTTCATTTTTTCCTGTACCAAAACAAAAACAAATATCAGTTTCAATACCAAGCTTGATTTGCTTTTTTATATTCTCAATAATAAAATCATAAACGGCAGCTGTTAATTCAGCGCTGTCATAATAATTATAATTGATTTCTTTTCCATTCTTACCGATAGAAGTAAAGCCCAGCGGGCAAACCGAATTGATATAAAACTGCCCGTAGAATTTTTCAACTCCGCCGAAAGCATGGATCATATCATAAATAAAAACCGATGAAGGTTCATGTGTTGGTTTCCCTTTGTAATCAATTCCGCAATCATTGATCAATCGTTTTGAATCAGTAAAAGGAACGCCGGTCACGCCAGCACCAAATCTGCCGGGATTGATGCCCAGTATCAAATGGCGTGGATGATGATCGCTGTAAAATTTTTTATAAAAAGAAATGGCTGTTGCTGAAGCAATCTTATCTTCTTTAAAAGGATTCATCATGCGGATGCCTGAAGGAAGCTTTCCTTTAAAATCAAGTTGTTTGTTGAATGCAATTACTTTGTCTGCGAAAGTCATCGGCCGCTGATTTTTATGATCAAAGGATTTGCGCTGATTTTCAAATAAATAAAATCATATCTTATTATGAAAATCATAAAGATCAGCGTTCTAACTAAACAGATATTCAACATCCGCTTTCGTAAGATTTTTTACAAAACCAGTATCATCTGAAATCAGTTCTTTAGCGAGGATGCGTTTGCGTTCCTGCAACTGCAGTATTTTATCTTCAATGGTATCGATACAGATCATGCGGTAAGCAAAAATATTTTTTGTCTGCCCGATACGATGCGTACGATCTATCGCCTGCTGTTCTACTGCAGGATTCCACCATGGATCAACAATATAAACATAATCTGCAGCTGTAAGATTCAGGCCCACACCACCCGCTTTGAGCGAGATCAGGAACACACGGCACTCATCGTTCTCCTGGAAATTTTCAATAGCGCGTTGCCTTTCATGCGTAGTAGTACTGCCATCAAAATATTCAAATGGAATTCCGGCTTCTTTTAATTTCCCTTTTATCAAGGCTAGCATGCCTAAGAATTGAGAGAACACCAATGCCTTGTGATCGCCGATATTTTCTGAGATCTCACGGGTCAGTTCATCCAGTTTAATGGAATGATTCGGATATTTTTCTTCTTCATTTAATATTGCAGGACTGTCGCAGATCTGCCGCAACTTCATTAAGCCCTGTAAAATCGTAAGCTGGCTTTTATCAATTCCCTGCTCATCAATAGTACCCATGATCTTGTCGCGGTAACTGTTGCGGTAAGCTTCATAAATTTTTCTTTGTTCCGTTTCCATTTCGCAGAACAGGATCGTTTCAGTTTTTTCAGGAAGATCTTTGGCAACCTGTTCTTTGGTACGGCGTAAAATAAATGGATATAATAATTTGCGGAGATGTTCTTTCTGTTCGGGCTCACCAAATTTATCAATGGGTGTTGCAAATTCATTTCTGAAAAATTCCATACTGCCCAGTAACCCCGGATTGAGAAAATTCATCTGCGCAAAAATGTCGAAGGTATTATTCTGTAATGGTGTACCGCTCATGCACAACCTGTTTTTTGCAGTAAGCAGACAGGCAGCCTTGGTAACTTTAGATGCAGGATTTTTGATGGCCTGGCTTTCATCCAGTATTACATAATCAAAAAAGAGATTGAGTAAGACCTGGATATCGCTGCGCAATGTTCCGTAAGTGGTGATGATCACATCAAATTTTTTCAATTCATTAATATCCCTGGTGCGGATACTGCCATGATGAATATGATGTGTAAGGGATGGCGTGAATTTTTTTATTTCATTTGCCCAGTTATAGATCAGGGTAGTGGGACAAACAACCAGTGTCTGTAATGAACCATTGATGCTTTTATAATATTGAAGCATACTGAGTGCCTGCACGGTTTTACCAAGACCCATATCATCTGCAAGAATACCGCCCCAGCCAACATCATTTAAATAACTGAGCCATTGGTAACCCGAAGTCTGGTATGGCCGCAGTATCGGCGCAAGTTCAACGGGTGCATCTATTTCAGGAATGCTTTTAAATTCGCGGAGCCGTTCAAATTTTTCGTCGAGTGCAAAACTCAGTTCTGTTTCATTCCGGTTCTCATAGAGTTCGTCTATCACACTCATGTGATATTTACTCAGCCGGAGTTGGTTGTTTTTTCCTTCGCCTACTTTAAATAAAAGCGAATATCTTTTCAGCCATTCTTCGGGTAAGATACCGAGTGATCCATCACCGAGCTGAACAAAACTCTGTTTGTTACCGATCGCTTTTTTAATATCGGTAATGCCAACGCGCTGTCCGTCAAAATCAATTTCCACTTTTGCATCAAACCAATCGAGTCCGCTGCTGACATGTATATGTGTGCTCGGCCTCGCAGTATTGAACCGGAAATTATTCAGTGCTTCAAAACCATACACAGGCACTTTCATTTCCTTCATGGAATCAACAAACAAAAAGAACCAGTTATTGCGCAAAACATCCGGCCCTTTCAATACCAATGTATTGCTGTCGCCCGGATGAATAAAATTGGAATGCAGCGCCTCCAGTTTTTTAATAAAATTTTCTTCTGCCGTTTTATTGCGGTGAACGATCAGTATCTTATCATCCTGCGGAATGGTGATGGTTTCTTTATCATTGCTTCTTGTTTTATATCCCTTATAACTGAACACGGGCTGAAACACAAGGTAGTCACCCTTTTCCTGCAGCATCAGTTCCACTTCCGGTTCGCCATCCTTTACTTCTTTGATCAGGCTTTTGTCAAATTCCACCTGGTATTCTTTGGTGAGGGGAAGAATTACTTTCTGCATCTGTTCGGCCCAGTTACTCTTACTGAGCTGTATACTTCCTTTGCTCATGAACTTTTCGGCCTGCATCACATCTTCCGTTCTTTCCCAGGTATAGAGTGTATTGTTTTTTAAGAACAGGAGACTACTGCTGCATTCATTATCCGTAACCGGAATAAGTTTACCATCCAGTTTTACATTGCAGATGATCTGAAAATGTTTATTGGTTGCAACAATTTTAAAAGCGGGAGAAATAAAATCACTGCTGAAGCTGACCTTCTTTAACTGATCGGTCTTAAAAGTTTTCTTTTCAGGAAGGATAAAAATAAATTCATTCTGCGATTGCTCTTCCGCTATTTTTTTAAGTTTGGGATGAAGGTATTCCGTCATCAATGATTTGGTTTCATCCGGAAGATCGTCACCTTCGGTATGAATAATATTTTCCCAGATACCACTGAAGGGAGAATTTCTGCTCAGGTATTTGTTGATCTCATTGCCCTGCAGTTTTCTGACCTGCTGAAAAAGTTGTTTGTCTTCTTCATTAAACACTTCTGTATTTACAAAACGGGCAAGGTCCAGCCGCTCAGACTTTCCAAGAAATTTTGTATTTTTTTCTTCTGCTTCACCCTGAACAGCATCCATTGTAAAATTGGGAAAAGCCTTTTCATTAAAATTAAAAACAAGCCCAAGTTTTTTTGAAGATTCTTCTACAACAATTGTATCATCTGCTCCGGAAAGTTTGGCCATCACTTCTGCAGGCCGGCTGTAAGTTGTTCCGGGCGCCACTCTTTTAATGGAAGTATCCAGTACTTTTAAAAAAGGTTTTCCATCTTTATAAGTGAATTCAAATTTTCCGTTAAGATCATCAGAAAGACTGTAGCCATAGATCTGCAGCAGTTTATTTTTTTCTTTGTCCCAGTTGCGGATGCTGTCAAAGTAATAAGGACCGTACGCATTCAGCAATTGCAGAAACAACATCACCTTATGTTCGCAAAGCGGATGTTCAATTTCTGCACAGCTACAGGATGTATCAAAATTCCGTTCATCGTTTTTTTGTATCACCAATGGATAAGAATAACCATTATAACTGAGGTCGGCTTCCACGCGTTCGTCCGAAGCTTTTAAAATATTTGCCCTGTTGCTGCGCAGAATATTTTCGGCATCATTGTAGATCTCGGGCGAAGAAAGCATCTTGATCATTTTCAGATCAATAAATTTCATTTTGGCTACGGTATGTTGCTGATGATATTGTATGCTGTTGCCATGCAGCATATTCCGGTCTACCATTTCCTGTAACTGAAAAAGCGCAGCCGCTTCATGCCGGCAGATATCACCGAGATTGTAAGGACAGCTGCAGCGAAGCGTCATTGCTTTTGGATCTGCATACTTCTGAATGTATACTTTATAATAAGTATTGTAACCGTCATCTTTTACGCGGAAGGAAACAGAACCCATGAGCATATCATGTTCTATCAGTTCCACTGCATTCAGTGCATGTATCTTTTTTCCACGGCGGATCACTTCATCCGTTCCGCTGTTGTAAATGTGCTTGATAAGGTGCGGTAATGCCACAGTATTTTTTTGTAGTTTAAGGCCCCGGTTTGAATTGGGCAATTTGCAAAAGTAAAGGAATACTTTTCACAATCTGATGCTGAATGGATTCTTTTAAGTAAAATTTTTATTGTGTCAGAAATGCGGAAAATTTTTTTTATCTTTAGAGATTTTTTTTGAAAAAGGGCTTGCCGCGGAGTCGCAAAGACGCAAAGCTTTTTGCTTAAGAAATTTCAAAATATCCGGCTCTACAACTTTCTGATTCCTGATTCCTTATTTCTTATTCCTTATTTTTTTCTGCGCCTTCGCGTCTTTGCGGTAAATGTCCACCGAAGGAATGTGCAACATCCGTCTACTAATACCGTTTACCCTTTACCTGATAAATAAATAAACCCTGTATGTTCAACAAAAAAAATGCAGTCCTGTTGCTGTTGCTGGCAGGCATTGTTGCTTTGCAAAACTGTTCAAAGAAAGAGGATTCAACTGGCGCTGCAGCAGCTGTTGTTCCGGACCTGCCGGCTGTTCCTTACAATTACAGCAATATTGTTTTTCCCCCACATATTGCAATGGCATTGGCAGCGAACGACAATACACCTGCGGGCAATCCTATTACTGACAACGGAGCTACATTGGGAAGGGTGCTTTTTTATGATAAAAATCTTTCTAAAAATAATACCATCAGTTGTGCTTCCTGTCACAAACAGGCAAACTCGTTTACCGATAATGTGCAGTTCAGTAAAGGATTTGATGGCGGCTAACTACGCGAAATTCAATGGCATTGCTTAATCTTCGTTTTTATAAATCCGGAAAAATGTTCTGGGACGAAAGAAGCAATACACTTGAAGATCAGATATTGCAACCCATCCAGAATCATGTTGAGATGGGCATGACACTGGCCGATCTTGTAACCAAATTAAAAGCCCTGGATTATTATCCCGCACTTTTTACAAAAGCATTCGGCAGCAGTGATATTGATACGACCCGCATTTCTAAATCGGTTGCGCAATTTCTGCGTTCGATTGTGACCTACCAGGCAAAATACGACCGCGTTAAACAGGGACTTGAAACATTTACAACTGATGAAAGAGATGGAGAACAATTGTTTTTAACTGCTATTGGTCCCGGCGGGCCCGGTGGTATAACACCCACCTGTGCAGCCTGTCATACGCCGCCGGAATTTTTAACTTCACAACCCGCCGGTCCATTTGCATTACAGGACGCGAATGACCTGGGGATACTGAATCAGAACCGTTTTAAAGTTGGTAGTCTCCGCAATGTTACTGCAGGTACTTTACTTTTTCACAATGGAAGTATAGCTGATGTGGCATCCATGCTGGCAAGTAGTATTCCCGCGCATGGCATAGCACCGCAGGACCGGCCCAAGCTGCTGGCATTTTTGCAAACACTTACCGACAACAGTGTAACAACAGATGTAAGATTCACCAATCCTTTTAAATAATTCTGAAAAGAAAGTAGACGTTGGGTTTTTTAAATGCAGGTGTTCTACATCAAGTTTTGTAAATTGAGTATTGAAAATTTTCAGTGTTACTGTAAAGATCAATCAACTAAAACAAAACTTATGTGGTGGTTATACGCGCTGCTCTCTGCATTATTTGCCTCACTCACCGCTATCTTTGCCAAGATCGGTATTGCCGGAGTTAATTCAAATCTTGCAACGGCCATCCGGACAATAATAATCCTGATCATGGCCTGGGCAATTGTATTTGCAAGAGGCGAGGCAAAAGGCATCACAACATTGTCAAGACAAAATTTTATCTTTCTGATCATTTCCGGTATTGCAACCGGTCTTTCCTGGGTATTTTATTTTAAGGCATTGCAAATCGGGAAAGTATCGCAGGTTGCGCCCGTTGATAAACTGAGCGTTGCACTCACCATTGTTCTATCCGTTATTTTCCTGCATGAAGCGCTTACCATAAAAACCGCGATCGGCGCATTGCTCATCATTGCGGGAACATTGGTGTTGATCTTTTAAACCTTTTCTATTTACAGCTTACCGGAGCATTGAAATATTGTCCGCGCTGATAAAAAACGGCTTCATTTTCTTGTTCTGTTTTTCTCTCTTACTTTTTTAAAGCGTATAACCAATAACCACAGCCTTTATCCGCAGATTGGCATCCCATACTGCCGAGGCTGCCGGGCCTGCATTTATATAATACAACGTGCTCGAATTATCAATTACCGGGGTGCTGATAATAGTTGAGGAAAGAGAAGACATCGTGGTTGAGCTGCCGGATGCGCCCGAACTGGTTAATGTAACCATCATGCTGTTGGTGAAAGATGTTACTCCGGTACTGTACAATATAAAGAAAAGGTCCGTAGCTGAATTGTCTACAAAATATACTTTAAATGATGTTACTGTAGCGCCGTCAGGCAACAATACCGGGGCCACTACATAACTGAATGTACCAGGAGTAAAGCTCAGCAAACCACTTGCATCCATTGCATTAAAGTTAGAAGCAGCTCCGGCAGTTTTTGGCTGAAAGCCCGCTCCGGGAATACTCAGATATTGTGTAGCGCCTGATGCAATCAGTTGACCGGAAGCAGTTGCCAGCAGTGACCTGGTACCGGTTCCGCGAAGGCTCTTCAATGCAACTAAACCTTGCGGTGAAAATGTAATGATAGAATCTGTGTTTTGGGAAGGAACATCAGAGCGGCTTTTCAGTACCAGTCCATTCTCCCTTTCCAGGCTGAATAAGAAATCAGTGCCCAGGCTCGAGGGAGTACGGTTGCTCAACTCCAGCACTGCCGTATCAATAAGACTGGTTGATCTTATTTTTACTTTGGAATAAACTGGTTTTTTTACTTCCAGCATTGCTTTTGGATCAGAAACAGTACTGCCATCGGTATTGATGGCAACGCTCTGTCCATTAGCGGATATTGCCAATACAACAACTATGAAGGATAATAAATACTTTTTCATTTGATTTTTTTTATAAAAAATTGATCTATAAAAATAGAAATTAAGAATGACCGGGTCTATACTACTTTTGTGCCCTTTTTTATGAGCCGGCATTGCTGATAGCAGGAAAAAATACCTCTTTGTAGAATAACCGCAACAACTTAATTCGTTTTCAGACAAGAAAGCATATTGTTTTTTCTTGGCAACAATATTGAATAAAATAGTGAAAAATTTACAGGCATGAAACAGATTCTGGGTTTAGCCCTCATTGCATTCACTATTGTTGCTTGCAGCAATAACGACAATAAGCCGATTACTGTATCCAATTCAGATTCTACCGGAAAAACAGTGACCGATACCAATGTGAACAGCAGCTCCGGGACAATGAATACGGATACGGCTGGAATGAGTCGTCGCAGTTCAGATTCCGGAATGCATCCAAGGGGCACAAGAAGCGTGAGCGATACAAATGGAAAGAACAGGTTGAGCCCGATGAAGAAACTGGATATGCGTAAAGACTCAATTCATTAACCGCATTTCATTGCTGAAGATTTTCCAAACAAATAATGCATAACGTATATTTGGAAATACAACCATCAGCCAATGAAAAAAAATAAATACACGCCGCTAATAGCGATGTTGTTGTTTATAAACCTCTGCTGCAATCATCATCCACCTGCAACCACTAGCGAAGATGTTTACCAGCCGCATACTTATGTAGAACTGAAACATCCGGACTGGAGTAAAAGCGCTACCATCTACGAAGTAAATGTCCGGCAATTCACGCCTGAAGGCACTTTCAAAGCATTTGAATCACATCTTCCACGACTGAAAACAATGGGTATTGATATCATCTGGCTGATGCCTATCAACCCGATCGGGGTATCGCACCGCAAAGGAACATTGGGCAGCGAATATTCAGTAAAAGATTATTATGCTGTTAATCCTGAATACGGCAGCATCAATGATCTGAAAGGACTGGTACAAAAAATTCATACTGCAGGAATGCATGTGATCGTTGATTGGGTGGCGAATCATTCTGCATGGGATAATCAACTGGCCAAAGATCATCCCGACTGGTATACAAAAACCGCTGAAGGAAATTTTCAGCCAACGCCCTGGTATGACTGGGATGATGTGATTGATTTTGATTATGATCAGCCCGCAATGCGGAAGTACATGACCGATGCAATGAAGTATTGGGTGAAGGAAGCAGACATTGATGGTTATCGATGCGATGTAGCCGGTTTTATCCCGGTTGATTTTTGGGAGAACGTCCGCAAAGAACTCGACGTTATCAAACCGGTTTTTATGTTGGCAGAATGGGAATCACGTGACCTGCACAAGAAAGCATTTGATGCAACGTATGCATGGAGCCTCTGGGATAAAATGAAAGAAGTGACCACCGGGAAAAAACCGATCGGTGGATTGATTGAATACCTGGCGCATGACGTGAATACGTTTCCACCCGATGCATACCGCATGACCTTTACTGACAATCATGATAAGAATTCATGGGAAGGAAATCAGTTCTCTAATTTTGGCGATGGGCTGAAAGCCTGTATGGTATTGGCCGGAACAGTGCATGGCATGCCGCTGGTATACAGCGGACAGGAAGCGGGGCTGGACCGCTCCTTAAAGTTTTTTGATAAAGACAGCATTGTCTGGAGAGAGCATCCTTTTTATGATATTTATAAAAAACTATTTGATCTCAAACATCACAACCAGGCATTGTGGAACGGTGCAGCCGGTGGTGAAATGGTAAGAGTATACAATAACAAACCGGATGCAGTGATTTCTTTTTCCCGCGAAAAAAATAATAACAGGATCATCAGTATTATCAATTTCAGCGATCAGCCCCAAACGGTAATATTAAAAATAAAACACGATGCAGGTGATTATAAAGAATTGTTTACAGGTTCGGCATACACGTTAAAAGGAGATGATGAAATCAAACTGGAGAGATGGGGATATATCGTGTTGGTAAAATAAATTAAATTCCTCACTCACTTCATCGTCTCCCACTTGTATCGGTAAGTGTTTTCAAAAACGCGATCATGTCACTCATTTCTTTTTTAGTCAGATTGAGTTTATCTGCAGGAAGTGTTTGATTCTCCGGAGCAATCTTTAAACCGCTTCCTCCGCCACGGTTGTAAAAATCCATCACTTCTTCCAGTGTGGTAAAAACACCGTTGTGCATATAAGGCGCCGTGAGCGCAACATTGCGCAGGGTTGGTATTCTGAATGCGTATTGATGTATGACCGCTTTTGTAAAATTCATTTTTCCTTTATCTGTATCCAGCGTTGCATGCAACGTATCTTTTGTTGAAGGAACGCCCAACACTTCCGATTCTGTTTCTGTAAAAGCAGGCGGAACAAGACCGTTGAACAAGGGCATAAAATGACAGGTGCCGCATTTTGCCTTTCCCATAAAAATATTAAAGCCATGCTTTTCAGACGTGTTCAATGCTGTTGTTTTGCCCCGCATGTACTGATCGAATTTTGAATTCAATGAAATAAGTGACCGCATGTAAGAAGAAATTGCATTGGCAATATTGTATTGCGATATTTTTTCAGGATCTCCGGGATAAGCTTTTGCAAACAACTCACGGTAAACGTTATCCTGCTGAAAAGCTGTTACACTTTCTTTCAATGCGCCTTTCATCTCATCTGCATTATGTACCACATCACTCAATTGGTTCTCGAGTGTTGAAGTTCTTGAATCGTAGAATTGTTTTGTCTGCAATGCAGCATTCCAGAGCGTAGGCGTATTGCGGAGCAAATGTTTTTTTTCGTCCATTGCGAGCGATGTTGCGAGCCCATCTGTAAAAGCAAGTTCCGGTTTATGACAGGATGCACAGCTTCTTTTTCCGGACCCGGAAAGAACAGGATCATAAAATAATTTATTACCCAGCGCAATGCGTTCAGGTGTAGTTCTGAATCTTTCATTGGGAGAAAAGAAATCAATATTAAAAAAGCTGCTGTCAAAAATGCTGCGGGCATCAGCATGAAAAGGATTTCTTTCGGACGGTATGCTGAAACCAGCCGTCAATCTGATCTTAACGAATAAGCTATAAGCCGGCGAAATAAAATTGCTGATGAAAGTTAATCGATCAAAAGAATTAAATTGATTGTGTTGATTGAGATATGCAGTTGATTGATTAAATAACAAATCTAATTTTTCAAAATCAACAGAAGCGGTCTTGTTTATTTCAGGTTGAAAAATTTGAAGCATCGCCTGCATGCTCTCAATGGTACTACGTGCTTCGGGCAAGGAATTTTGGGCAATGGGAGAATCAAATCCACTGATGTCCATCGTCATTAAACGGATCATTGCAAATTGCATGGCATCAAATACCAGCGGTCCGGTAAATTTTTTATCAGGACCTGGTTCCTTCAACCAGCGATCGGTGATCGACATGATGCCGGAAACCTCATCGTCCAATTGCTTAAACCCGATTGGTTGACTGGAAAATATTTTTCCTTCCAGTACTTGTAATCCATGAGGAAGCATGGTCTTGCGATTATCGTCTTCGGCATAACTTACATCGGGTCCATTCACCTGCTTTGATTCGTACCGGTTAAAATAATCAGTAAGCAGAGAAAATCTTTTATATGAGATCCTGCATTGCAGCAATGCCGACTGCAAATTTTTTCGTGAAGCTTTTTGCTGAATGTTTTTATCCAGATCTTTTAATTTTTGCTGAAACTGCTTCAGCTTCGCGAGATAATAAGTTGCCAGTTGTTTGGCAGCAACGGGCGGATCATTGCGCTGCAAAGAAGTAATGGCAACTGCGAGCAGGATCAATATCGCAGTCTTTTTATAATTATTTTTGAGTGATCGCAACAATTTCATTGTAGAAAATTCATGAGTTTAACCGGCAAAAAATAAGGGTACTTCCTTTTTTTACATAAAAATGGCTGTATATTTACAAAACAATATTTCTTCTGATCTATTGAAATTCCGTACCAATACTTGTGAAGCTCCAGAACCTACTGTTGAGCATCCCCCAATTTTATTGCTTGATAATACAAATTAACTTTTAAAAAAGGTCATATGAAATCTTTTTTACCTCTGGCAAAACTATGTTTTGTCCTGATCATCGGATCATTCCCTTTATTGGCGTCTTCACAGACCGTAATTTTTCCTGCCAACACTAACTGGAGTTATATCGACAACAATGTGCGGCCTGCTGGTTGGCCCACCAGTCATAACGCTTCCGGATGGGCGACCGGGCCAGCCCCGCTTGGCTACAGCAATGGCGTTACCACTACTGTAAGTTTTGGCCCTGATCCTGCCAATAAATATGTAACTACTTACTTTAATAAAGTAGTGAATATACCCAATGTAGGCGCGTATGGTAGTTTTACATTAAACCTCAATCGCGATGATGGTGCTGTTATTTATATCAATGGAAATGAAGTATTAAGAAGTAATATGCCAGCAGGGCCTGTTATCCATGGCACTTTTGCTTCTACTGTTGTTTCGGATGGCGCACAGGAAGCTCAGATATTTACCTACACAATTCCGGTAGGTTATTTTAATAATGGCGACAATAATATTTCCCTGGAATTGCACCAGGCCAACCTGGGTAGCAGCGATCTTTCTTTCACAATCGACCTTACAGGTAATCCTGTTTCAGGCAATACAATATTGATCCCGTATGCTGATAACTGGAAATATCTTGATGATGGAACTAACCAGGGTACAACCTGGCGTGATCCTGCTTTCAATGATGCAGCCTGGGCAAATGGTTATGGCAATTTTGGTTATAGTACAGGCGGTGGCCAAACTACTGTTACAGGTTACGGCCCTGATGCTAACAATAAATACATTACTACTTATTTCCGTAAGCAATTTTATATTTCAGACCCGGCTAATTTCGGCAGCTTTTTGCTGCATATTAAAAGAGACGATGGCGCAGTTGTGTACCTGAATGGAGTGGAGGTGTATAGAAATAACTTCCCCGTCGGAACTGGTACAATAGACTATCAAACACTTGCGCTTAATGCAACAGACCAAGGTGCAACAGCGCAGAATGCTGATATTCCAGGAGCCGATTTTTTACCCGGTCTTAATACAATTGCTGTAGAGATACATCAGACCGCGGTAACAAGTTCAGACATTGCCTTTGATATGGAACTACTGGCATTACCTGTTTCTGTGAATACATTTACTTATGGTGCCGCCTGGAAATATCTTGATAACGGTACCGATCAAGGCACAGAGTGGCGCGAGCCATCCTTCGATGATGGACCCTGGGCAAGTGGTTTTGCAAGTTTCGGTTACAGCACCGGAGGTGGACAAACAACTGTTACCGGTTATGGTCCTGATCCAAATAATAAATACATCACTACATACTTCCGCAAGAATTTATTTATTACTGATCCCGATAACTTCAGCAGTTTCAGCCTGCACATCAAGCGGGATGATGGGGTAGTAGTTTATATAAATGGTGTGGAAGCTTTCCGGGATAATTTTCCTGTTGGTACCGGCACCATCAATTATCAGACGCTTGCTTTAAATGCGGCGGATCAAGGAGCAACAGCACAGAATGTAACAATTCCAACAACTTATTTTACGCCGGGCCTTAATACAATTGCTGTAGAGATACATCAGACTGCGGTAACATCGAGCGATATTTATTTTGATATGGAATTTATTGCAGATCCTCCGGTAACTTCTATTATTTCGTATGGTTCTCCGTGGAAGTATCTTGACAATGGTTCGGATCAGGGCACTGCGTGGAAAGCCACTACGATAGATGAAACGGGCTGGAAGTCCGGCAATTCAAAATTCGGTTATGGCGATGATGTGGGTGGCGGAACGATCGTGTATTCCGGATGTCCACCATCCAATTATCCGTCACCCGAAATCTTAACTCCATCATGCAGTACCAAATTCATTACAACTTATTTCAGGAAGAATTTTTCCATTGCACATCTGAGTAATTATTCCTCTTTTACTTTTAATGTAGTGCGTGATGATGGTTATGTGATTTATATCAACGGGCAGGAAGTTGCAAGAAGTAATATGCCTGCCGGTACTATCAACTATTTAACCGGAGCATCAAGTGTTATTGGCGGAACAGATGAAACAACGCCTGTCAGTTTCAGCCTTGGATCCTGCTCAGGTTTTATTGTGAACGGAAATAATGAAATTGCAGTAGAGATTCATCAGTCAGATGGAACCAGTTCAGATATTGGTTTCAATCTTGAAATGATCGGAAACACTGTATCTACGGCTATTCCGGCGCTCACCCGTACTCCTTATCTGCAAATGGGCAGCAAAAATTCCATCACCATAAAATGGAAAACAAATATTCCGTCAGTAGGTCGTGTAGAAGCCGGATCAGCATACAACAATTATAATATTGTAAGTGCAGATGAGACCTGTGCTACAACAGATCATTCCATAACGCTTGCAGGCTTAACAACCGATACGAAATATTTTTACCGGGTTGGCGCCACTGACGCAACAGTGCTGGATCAGACAACCGATAATTATTTTACTACACTGCCTGCCGATAATACAACGCGTAAATTGCGCTTTGCAGCTTTTGGTGATTGTGGTAGAAATGAGAATGGTTTTCAATCGGGCAGTCTTGCGCAGTACAGAAGCTATTTGTCTACACATAATATCGACGCACCGGATGCGTGGTTATTATTGGGCGACAACGCTTATGAAAACGGCACTGATGCAGAATACAGCAGCAACTTTTTCAATCCGTTTGGCGCAAATATTTTAAAGAACCATAAACTGTACCCAGCGCCGGGCAATCACGACTATGCCAATGATGCGGGAAGGCAGGACGATCACAATGTTCCATATTACGATATATTCACGCTTCCAACCAATGCTGAGATCGGCGGCGTGCCATCCGGAACAGAAGCTTATTATTCTTACAATGTTGGCGATGTACATTTCCTTGCATTGGATTCTTACGGCGAAGAAAGCAATGCAAGATTGTATGATACACTCGGTGCACAGGTGCTATGGATAAAAGCGGATCTGGCAGCAAATACGAAAAGATGGACGATCGCATATTGGCATCATCCACCGTATACAATGGGAAGCCATACATCAGATGCTGAAGGCGAACTCATAAATATCAGGGAAAACTTTATCCGCATCCTGGAAAGAAATGGTGTTGACATGATCGTGTGCGGGCATAGTCATGATTACGAGCGTTCTTATTTATTGAAAGGCTATTACAAAGCTTCGCCTGCTGATCCGCAGGTAAATGAAGTAAATTTTTTGCCGAACATCAATACCTATACTGCAAGTCAATCGAGCGCAGCGTATAACAGCAATACGACCTGCCCTTATACTTATTCCTCGGGTAAAATAAATCATGGAACCGTGTATGTGGTAGCGGGCAGCTCAGGCGCAGATGGTGGTACCCAACCGGGCTATCCGCACGATGCATTACCTTTTGCACAGGATGATGGCGGAATATTTTATTTTGAAGTTGATAACAATCGCCTCGATGCAAAATTCATAAGGCGCGACGGCGTAATACCAGATAGTTTCAGTATTGTCAAAGATGTAAACCTCAGCAGCAGTATGTCTGTAGTGAATGGATCAAGCGTTACGCTAACTGCGTCATGGCCTGGTAATTATCATTGGAACCCAGGCAGCGCAACCACCCGTTCCATCACGGTTGTACCACCCAGCAACGCGACTACCAATTATACAGTCACAGATAATTTCGGTTGTATAACAGATCATTTTTCTGTTACGGCAACATTGCCGCTTCCTGTTTCATTGCTGAGTTTTGATGCAAGATTAAATATTAATAAAGTTGATCTGGGCTGGACCACCGCGTCAGAAAATAACAATAAATATTTCAGCATAGAAAGGTCTGCGAATGCAATTGATTTCACCGGTCTTGGTAATGTAAACAGCGGGGGCAATTCAGCAACTGTCAAGCAATACACTTTCACGGATCTTGCTCCAATGCCGGGTATTTCTTATTACCGGCTTTCACAAACTGATATAGATGGCCGTATACAATACCTGGGCACTAAACGCATTTTGTATTCAACCGGAAAATCATTTGATGTGAAAGTGATTGCACAGAACAATAATATACTTGAACTGCAGATCAATGCTACCGCTGCCGGCGTCTATCATTTAGCCGTTTATGATATGCTTGGTAAAACGATACAGCAACAGAATATTTTTATTGCATCGGGTATTACTCATCAACAGGTAAGATTATCAAGTGGTGTGTATGTTTGGGAACTTACCAATGATAAAGGTGAAAAAGTAAGTCAGAAAGTAGTTGTTCAATAACGAATGAATGCTTGTGTTTAAAAGCAAATTGAATGACCCGGAATATAACCGGGTCATTTTAATTATAGAAAAGGTGGATACAGGTGACTATGCACTGCTAACTTCACTTTAAAACAAATCACCTATTTTTGCAGCCGCCCGTGCATTACCGGGCTGTTTTTTTAAAGTTCATTTAACCTTTCGTTAACCCTGTTGGCAACTATTTTTGCCACTCAAGATTATATTATGAAGAAGATTGTACTGATACTTACTGCTGTTTTGTTTACCCTGGTTGCAGGTGCACAGACACCCGGTAAAACCACTCTGCCTCCCATCAGCCGTGCAGGAGATCATATAATGTTTCAAGTGGGAACTGAAGTATGGTCTGGTTTGCCCGATAGCATTGACAGTCATCTTAAAGGATTGGCCCGTGTAGCCAATGTATATATAATGCTTGACAAGCCATTTAAAGGAAATCCAAAAATGAGCGTTGCTTTTGGTGTTGGTGTTGGTACCAGCAGTATTTATTTCAGCAAGATGGATGTTGATATCAGATCCACTACAGCTAAACTTCCTTTTGTAAACCAGGATTCCTTGAATCATTTTAAAAAATACAAACTCGCCACAGCGTTTTTGGAAGTACCGGTTGAATTACGTTATACAGCCAATCCTTATAATGAACGTAAGAGCTGGAAATTTGCGCTCGGTGGTAAAATAGGAACATTGCTGAGCATTCATACCAAAGGAAAAACACTGCAGGATAAGAATGGTACTTCCATTAATACGTACACTGCAAAAGAAACAACTAAAAGATTTTTTAATACTACCCGTTTATCACTGACAGGAAGAGTTGGACTCGGTAATTTTTCTTTGTTCGGCGCTTACCAGGTAAATAGTTTGCTGAAAGATGGTGTAGGCCCCGATATCAAACCATTCCAGGTAGGATTAACAATAAGTGGATTATAATTTTCAAAAAATAATTTTTTAAATCCTGGCAGTCGCCGGGATTTTTTTATGTCAGGGTTTTAATTTTTCACATTTAGGAAAATTCAATATCAGCCGTATTTTGCAAACAGGAGCATATCAATTAACTTCGCGCCTTCACTCCACCAAATGAGCGACGAAATCAAACACGAATGTGGCCTCGCCTTCATTCGCCTGCGGAAACCTTTCAGTTATTACCAGCAACAATATGGTTCAGTATTATACGGCCTTAACAAGCTGTACCTGCTGATGGAAAAGCAACACAACCGTGGCCAGGATGGCGCAGGTGTTGCAACAGTAAAACTCAATACAGAACCGGGTTATCCTTTCATGCACCGCATCCGCAGCAATGCCAATCAACCGATCGCAGATATTTTCAGACAGATCGGCGATGACATCAATGAGCTCGAAAAATATCAGCCGGAGATCAAGAATCACCCTGGATTGATGAAAGGCCATGTCAACTTTTTAGGAGAATTATTATTGGGTCATCTCCGTTACGGAACCCAGGGAAGAAATAATGTAGAGTTCTGCCATCCGTTTATAAAACGTCATACCATACCCGTAAGAAATTTAGCGCTTGCCGGTAATTTTAACCTGGTCAATACCGATGAACTGTTCGGCCTCATTAATATTGATCCGGGTGAATTTCAACGCCAGAGCGATCTTGCTGCGATGATGGAAGTGCTGCATCATTTTATTGTGAAAGCAGATGAAGCATTCCAGGATCAACTGGATATTGTAAAAGTTTTGAAGAAAGCGGTTCCCTTATTTGATGGGGGCTTTCATTTCAGCGGCATACTTGGTAACGGCGATGCCTTTGTAATGAGGGATGCGCATGGTATCCGGCCTTCTTACTATTATATTAATGAAGATGTAATTGTGGCGGCAAGTGAAAGGGCGGCGATACGCACTGCATTTAATGTGGGTGAAAACGAAGTAAAGGAACTCATGCCGGGTAATGCACTGATCGTAAAAAGCGACGGCAGTTTTTCTATAGAGCAGATCATTGAACCCAAAGAAAGAAAGGCCTGTAGTTTTGAACGCATTTATTTCAGTCGTGGTAGTGATGAAAAAATTTACCGCGAAAGAATTTCACTGGGTCGCCATTTAAGCGAACCGGTACTTAAACTGATTGACTATGATCTGAAGAATACCATCTTTTCTTTTATACCCAATACAGCCGAGACTGCTTTTTATGGTTTGTTGAAAGGCGCAGATGATTATCTAAAAAAAATAAAAGTAGAACGCATACTGAGCTGGGGAAAAGATTTTGATGAAGAGAAGCTTACGGAAATGATTAACCGGAAAATACGTTTTGAAAAAATCGCCATTAAAGATGTCAAGCTCCGGACCTTTATTACGCAGGACAGCAGCCGGAATGAAATGGTACAGCACGTATACGACATTACTTATGGAACGGTGCGGAAGAATGAAGATACGTTGGTGGTGATCGACGATTCTATTGTACGCGGAACAACCTTACGCGAAAGTATTATCAGGATGTTGTCGCGGCTTGAACCCAAAAAGATCATCGTGGTTTCTTCGGCTCCGCAGATCCGTTACCCAGATTGTTATGGTATTGATATGAGTAAGCTGGGCGACTTTATCGCTTTTAAAGCTGCCATTGAATTGCTGAAGGAAACTAATCAGATGCAATTGCTGGATGAACTTCTTGAAAAATGCAAAGATCTCCAGCGCAACAATCAACTGCATTCAGAGAATTTAGTAAGGCAGGTATATAAACCTTTCACGCTCGAAGATATTTCTAAAAAAATAGCACAGCTCATTACGCCGAAAGATCTGGACATAAAAGTGGATGTGATCTATCAAACCATTGAAGCGCTTCATGAGTCCTGCCCCAACAATAAAGGGGACTGGTATTTTACCGGCAATTATCCCACACCCGGCGGCAACCGCGTTTGTAACAAAGCCTTCATGAATTATATGGAAGGCAAGAATGTAAGAGGATATTAATTATTAATTAAGAATTAAGAATTAAAAATTAAGGGTTAAGAATGCAGTGGTGCGATTAACTTATTACTTACAACTTAAAATACCGCGCTCAGGGTATTGCACAACAGCCTGTTTCGTCGTAGCATTGATGAAAATTTATCATCATGCGCTCACTCTTTATTGTATGTATTGCATTTATTGCTTCAATTTCTGTTAAGGCTCAGGTGAAACCGGAAATTACAGATGGTACCGTCCTGTTATATAAAATTAAAGAAGGCAGTAAAGAATATAATTATACTGTAACTGTCACCAATGGGTCGTATGATAATATTGCTTTCGACTGGAAGACAAGCGGCTCCAATCCGCGCAGCGGAAGTGTTGAACCTAATGCATTGTATGATGATGAGGTTGCTGAAGATCTTTTGATCAGTAATTTCAACGATGATGAAGAAAGTCTTGATGATACGCAGATCAGGTTATTTGTGCCTTCCGCACTTGTAGATAAACTCGACCACAGCCCGGAAGAATTTACTTTTAAAATCAACTCAAAGGAAGAAACATTGAAGCTGAACAAATCCCCTAAAGGACAGGCCAATGTTATTCTCTGGAATCAAAAAGCATATATCCATTATACGGAGTTGATAAATTCTGCAGGAAGTATTTACATCGGCATGATGCAATGTTTTGGAGAGAATAATCTTGTTTCTTTTTATAAGGACAGTAAAATGACCATGCAATTAGTCAGTATAAGTTCAGATACACCTGCAAAACCGGCGATAATTGAAACGCCGGCAACTCCATCTGTCAGCACAAAGACCGCCTCATTTAAAAAAATGGAGGCAACAAAATTTGCGGACGTTAAAAAGAAATATCCAATACTTGCAAAACTGGAAGGCTTTGATGGTACTAAAAACGGGACAATCACAAAACCTTTTTCCGAAACATACGACTACCGCGCAAACAGCAACACGCCCAATCCGCCCAGCCTGGTTGATTGTTTCATTTGTGACCTGAAAATATTGTATACCCGCAAAGAAGATTACAAAACTTTTACCGGACCAATTACCGGCTATATCAGCGACAATCATTTACCTGCAGATGTATCCGAAAAAATAATGCAGATCTATATTAAGAACGATCCTTATAAAACTGCCGGATACCGTCCCTGGTCGCATTGCCAGTTTGTACGCAGTCTTTCATCAGTCGACCGCGGAAAACTGACTTCTGAAATTGAAGCTTACGTAAAAGAATACGGGATACTGGATGTTAAATAAAATTATTGCAGAAATCTCCGGATAAAAAATGCGAGCAATTCTATATCAGCTTGTTCAATCGGATGTATTGTTTTGGGCAAAATGGCCAATGATGCACCGGGAAGTTTTCGATACATATCAATCGTTTCTTCAGCAGGTATCATTTTGTCGCTGTCACCAGACATTAATAAAACCGGGATATTAATCAATGCATAGTCTGTTGAATTTATTGCCGGTTCATTACCATTGCTGATCAATAACCGGCTTGTATATTCGAGTAATTTTTTCCAGTCCTGCGGTGTATGACGTTCTTTGAGTAGTCTTGCAAAATCGGGAATTTTTTCTTCAATCTTCACCGGGTCAAGCATTTTAATTTCTTTTTCTGCAATGGTTTTGTCCCAGTGAAATTTTGTCGCGAAGCAAATAAGCTTTGAAATTTTTTCCGGAAAATGGATTGCAGTATACAAGCCTACATAGCCACCCATGCTGTAACCGAAGATGGAAGCGTTAGCAATTTTTTCCCGTTCCATATAATCAACAACATCTTTTGAAAATACATGAAAAGAAAAATCAGTTGCTTCTATATTCCGGCCGCCATGTCCGGGAAGATCCAGTAAATGAATATCAAAATCATTTTCCAGTCTGGATGCCAATGAGGCCAGTTGCGCTTTTGAGCCGACGGCAGCATGGAGCAGAATAAGCGGTTGCATAAAATGAAGTTAACAATTAATCAGAATGAAGGGTATATTTTTTCATCGTCGTAAGCTGTTATATTTTTGTTTAATTGTGATGGTATGATTTTTTCTGTTACTTGCAGAATTAATTTTATCATCAAATAAATAATATGAAAAAAATAGTTGCTCTTATGTTAATGGCCGGTTTGATTTTTATTTCATCTGTGTCTGCACAGATAAGAAAAATACCGGCTGCTGCAACCAGCGCCTTTACTACTAAATTTCCTGATGCAAAAAATGTTTCCTGGACCGATAAGATCACAGCTTTTGAAGCAGACTTTGATATGGATACGCATCATTACCAATCCAGTTTTAATTCAAAAGGCGAATGGAAGAAAACGGAAAAAACAATTACTGAAGATGAAGTACCTATTATGGTAAAAGATGGATTGGCCAAAAGTAAGTACACTGAATGGAAAATAACTTCCTGGAAAGAGGTTACTTATAAAGATGGGAAACTGGAATACCGGCTCTTTGCTAAAAAAACTGATATTCAGAAAAAGTATCTTTACTTCAATGATAAAGGTCAATTGCTACGCGACACGATCACGTTGTAATGCTGGTTGAAAGAGTTGATATAGTTGATAATGCGTGAATAGTATTATACTGTTCACGCATTAAAATATCTGAATTCCATTACACTATTTTCCAGTCCATTTTTTCAAGACGTTTCATAAAATCATCTTTGCGGCGCCGGCTTACTTCTATATTGCTGCCGGTTTTCATGATCACGTAACCACCATCACCTTTTACATATTTTTCTATCTTGTGTAAATTAATAAGGTGACTATTGTGTACTCTGAAAAAATCATTGGCTTCCAGTATTTCTTCAAAATCGCCCAGTGTTTTGCTTACCACGATCTTGCCGTTTTTTTCTGTGAAGAAGAAAGTATAATTGGATGCGGCTTCAAGGCTGATCACTTCTTCAACCGGAACAAATAACAATCCATCACTGGTTGGTAGTGCCAGCTTTTTATCACCAGGTTTTTGCAGTTGCGAAAATAATTTTCCCAGCGGTTCCGATTTATTTTCACTGGCTGTTTCTGCCTGAAACTGTTTTACCTTTTGTATAGCCGCAGAAAGATCATCAATATCAATCGGCTTCAGCAAATAATCTACGGCCGCAAAACGAAAAGCCTTTAATGCAAATTCATCATAGGCAGTTGTAAATACTACACTGAAATTTACTTTGTCCAGTTTCTGCAGCATATCAAAACCGGTCATATCCGGCATTTGTATGTCGAGAAAAACAAGTGAAGGCTTGTGCAGCTTTATTGCTTCAATTCCTTCTGCGCCATTGTGCGCAAGCGCCAGCACTTCAATATCAGGTGCGATATGATGAAGGATTTTCTGCAGGCTTTGCGCTCCGCGCATTTCGTCATCAACAATTATTGCTTTCATAATTTATTATTATTTATTAATGGAAGTATTACTGTTACTCTTGTGCCGGCAGCATTTCCGTTGCTATCGTAAATGTCTTCAATCCGGTAACTGGCTTTTACATTGTATTGCGCCGAGACCAGTTCCATGCGTTTTTCAATGATGAGCAAACCTTTTGATTCATGGGTTTTAAATTTTTCCTGTTTGATAACAGCCGCCGCTTTTCTGCCCATGCCATTATCTTCTATTTCACATTGCAGTGTCTGGCTGCCTGTTTTTTTAAATCTTAAAATAATAAACCCGCCGGTTTTTTTCATGCTGAGTCCATGCAGTATGGCATTCTCGATATGTGGCTGTAACATCATCGGCGGCATCAGGTCTGTTTCTTTATTCAGCGTGTCACCAACTTCAAAGTGATACGTAAAATTATTGTTGAAGCGCAATGCTTCCAGTTCGATATAATAAGTGAGCAGGTCTATTTCTTTTTGCAAAGGAACCAGTGATGCTTCACTGTTGTCGAGCACGAGCCTGAAAAGTTTTGCGAATTTTGAAAGGTATTTGGAAGCTTCGATGGTATTGTTATCCATTACAAAATACTGAATGGAATTCAGCGCATTGAAAATAAAATGCGGATTTAATTGGGAGCGCAGTGCACGCATCCGTAATTCATTGATCTCATCATTTATTTTTAAACGTTCTGATTCGCTTGTACGGCCCCGCTTTGCCTGCAATCTGAAAATATAAGTAAGGCCTGCAAAAATAAACAGCACGAATAATAAATAGAACCACCATGTTTTCCAGAAAGGCGGTCTGATTTTAAATTTTATCTCTGCAGGATTGTCGGTCCACACGCCCTGCCGGTTGGCAGCCTTTACTTTAAATACATATTCGCCGGAAGGTAAATTGGTATAAGTTGCAAATTTTTCTCCGTTTGAATTTTTCCAGTGTTCATCCCAGCCTTCCAGTTTATATTCATAAATATTCAGGTTACCGTTATCGAAATTAATTCCGGTAAAATCAATATTGATATTGTTCTGTGTGTAAGGCAGTGATGAAAGATCGCGGTCTATATAATTATCATCGCCATTAATGCGGAACCCGGTCAGTAAAATCCTGGGTGCTTTATTTTCTCCCAGTAATTTATTGGGTTCAAACAAACGGAATTCCTTTGAAGTGCCGATCCACAAAGTATTGGTTGCACTATCGGCTATACCAACTCCGTAAAGATTATCATCGGGCAGGCCGTCGTCTTTGTAGTAAGCCGTGAATTTTTTCAATACCGGGTTAAAGCAATTCAAGCCATTGGCAGTTGCAATCCAGGTGAGTCCATTGTTATCGACGCAGATGTCCCGTATCCTGGTTGTGGAAAGTCCGTCGTTTTTAAAATAAACATCGTATTTGCCATTCGTTAAATTGTAATAAATAAAACTTCCTTTGCCGGAAAGATAAAGGCCATTGTGATGATCGCAACACATCGCATTAATGTGATCAAGATGATAATCTTTATAAATAAATTCTTTTGCAAGTTGCGTAAATTTTCCGGTTGATTTTTCCCATTTGATCAAAGCATTTGTATCCTGAAAAGCAAAGTACATATTGCCGTCAGGTCCAGAGGCCATGTCGGAAATATATCCGTCCGGAATTTCTTTTCCTTTGGGATAAGCTATAAATCTTTTTTCCGATGGAAGGTATTGAACGAGGAACTTTCTTGAAGCCATCCACAAGTTACCATCCACTGATGTACACGAAGTTGAAATGCTGGTATCGAGATCTGATGGCTTGGTTTCGTTATGTACAAGACTATATTGATGTGTGGTTGTGTTGTAATTTCTCAATCCATAATAAGAACAAAGCCAGATATTATTTTTATCTACAGGCCATGTAAAATCGGATACACTTACACCGCCATTACCTGTTGGCCATACGTGGTTGGTTTGGGCCGTTGCACTTATTGTATTATAAGAAACATAGCCCAAACCCATTCCTGTGATGTAGTAAGTATTGTCACGTTTGAAAAGATTGTTGATCTGTACCAGCGAAGGATTTTTTAATAATGAATCCACTTCTTTTAACCTGGTGAATGCAAGTGGCGCAGATGAAATTTTAAGTAACTCTTTAGAAGTGCCTGCCCATAAATATTTACCGTCATTATACAAACTGCAACCAATGCCATCAGGATCTGAAGTAAACCAATTGAAAGTTTCTTTGTCTTCAGTCAATTGATTGCTGCGGATATTATATTGATATGGGCTACCAAAAAATCTGTTGATCACAAGAATGCTGTCGTTTAAAAAAGCGCCATTGCTGAATAAATTGCTGTAAAGTGGAAACTGGAGTTCACGCTTTTCAGTTTTACCAGTCTCATTTTTATACATCAGTAAAGTTGAAGTGGACAATTCTTTTACGGAGATGCGCTCGCCGATCAATAAGATATTGTGTTCAATATCTGAAGAAACAGATGCGAGGTTTTCATTGTCGGGCAACTCGGGCAGCGAAGATTCTTTTTCTATTTTTCTATGTTTAAAATCAACTGTAAAAAAGCTGCGCATATTTCTAAAGAACACAGCCCATTTTTTTGTCTTTTCATAACAGAACAAATATGGAAACGTGCCGGCTCTTCCATAAGCCTTAATAAAATTATCGCCGCAACTTATAGAATCGAGTACTTTAAAATCCGGATTCAGTTTAAAAATATATTTATAAGTAGCAACGATAATATTGCCGTCAACATCTTTTAAAGTGCTGATCACCAGGTTGGCTTTATCCGAAGGATCAGGCGCAGTAAAGAAATGGTTGGTTACTGCCAGCGTTCTTGTGTTGATAATATTCAATCCATTGTTGGTGCAGGCAAGCAATTTATTATTGCCAATATATTTTAAAGAAGAAAGCCCATTGTCTGTCAATGAGGTCTTATCGTTTTGTCTGAGCAATACTGTAAAGCGATCTCCATCGAACCGGTTCAATCCTTCTGCGGTTGCTATCCATAAAAAACCATCATCATCTTTTGTGATGGCATTAATAACGGGGTTCGACAATCCGTTTTTGGTAGAATAACCCGTGCTGTGTATGCCTGAAAGCTGTGCGTGTAATGCAAGGGGAAAAATCAATGCAGGAATGATAAGAATGCAGGCCATTCTTTTGATACAGGCAAAACCTCTTTTTTTTATTGATCGCATTTCCATTTATGAATGATGAAAATAAGGCAAATAAACAGTTTGCGGATATTTCCATGAGTAGCTGGCTGGAAAACATGTGTAATTGGCGGCTCCTTATCTTAACTCATTTAAATCCGGCTGCTAATAAATTCCTGCCAGCTACAAACTGCGTCTTTCATCGCAGCCGCCGCGGTAATAGTTTTGGAGTATTAAAATTAAAAATTATGACAACAAATGAAATGGTTAAAGTTTATGTAGAACAACTTTGTACCGAAATCGGAACTACAGGAGCAGCAATTTATAATGCCAATACAAAGGCCTGGTATTTCACCCGCGGTTCTGCAAAGCTGGAAGTATTTTTAACTTCTTATGAAACAGTTACTAAAACCATCCGCACATTCGTTCGTGTATTCTGTCCTATTTATGCATTGCCTGCCGATAAACAAAAACAACTGGACCTGTACACCGGCGCACTGGAAGCCAACACACAATATATGGGTGTGAAGATCAGCAGCATTCCTGCAAACGGTTTTCTGTATGCTGTAGCAGAAAGAGATATCGAAGGAATGGATTACAATGAATTCACTACACTGATAAGCGACCTGGGTTATTGGGCTGATCAGCTTGATAATTTCCTGGCTGAACGTTTCGGAGCACCACAAACAAGTTTGAATTAATACTTATTCAGTCCCTGAAAATAACATTGGCAGCCTGCCTGAAAAACGGCGGGCTCCTTTTACAGCTTTTTTTAAAAACAAATTGTATAAACGATCAATCATCATTACATGAAAAAGATATTTACCATCAGCCTTTTTTTATTAAGTCTTACCACTGCTTTCAGTCAGAGTGTAGGCGTTGGTACCACTACACCCAATGCAAGCGCAAAGCTTGATGTGAGCAGCAATACGCAAGGCTTTTTAATGCCAAGGATGAGCACGGTACAACGCAGGGCCATTGTAAATGCCGCACCGGGCTTAATGGTATTTGATCTGGACAAAAACACTTTGTACATGTATGATGGTGGCAACTGGAACCCATTGTCATTTGTGGGAGAAAATACATTGAGTCCAACACCCCGTTTTCCGTCAGACGCGACCAGTAATAAGCGTTTTGGAAAATCAGTTTCCATTTCAGGGAACTATGCAATTGTTGGCGCTCCTGGTGATACCTCCGGCGGTGGTACGAGCAAAGGTGCAGCCTATGTTTTTTTTAAATCAAATAATTCCTGGGTGCAACAGGCAAAACTTCAGGCAGCAGATGGTGTTGCTTATGACGGTTTCGGCAGCGCAGTTTCTATTGATGGAGATTACCTGGTAGTAGGTGCATGTTTTGCCACGGTGGCTGGACACTATCAACAGGGCGCAGCTTATATCTTTAACAGAACCGGCACAAGCTGGCTCCAACAGGCAAAGCTTAGTGCGTCCGACGGGGTTGAAAATGATAATTTCAGTACTGCTCTTGCTATTTCAGGAGACAATGTGATTATAAGCGCTTACCTCGCAACCGTAGGAAGTAATACCGGTCAGGGTGCCGTATATGCTTTTAAACGAAGCGGTACATCATGGCCTTTCCAAAATAAATTAGTGGCAGCCGACGGAATGGCCAACAATTTCTTCGGAATGTCGGTGGCTGTTTCCGGATCCTATGCGGTGATAGGCGCGAGCAATGCAACAATCGGCGCAGACAATAATAATGGCGCTGCTTATGTTTTTGTTCAGGGCGGTGGCACCTGGACCTTCCAGACAAAACTGAATGGCAATGCCGGTGGTTCTTATAATTTCGGTTTCAGTGTGTCCATCTCCGGAGATCTGATCGCCGTAGGGGCGCCC
>JBDUCW010000273.1:0-2702 GCA_040003235.1 Ferruginibacter sp. | reverse complement strand
AACAAAAAAATCTGCGTATATCTAAAAGGTCATAAAGATCTGCGTTCTGTTTAAAAACTAAATTCACCTACCATCACTTCGTTCCGGCCATTCGGCTGCATCTGTAAAGCAATTGTTTTGCTTTGCTGATTTGGTTTGCCGTAATTGGTAAAGATCTGTGCCATCACGGTTGTAGGTCCTGCAATTTTCTGTTGGGTATCGCCATAATAATTCAGCATCACTTTATATTTACCCGTCAGTGCTTTTTTCAGCATGAATTGTTCGGGACCATAACCCCTGGTAAAATCATGAGAGATGCGGCCACCGATTGCCGTTAGCGTATGACTGTAAAAATATTTTTCATTATTGGGATCAAATACCCAAAGATCGATATCAGTATCATTCATGTTCCAGTTCAGTACCACGCGGACATCAACCGGCAGATTTTTAATGATACGCTGATCAATTTTTGAAAGATTAAGTCCCGGATGTTCTGCAACCAGGTTATTGATCTCTGTTGTAATGATCTCTTCTATCCCGGGATAAAGACTGCTGATCTCTTCATCAAAATTTTTAGTGAGCGATAAATATAAAGTGTCGAGTGCCTGCTGGTATTTGCCTGCATCCTGCAGTGCCAGTGCATAATCACGGTAACTCTGCGGTTCCTGCGGACGCCATTGCAAAACTTTTTTATAAACGAATACAGCAGTTTCATATTGATGCAAAGCTTTCAAACGGTAGCCTAGCATTTTATACAATTCATGATCATCAAAATTCAGATCAGCAATATTGCTGAGCACACGTAAACCTTTTGCGGTATCGCCATTTGCAAATAACCGGTTTGCCATATCAAAAAAGAAGACAGGATCCTGCAGGTAATCTGTTCTGATGCTGAGATATTTTTCATACAGTTTTTCTTTTGAAATGCTGTCGAGCTGCTTTAAATATTTTCTTTCAGGAACAATAGTATTGATCGAAATATCTGAAACAGTTGCGGAATCATACAATGTTATTATTCCTGGAACGACTGCATCCATCGTATTATCAGATTTGGTTTTTTCCATCATACCAGCCGATCTTGCATCACGGTCTACTCTTAAAAAAGGAACTGCTGAGGTCTGAACGTGAACGGTTGCCTGCTGCATCGCTTCATCAGCCACGAGACCAGGTCTTGGAGAAGCATTTGCGCTGACGCTGTAATTACTGATTGCGCTGCTGTTAGCAACAGTAGCATCACTTGCAAAGCTGTCATAAGTTCCGTCTGCGTCAGTGTCTTTATATTTAAATCTTTTCAAAGGAAATTTTCTTTCCCACCAGTTTGCGAGTTGATTGTAATATTGTATCGAACCATCAATGGATCTTTTGTCCAGTAATTTTTCTTTCTGCACTTTTAATTTGATGAGCCTTGTGTATTCTCCCAATAATTCTGCCGGCGGCGTGATATCATATTTTACATAATCTTCCACAGCATCGAGTACAATCAGCGATGAGTTCTTTGTAATAAGCCCGTATTTTTTTCCAAGATCGGTGACTTGATCCCGGTTCAATTCATACTGCAGTTCCAGTTCATTTATTTTTTTCTGCGCCCACAATTTCGCCAGGTCAATGGTGGATGTTGATTGTTTGCTGAAATCCAGTTGAATGATTTTTTCAAGTATCAGTTTTTTACCGTAACCGAATTGCAGTGTAACCGTCCCTGAAGCGGTATTGCTGATACCCGCTACTGCACAGCTTCCTGTTATCGCTGTTGGTATAGAAGGATAGCTTTCTGAAATGCCGGAAATATTTTTTATCCCGATAAACTGCAATTGCTGCGATGCCAGTTGTTCGGCCGCTATATCAAGCGGGAATTCATTCAGATTAATAAAACTGCCACCGGTTTCCGCAGCAATAAATCTTAATAAAGGATAATCGCCATTGGGCGAGGCATTAATGGTACTAACGGGTACGGACGGCCAGTTCATATGTGTGATGTCACTGTAAGTATTCAATCCATCTGTAAAGAACAGGTATTCGCCGCTGGGTTGAAATTTTATTTTGGTGAAATCAGTGGCGCCATCGTATCCGAAGTGTTCGATCTTGGTTTTTAACTGAGCCCAGTTGCCGGCATCAACTTTGTAAATGCCGTAATCAGTAAAATCATAACCGATGGTAGCCAGGCGAACGCTGGCATTTTGTTTTTTACTGAAATATCTTCCCAGCAATTCCATTTCTTTCTGGTGATCGCGGCTGAGTCCGCTCAACGATACATCCCAGAGTATGGTAAAATAATCAGGAATATTTTTCTCTGTTTTTTTTGCCTCCGGGAAACTGTTGATCAGGAAATAATACTGACCATTTACCTGTTGCATCAGCACTTCAGATGCATCTGTAAATTTTGGAATGACGATGGAGAAACTGCCGTCAGGTGTAAAATCATTTTTCTTCGTTTCTGTTGTATAAACATTTTTCAGTTCACTGAATTTCAGGCCGGTACTGCAATCGCTGCCGATCTCAGGAGCATTGGTGGAATAAATTTTAAATGCGATATCAAATGTTTCGATGGGTTCTTTAAAATGTAATGGAAGGCTGTAGAGTAAAGCAGATTTATTGGTCATGGTCAGTTCCTGTTCATACCCGATCAGTACGGTGCGACAGCCTTTCGCCGGGATCGGATAGATCCTTGTGCGGAAATTATTTCCTTCCGTTTTTTCAAGCAGGCCCGGATCCACATTTCTTCTTTC
>JBDUCW010000165.1:0-9056 GCA_040003235.1 Ferruginibacter sp. | reverse complement strand
ACCAATATTGAAAAATATTTATCCTGCCTCATTATTGAAGACAATCCCGGTGATTTCATCCTCATCAGTAAATACCTGAAGGAAGTAATGCCGGAAGTCGTGATCAGCAATGCGAATACTTTTGCCGGAGCGAAAAAATTATTGCAGTCGGATGCTTATAAAATAATACTGCTCGATCTTTCACTACCCGATAGAAGTGGAGAACAACTTGTGAGTGATGTAGTGCAAATCGCAGGAGGTGCTCCGGTCATAGTGTTTACTAACTACAACGATAAAAAATTCGGAATCAAAACGCTTTCACTTGGTGTTGCTGATTATCTTTTAAAAGATAAACTCAATCCAGAGTTACTAAATAAAAGTATTACGTATAGTCTTGAACGTACCCGGATCCATTCTGAACTGAATAACTCCGAAGAACAGTACCGTTCGCTTTTTAATATGAGCCCGATACCGATGTGGGTATTTAATACAGAGACCTTGTTTTTTTTAAAAGTAAACGAGGCGGCCATCCGTCATTATGGATTTACGCGGGAAGAGTTTTTATCAATGCCCATCACTGCACTAAGAATACCTGAAATGTCAGATGAAGTAATATCCATCGCCAACCAGAACGAAAAAAAGGGGCAACCTTTTGAAGGCATTTTTACGCATGTTAAAAAAAATGGTGAGGAGATTATTGTTGATATACAAAGCAACTATATCAATTATAATGGGAAGCCCGCCAGGATGATACTTTCTACGGATATCACAGCAAAACATTTTCAGGACAGAATTCTTTCTCTTGAAAAGGAAATTTATAAATTAAATACTACTCCCGGTATTTCATTCGATGACGTGCTGGATAATATTATGACCAATGTTGAACTGATGATGCCCAGTGTCTATTGTTCAATACTTGAACTGAACAGCGATCAAACTCTGACCCTTCTTAAAAGTCCTACACTGCCGCCGGCTTATGCCGAGCTCTTGAACGGATTATCCACCGGGCCACGAAAAGGTTCCTGCTGCACCGGAATGCATAATGGCAAAACAGTTGTTGTTTCAGACATTGATAATGATCCTTTATGGGCAGACTACCGCGGCATATCTTCTATATTCGGACTCAAGGCCTGCTGGTCGGTGCCTATTAAAAAAAGTGATGGAACTGTAATGGGCTGCTTTGCATTTTATTATAAAACTGTAAAGACTCCACATCCTGATGAGATCAATTTATTGGAAAGGGTTTCAAGCCTGGTGGGTATTATAAAAGAGAACAGGGATTCACTCGAAGAGATGAATATCTCCAACGAAAGATATAATATGGTGGCAAAAGCAACCAGCGATACTGTTTGGGATTATAACCTGCTCAATGACACGATCACCTGGAACCAGGGACTGCAGCAGGTTTTCGGGTATAAACAAATGAGTGCAGTTACAACTGCAGATTGGTGTAACAATAAAATTCATCCTGATGACAGAAAGCGCGTGATTAGAACCATCGAACGGCAGGTCGTCACAAAAAAAATACGTCATCAGTATGAATATCGTTTTTTATGTGCAGATGGCAGTTATAAAAATATATTCGACAGATCTTTTCTCGTAATTGACGGCAATGGCAGTCCGGTTAAACTGATCGGTGCTATGCAGGATGTTACAAAACAAAAAGAAGAAGAACATAAAATAAAATTGTTGCAGTCAGTGGTAACCAATGCAACCGATGCGATCATTATAACGCAAGCCGGTACTTCGGAAAACGAACAATGCATCATTTATGTAAATGAAGCATTTACAAAAATGTCGGGCTATTCAAAAGAAGAAGTGATTGGCCGTTCCCCGCGTTTTTTACAGGGGCCGAAAACAGACCGGCTTCAACTGGATAAAATAAAAAAAGCAATTGAAACAAAAAGCCCCTGTGAAATAGAAGTAATCAATTATAAAAAAAATGGCGAAGAATTCTATGTGCAGATGACCATTGCGCCGGTGACAGATGAGGAAGGGAACTGTACACATTTTATTTCCATAGAACGTGATGTTACAGAGAACAAAAAGTTCGATCACGAAATTACAAAAGCCATCATCAATGCACAGGAGCAGGAACGTTCCCAGATCGGTGGTGAACTTCATGACAATGTAAACCAGATCCTGGCGGGCGTACAGCTTGCATTGGGTATGGCACACAAAGAAAAAAAATTATCGCAGGTAAAAGAATGGGTATTGAAAAGCAGGAATTATATTCACCTGGCTATAAAAGAAAACAGGAAATTATCGCACCAGCTGGCACCTGCATGTTTTGATGAAAACTCGATGCAGGATGCATTTGATGGACTTCTCGCTTCTATCAATGTTGAAAATAAATTTACTATCAATCTCGTGTTCAACAGTTTTGATGAAAACAATGTGAACGGTGATATACAATTGAACTTATACAGGATATTGCAGGAACAGGTAAATAATATTCTGAAATATTCTGAAGCCTCTGTAATCAATATCACCGTTACACAGGACGAAGAAAACCTCCAGCTTTGTATTCACGATAACGGAATCGGATTTGACACAGCTACTGCAAAAAGAGGAATTGGTTTGAATAATATAAAGAAACGTACAGAATTATTCGGGGGTTCATTCAGACTGAATACTGCTCCCGGCAAGGGTTGTGAGATTACAGTAGATATTCCGCTTATGAAAGAAGAAACAAAAAAAACAAAAACGCACCCGAAAAGAAAAAGGATCGGGGCTGAAATTATTGAATAACAATGCATGTCTTATAATTCTTCCATACTGCCTGCAATGCCCATTTCCAGACCGCGTAATTCTGCAAGCCCCCGTAGCCTTCCAATGGCGCTGTAACCCGGATTGGTTTTTTTATCCAGGTCGTCCAGCATCTGATGCCCATGATCAGGGCGCATAGGAAGTTCATAATTTCTTTGCTGCATGATGGTTAGCAATGCTTTCACCACAGCATACATATCAACATCGCCCTCCAGATGATTGGCTTCATAAAAATTCCCCTGTGCATCACGGTGTGTACTACGCAGATGCACAAAATTTATCCGGTTACCAAACGCATGAATCATTTCAGCAAGATTATTTTCAGCACGCACGCCGAATGAACCCGTGCAAAAACACAGACCATTGCTTATACCGGGAACCTCATCAAATATTTTTTTTACATGTGCTGCGGTACTGACTACTCTCGGTAAACCAAAAATAGGATAAGGCGGATCATCGGGATGTATAGCCAGCTTCACTCCTGCTTCGTCAGCAACCGGAACGATCTGCTCTAAAAAAAATATTAAATGCTGCTGAAGTTGTTGTTCATTAATGTCTTCATAAGCATCCAGCGCCTGTTGAAACTGTTGCAATGTAAACGATTCTTCGCTTCCTGGTAATCCTGCAATTATATTCCGTTGAAGTAATATTCTTTCATCTTCATTCATGGCGTCCAGCCGTAGTTTCGCAGTTGCCATTTCTTCCGGAGTAAAATCTTTAGCAGCACCGGGCCGTTTGAGTATCAATGTATCAAACGCAATCATCGCGGCTTTCTCAAAACGCAATGCTTTGCTTCCATCGGGACATACAAATGAAAGATCAGTTCTTGTCCAGTCGAGCACCGGCATAAAATTATAGGTGATGATCTTTATTCCGCAGGCAGCAAGATTCCTGATACTTGATTTGTAATTTTCAATGTATTGCAGATAATTTCCTTGCTGTGTTTTGATGTCTTCATGCACCGGAACACTTTCGACAACGTTCCAGTCAAGACCGGCATCATTGATAATTTTTATCCGCTGCAGTATTTCTTCTTTATTCCATACCTGCCCATTCGCAAGATGATGCAAGGCGGTGACCACACCTGAACAGCCGGCCTGTCTGATGTCATTTAAACTTACGGGATCGGATGGGCCAAACCAGCGCATGGTTTGTTGCATTAAAATCATGACTTTTCTTTTTCTCTGCGAAAATAATCAATAGGAATTTAGAGTGAAGAATTAAGAATTGCCGGGCTGAAAATAATAACACTTTGAATAACTTTCTTTAAGATTGTAACTACTCTTCCTTGTGAATCGAATAAAACTTAAGTTCGATCAGGTCAACCGGTTTGGGGGATTTGTTCCAGTAACTGTGAATGGCAAGCGCAGCGCCGGTTGCACTTGCCTGTGCAACAGTAGCAGCATATATTTCAATATGCGGAAATGAAGCAGACAATAAATTCATGTAAACTGGATTTCTGCTGAAGCCTCCATCTACAAATATTCTTTTTACTTCGGTATCTTTTAAAACAAGGTTCGTGGATGCTACCTGCTGGATCATAATATCCTGCATCAACTGATGATATGCCGATGCATAATCCGGAAAGTCAGCAAGATTTTTTTTAGAAAACGTAGATTGTGGAATCATTGCCGTTTTTGAAACAGCAACAGCTTCTTTACTGACCGTCATTGCTGTAACCAGTTCGGGATCAAAATCAATTGTTGTATAATATTCAGCGTCCGTATTAAAATGTGCCGCCAGTCTTTTTACCTGCTCTTCATGTTCAAAACCGGCAAATAACCTGGAAGCTTTAACAGGCTTTCCAAAATATTCCATGTAACAGAGACAATCGTTGGCGAGTTCATCAACCGTAAGGGCCGTTTGATTAAAAGGATTTAAACTGATACACCAGGTGCCGGTAGATAATAAAATGAAAGGTTCATTAAAACCGGAGAGATAAGGAATCAGTGCAGCTGAACTATCATGTAGTCCAACGCCGATGAGCAATGGTTGTTTTTTCCAATGCGTTTTCATTGCCTGATCGGACGGAAATATTCCGGGTAACTTTCCAATAATGCCTTCGCGCTGCAGCCATTCATGATACGTATTTTTTTGAAAATTCCATAAGCCGGTGTGGCAGCCGATACTGGTGATGTCCGCATAACTTCTGCCGGTGATGATGCTGTTGAAATATTGTGGCAGGTGCAATGAATACCGGATCTTATCAAACAATTCTGGTTGTTCATTTTTTAACCGGTAAAGTTGCAATCCGGAATTGAGGTTACCGAGTACCGGTGATGCAGTAGTTTTCGAGAACTCTTTTTCACCACCATATTTTTTATAAAACTGTTGTTTTAATTTTTCAGGAAAAGGTTTCAGATAATTATATAGCGGAGCGACAGGCTTACCTTCTTTGTCTGTATGAACAAAACTGGCTCCGTAGGTAGAAAAATTAACTGCGACTACTTTTTCATTTTTAAGATTGATGATACTGGATAATGAATTTTTAACCCAATCAGTCAATACAGCAATGTCTTCGCATGCAAAGCCATCCTCATCAATGGTCTCATCAAACTTAAATGATTGCTCAAAAACTATTTTATACTGTTCATTAAACAGGAACAATTTTTTGTTGGTCTTACCAATATCAAATATGGCGATTACATTGGTCTTGCTCATGCTTATAAACCTGTTGCAACAGTTTTACTGCCTCTTTCTTTCGTAAGTTGTGTTCTTACGGAAATATTTCTGAAGAGTGATAATGGATCAAGCGCTGCGCCGGCCCTGAGTCTTGCTTCTGCAACCAGGGCTCTTACATCTGTCCGGAAAGTATTCTGTAAAACTTCCTGTGCGGCTACGGAATCATTATTTTGCTGTGCGTCGGTTAATTTTTTGCGATCGATGATCAGTGCCTGCGCATAAGCAAGCATGATGGCTTCTACGGATTGCAAGAGATCTTCCAGTGGATCTTTTACATTGTGTGATGCATCGATCATCCAGCCAAGATCATTGGCATGATTCATATTTTTTGCATCCATCCCTTCAACCAGTTCATTGAAAATTAAAAATAACTGGTAAGGTTTCATGCTTCCGACAGTAAGATCATCATCTCCATATTTTGAATCATTGAAATGAAATCCACCCAGCTTTCCTTCCATCAATAACAATGAAACGATCTGTTCAATATTCGCATTGGGTAAATGATGTCCAAGATCCACGAGCGTATATGCTTTTGGTCCGAGTTTATTTGTGTACAATAATGACTGACCCCAATCTCCTACTGTTGTTGAATAAAAATTAGGTTCATAAGCTTTGTATTCTACAAATACTTTCCAATCTGCCGGCAGTGCTGCATAAATTTCCTGTAAACTTTCATATGTATTCTGAAATGCTTTCCTGAAATTTAATTGTCCCGGGAAACAGGAACCATCTGCGAGCCAGACCGTGAGCGCCGTAGAACCCAGTGCCACACCTTGTTTGATCACTTCAATATTATGTTCGATGGCCTGTTTGCGAACAGCTTTATCAACATGCTGTAATGATCCGTATTTATAACTCAGCGGCTGATCCGGTTGATTTTGAAAAGTATTGGAGTTGACCGCATCGAAGCGAAGTCCATTTTTTGCAGCCAGTGTTTTAATTGCATTGGGGTCAGTAGGAATATCCCATGGAATGTGCAAAGAGATGGCGCCGCTGGAATGATTGAGTGCCTGCAATAAACCAACGTCCTCAATTTTTTCTTCAAGTGTACGCGGTTCACCTGTTCCGGAAAAACGGCCGAATCTTGTACCGCCGGTTCCCAATGCCCAGCTTGGAATGGCCACCTGGAAATCCATTAATTTTTTTAAGACTGATTCTACATCAGGTATGCCTGATGAAATAAAATCAAATTTTCTTTTATGATTTTCCAGCAAAGGTTCGTTGTGCTGCTGGATTAAAGTCTTTTCTAACTGCATGTGTAAAATGTAATTAAGAATTAATAATTAAGAATTAATAATTCCCTTAGGTTGTAAAGTTGTTTCATTAAAGGAATCTGCATAAATCGCTATGCAGAATTTAACGAAGAATAATTATACCGTAACCTACCGAAAAAATTCTTAATTATTAATTCTTAATTTTTAATTCCGGCACAAACTAACAAAGCATTATTATCTAACGAACGCCATCGCTACTCCTCCATCCACATTCAATACATTGCCGGTTGATTTGTTCAGAAGCCCGCCCACAAAGGCAAAGCAGGCATTGGCAATATCTTCAGGATTGATGATCTCGTTGAGTAAAGTTCGCTTGGCATAGTATGCAGGAAGTTCCTCAACGGTAACACCATAAGCTTTTGCACGCCCTTCTGCCCAGGCACCGGCCCAGATCTTACTATCAGAAATAACGGCATCAGGATTCACCACATTCACGCGGATCTTATCGCCGCCGAGTTCTGCAGCATTCAGTCTGCTTAGATGCAACTGTGCAGATTTAGCAGAGCCATATGCAGCATTGTTCGGTCCGCTCACCAATGCATTCTTACTTACAATATTTAAAACATCTCCACCGATATCCTGTTTGCGCATAATCTCGACAGCTTTCTGTGTAACAAGAAACTGACCTTTTACCAACACGTCATATAAAATGTCCCAGTCTTTTTCTGTATGATCCTGCAATGGTTTAGAAATAGAAAGTCCTGCATTGTTTACAACGATATCAATTCCACCAAAAGATAAAGCTGCTGTGCTGAAAGTTTTTTCAATCGTATCGGCCTTTGTTACATCAAGAATATCCGTGGTATAAATATCTTTACCATATAATTTCTGAAATTCATTTTTGGCTTCTTCAAGCCTTTGTGCATCATTGTCATTGATGATCACACAGGCGCCTTCATCCACGAATTTTTTTGCGATCGCTTTGCCAATTCCACCGGCGCTTCCTGTGATCAATGCAATGCGGCCTGTCAAAGCTTTTGGTTTGGGCATGCGTTGCAGTTTAGCTTCTTCCAGTAACCAGTATTCAATGTTGAATGCTTCCTGCCTTGGCAAAGAAGTATAAGACGAAATTGCTTCTGCACCCTTCATCACATTAATGGCATTAATATAAAATTCTGCGGCCACTCTTGCAGTCTGTTTGTCTTTTGCAAAAGTGAACATGCCGATGCCCGGGTATATGATCACCACGGGATTGGCGTCACGCATGGCCGGACTATTAGGATGTTTACAGGTATTGTAATAATCAGCGTACATTTTTCTGTAAGCAATAAACAACGGAGCTATTTTTTCTTTGATGGCTTTTAGATCGGTCAGGTCTTCTGTTGTTGCCAGGTTCAATACCAGCGGACTTATTTTTGTCCGGAGAAAATGATCCGGGCAACTTGTTCCCATGGGCGCGAGTCTTTCCAGGTCATTTGAATTGATATATTCCAATACGCGTTCATCATCTGTAAAATGCCCGATCATTCTTGTTTGAGAAGAACAGAATCCTCTTAACACAGGAGCCAATGCTGCGGCTTTTGAAAGTCTTGTTGCTGCATCTGCAGATTGAATTTTAGCTCCGCCAAAAACTTTTTTCTTTCCAATATTTTCTTCAAGATAAGCTGCACAACGTTCGATCACTTCAAGCGTGTTCATATAACTTTCATACGCTGTATCGCCCCAGGTAAATAAACCATGTGAACCGAGCATGATACCGCGGATGCCGGGATTTTCATCAAGACATTGTTTCAATTGCAACCCAAGATCGAAACCGGGTTTCTGCCATTCCACCCAACCAATACTTCCATTAAATAATTCCTGCGTGATTTTTTTTCCGTCTTTTGCAGCCGCAATGGCAATTGCAGCATCCGGATGTAAATGATCAATATGTTTGAATGGAAGAAAGCCATGCAATGCTGTATCAATAGAAGGTGCTTTGGAAGCAAGATCATAGATACAATGATTGAAGAGTTCCACCATTTCATCTTCATGTTCAATGCCTCGGTAAATATTTTTAAGGCTGCGCAAACGATCAACATACAATGCAGCGAGTCCATTTTTTTTCATCGTGCCGAGATCACCACCAGAACCTTTTACCCACATTACTTCTGTTTCATTTCCTGTAAGCGGATCCTTTGCAATTGCTTTGCAGGAAGTATTTCCCCCACCATAATTTGTAAGACGAAGATCAGCGCCCAGTAAATTGGAACGGTAGATCAGTAAGGCAACTTCATCGCCGGCCAGTTCCGCGGCTTTGGTTTCATCCCATAGGTAGCTTACATGTTTAAATTGGCTTGTTAAGACTGACATGTTATTTGAATTTACAAATTTTTAATTAATGTTTTGTTTATAGGGAGCAGCCCACTAGTG
>JBDUCW010000164.1:0-9073 GCA_040003235.1 Ferruginibacter sp. | reverse complement strand
TGGTTGTAAAAACCGGAAAAGCCGGCCAGTTTTTTTTTACTGATAAAATATAAGCGGCTGTTGCAGGTATTACCAGAACTATCACATAACTGCGGATAAGTAATAAAACAATGGAACATAATACCAGAACGATAATTTTTTTAATAGTGAATTTTTGAATTATTCCGGAATATAAAGCAAAACAAAACAGCCCAATCGCTGAAAATACCACAGCGTCTTTATGCAGTCCCGATGAAAAATACAGGCAGGAGGGTAATAAAAAACATCCGACGATTATCGAAAGTTTGCGTTCTTTATAAATGTTGCTGAAAATTCTGAAAAAGGCTACATGGCCAAAAAAGGCAATGAAGTTCATGAAAATGCTATTAATGTAATAATTGCCCTGGCTGAAAATATTAAATACCGATACTATTTTAATAATGATATTGTTTTTGAGGTCATTCCAATAGGATTGAAGCGAATTGAAAAAGCCTGAATATCCATTGCTGTATGGCGAATGGAAAATATTACTGAAATATTCTTTCGGATGATGAAGCAGTAACTGGTATTCTTTCCAGCTTTCTTCATTGATCATCCAGTAATCATTGTCAGATGGCTTATTGCCATAAAAGTGAATGGACATCCAACCAAGTGCAGCACCGGCAAGGATTTTTACAATAAATAAACCCCTTATAGTAGCGGGTTTCAATCCTGAGCGCTGCACGAATTTTATACGCGCTATCAGCCAGCAACCCAATGCAGTGTAAAGGATAAAAAAAATATAATTCAACGGGCAGTTATTTTACCGGCAAGATAATGAGAAGTTGACAATAAGAGTTGAAGGTTGAAGGCTGACAGAAAGAAGTTGTTAAATGCTATCCCTTTGTCAAACTCATAAACTTTTCAACTATCTGTCAACTGTAAACTTTCAGCAATCAACTTTCTTAAATTTATTAAAGCTTTCAACCTTAGCTTTGCCCCACAGCAATCATTTATGGAAATAACAGCTAAAACAGCCGAACAACTTCGCCTTACCGCAGAAGAATTTGAACTCATTCAGCAGAAACTCGGGCGTACACCCAACTTTAATGAACTTTGTTCTTTCAGTGCGATGTGGAGCGAACACTGCAGTTATAAAAATTCGATCCGCTGGTTAAAAACACTTCCCCGCGAAGGAAAAAAAATGCTGGTAAAAGCTGGTGAAGAAAATGCCGGGCTCATGGATATCGGTCATGGATATGGAGTTGTATTTAAAATTGAAAGTCACAATCACCCTTCAGCACTTGAACCTTTCCAGGGGGCAGCCACTGGTGTCGGCGGTATTCACCGGGATATATTTACCATGGGTGCAAGGCCAATTGCATCACTCAATTCTCTACGCTTTGGAAATCTTGCAGAAGCGAAAACACAACATTTATTGGCTGGCGTTGTCCATGGAATTGGTCATTACGGTAATTGCTTTGGAGTTCCAACCGTTGGCGGTGAAATTTATTTTGAAGACTGCTACCATACCAACCCGTTAGTAAATGCCATGAGTGTTGGTATTGTAAAGAACGGAGAAACAATTTCTGCAACCGCTACCGGTATCGGTAACCCTGTTTTCTTTATCGGAAGCGCAACTGGTAAGGATGGCATTGGGGGTGCCTCCTTTGCAAGTGCAGATATCACAAGTGACAGTGTGCAGGAATTACCTGCAGTACAGGTAGGAGATCCTTTCCAGGAAAAAAAATTACTGGAAGCCTGTCTTGAAGTGATACAAACCGGTGCAGTCGTGGGTATGCAGGATATGGGTGCTGCGGGTATCATTTGCAGCACTGCAGAAATGAGTGCCAAAGGCGAATCCGGAATGCGCATTGATCTTGATAAAGTTCCAACACGCCAGAAGGATATGAAGACCTGGGAATTGCTGCTTAGCGAAAGTCAGGAACGTATGCTGCTGGTTGCTGAAAAAGGAAAGGAACATCTTGTAATGGATATATTTGAAAAATGGGATCTGCCATGCAGCAATATTGGAGAAGTAACCGGGGACGGCTTGCTGAAATTCTACATGAATGAAAAACTCGAAGCAGAAATTCCTGCTTACGAATTGGTACTCGGTGGTGGTGCTCCGCAATATGAAAGAAGTTTTACTGAACCTGCTTATCTCGAAAAAATAAAATCATTTGATCCGGGCGGAATTGCTGTCCCAAAAAATCTGCAATCCATAGCGGAACAATTAATCAGTATTCCAAATATCGCCAGTAAAAAATGGATTTATGTTCAGTACGACAGTATGGTGGGCGCAGGTAATACCAGTATCAATCAACCAAGCGATGCCGCAATAGTATTGGCAAAACCTTCTGACAAAGCACTGGCCATCACAACTGATTGCAACAGCCGTTATGTATATGCTGATCCTTACAAAGGTGCAATGATTGCTGTTGCAGAAGCTGCAAGAAATATTGTATGTAGTGGGGGACAACCATTGGGCGTAACCAATTGTCTCAATTTTGGAAACCCTTATGATCCTGAAGTATATTACCAGTTTGTTAATGCCATCAAAGGCATGGGCGATGCGTGCCGCAGATTTGATACTCCCGTTACAGGCGGCAACGTTAGTTTCTACAATCAGCATCCCCAGGGAGCCGTTTATCCGACACCAACCATTGGGATGGTAGGCTTGCTGGAAAATGTGCAGGATAAAATGACCATGGATTTTAAGAATGAAGGAGATATTATTTACCTGATTGGAAGGAGCAGGGATGATATCAATTCATCTGAATATCTGCATAAGATACATGGCATTGAATTTTCTCCTGCTCCTTATTTTGATATAGAAGAGGAATTCGCTTTACAAAGAGCTGTTGAAAAAATGATCACAGAAAAATTAATAAATTCTGCGCATGATGTGAGTGAAGGCGGTCTCTTTGTCACATTAATGGAAAGTTGCTTTAATAAAAATACAGGTTTTGATATTGTTACAGAGGCTGCAATAAGACCAGATGCTTTTTTATTCGGAGAGGCACAAAGCAGAGTAGTGGTAAGTATTAAAGAAACGACTGCAGCAGATTTTGAAAAAAGTCTTGCCGGTAATTCAGTTGTCTTTACAAAACTTGGAACTGTTACTTCAGGCGCAATAAAAATAAATACAGAAGATTGGGGCCATATTTCCGGATGGAAAAATAAATATGACAACGCGATTGGCAATATGCTTGCCGGACATGAAAGCGAGGCGGCTTTGGTATCGCTGTAAATGACGGGTGGTGGCTGGTAAGATAGACCACATAATACTGGTTGCTGTCTCACCAACCGGAACATTGAAAACTAAAAAATGAATAGTGTTAGATAAAAATGCAACGATCATTGTTACCGGCGCATACGGCTTTATCGGCAGTTGCCTGGTCAGTCATCTCAATAAAGAGGGATACGAAAACCTCATATTGGTGGATGAATTTGATGATGAAGAAAAGGAACTCAACCTGCATGAAAAAAAATATTTTGCAAGGATTGAAAGAGAAAATTTCTTTGAATGGATTGTAAAAGAAAATATGAAAGTGGATTTTGTTTTTCATTTAGGTGCCAGAACAGATACTACTGAATTTGATTACAGCGTTCATCAGAAACTCAACCTCGAATATTCACAGCAGATGTGGAATTACTGCACGTCTAAAAATATTCCGTTGGTATATGCTTCATCAGCCGCTACTTACGGCAACGGAGAACTTGGTTACAGTGATGAAGACGATGCATTGTCTTATAAACTGGAACCACTGAATCCTTACGGCGTTTCCAAAAACGAATTTGATAAATGGGCATTGGAACAGAATATAGCACCAGCTTTCTGGGCCGGACTGAAATTTTTTAATGTCTATGGTCCCAATGAATATCACAAAGCAAGAATGGCGAGCGTGATCTTTCATTCCTTCAACCAGATCAAACAGAATGGAAAAGTAAAATTATTCAGATCACATAAAGAAGGTTTTAAAGATGGTGAACAATTGCGTGATTTTGTATATGTAAAAGATGTTGTGTCGGTTTGTTATTGGTTGATGCAGGAAACGGTTAACAGAGGACAATTGACAGATGACAGCACTGTATATTCAGGTCTGTACAATTTAGGAACGGGAAAAGCCCGATCTTTTGATGATCTGGTAAAATCAACTTTTGCAGGATTGGATCTGCAGGCACAGATTGAATACATCGATATGCCGGAAGACATCCGTGATAAATATCAATACTTCACGGAAGCCTCTATGGATAAATTGAAACGGGCAGGTTATACCACTGAATTCTATTCGCTGGAAAAAGGGGTTGATGATTATGTGAGGAATTATCTTTCAGAAAAAAATTTTTATTAAAAAGTTATACGTTCTACGTTTTACGTGATATGTTAGCAGCAGTTTTTAAATTCTAATAATTATTCCTGATTCAACCTTTAAAAATAAATTATTGATGTGCTTTATTCCGAAAAAGATGTAACGAATATTGAACAACGTAAAACGTACAACGTACCACGTAAAACATTCTACTATGAAAAAAATAGCCATCATCGGTGGCGGAAATTTAGGCAGCGCCATTGCAGAAGGATTAATCAAAAGCAGATTTGCCAAAGCTTCTGAAATAATCATTACCAAAAGAAATACCAGCACCTTATCTGCATTTGCAGCGATGGGTGTAACTGTTTCTTCTGATAACAATGAAGCTGTTAAAAAAGCTGCTGTGATCATTCTTGCTGTAAAACCTTTCCAGGTAAAAGATGTGCTAACGGGAATTAAAAAAGATCTGACTGCACAACAAATATTGGTATCAGTTGTCACTGGTGTTTTTATTGAAGAAATAAAAGAAGTGATCAAAAAACAATTGCCGGTCTTTCGGGCAATGCCCAATACAGCAATTGCCATTCAGCAAAGCATGACCTGCATCAGTTATCACAATGCAACTGCTGTGCAGGCGAAATATGTAAATGATCTGTTTGAAACCCTGGGTCGTGTTGTTAGCATCGATGAAAAATTAATGAATGCAGCAACAGTGCTTGGTGCCTGCGGTACTGCTTATGCCATGCGGTATATCCGCGCCAATATTCAGGGCGGTATCGAAATAGGATTTGATGCAAAGACTGCAAGTCTGATTGCTGCTCAAACCGTAAAAGGTGCTGCAGAATTATTATTACAGAAAGGTACGCATCCCGAACAGGAAATTGATAAAGTAACTACACCGAAAGGTTGCACCATTGCAGGTTTAAACGAAATGGAACACCAGGGCTTCAGCTCTTCACTGATCAAAGGCATTGCAACGAGCTACAATAAAATTGCTAAGGATTAAGAATTAATAAAGCGTTCCCGTTTCCATATCAACCTGGTAAGGTATCCAGACTTCCCTTCTTGAAGGAATTGTTGAGCTGTTGTTGTCCCTGTTGCTATTATACCAGGAGACCTGGATAAATACCTGAAAAGTATTACCAATACGGTACATTTTGTCATTGCCTATTTTACCATAACGGAGATCTCCATCACTGAAATATCCCCAATACACTGGAATGTCATTACCAGTTGCGTCTTCAATGTAAAGTTCAGCCCTGTGTATCAAAGAGTATTTCATTTTTTTTTCTTTGAATGTATTAAGAGAAGGCCTGTTATTTTTAAATTCATTGAAATTCAGATAAACGCCGGTATTAAAAATACTATCCTGCAATACGGGTAATTTGAAACGGTCTTCATTATATGATTTTATAAATGCAAGATTTTTTTTCTCTTTAGTATCAAAATTGTTTACAGCCTTATTGTAATCCAGTATTTCGATCAGCATTTTCAAGGCATATTTAAAATTGACTTCTTTTTTTTCGTCAGATACTTCGTCGATATATTTTTCTATTTCCGAAGTAATTGTCAAAACGGTGTCTACCCTTTTGAAAGGTAAATATTGATCGTTACGACCGAGATAGTATTCCCATTTAACGTGTAATGAATTTTGCGCCCTTAAATTATTCTGAATATCATCTGGCCTGTTCTTGCCATCTTCTATTCCTGAAAGCCATAATTTCTTCATCACAATGAGTAGTTCAAACCCATTGGTTTGAAAAGATTTTGCATAGTAGTCGTGATAATATTGCTCAATTGCCCCTGCAACCCCTTGTTTAAAAGTTGCCTTTCGGAAACCATCTTTTTTATTCCAGTGAATGCCTGCTACTACAAACCCGAGTTTAGAAGTATCGTACCGGCTGTCAATAATTCTGATACTGGCAAAAGGAAGCTGAACAGCAGGAGGAGCTACCCGTTCTGCATTTAATTTTAATATTTTATATTTCAAATTTTCCGGATCCGTTTTTTCATACTGCGCTGAAAGGAATAACGGCAAAAACAGCAGGGCAAAGCTTAATATTTTCATCAAAAGGTTGAATTAGTGACTTAAAAGTAGGCATCAAATTTCCTTCACCCAAATATTCATCTTATCTTTACACGACCTCTGGGATTTTCCCCATCCGGAACCCAAACTGGTCAAAAATAGATCGGGTAACAAATCGAAGCTTTTTGCTGAATAAAGAACTGAACGTTGAAGTGAGTGACACAACGATGTTGGGTTTTGTTATTGCCGTTGATATCAAAAAATAATTGAAACGAAATTTAGTATCATGTCAAAATATATTTTCGTAACCGGCGGTGTTACATCATCATTAGGAAAAGGAATTATTGCTGCCTCACTGGCAAAACTGCTGCAGGCAAGGGGTTTAAAGGTTACCATTCAGAAATTTGATCCATACATCAATGTGGACCCGGGAACATTAAATCCGTACGAACACGGCGAATGCTTTGTTACCGATGATGGTGCTGAAACCGATCTCGATCTCGGACACTACGAACGCTTTTTAAATATTCCTACTTCGCAGGCCAATAATGTTACCACCGGCCGCATTTATCAAACCGTTATAAATAAAGAAAGAGAAGGTGCTTACCTGGGTAAGACCGTACAGGTGATTCCGCATATTACAGATGAGATCAAACGCAGAATGCTGTTATTGGGAAAAGAAGGAAAATATGATATTATCCTTACCGAACTCGGCGGTACAGTTGGTGATATTGAAAGTCTTCCCTTTGTTGAAGCCGTACGCCAGCTGCAATGGGAAATGGCCGAAGAAGATTGCATGGTGGTGCATCTTACTTTAATACCTTACTTAAAAGCAGCCAAGGAATTAAAAACAAAACCTACACAACATAGTGTAAAACTTCTGGCAAGTGAAGGCGTGCATCCTGATGTAATTGTTTGCCGTACAGAAGAACCATTGAGCAATGATCTGAAAAAGAAAATTGCGCTTTTCTGTAATGTAAAAGTAGAAGCCGTAATTGAAGCAATGGATGCCAGCACCATTTATGAAGTACCGCTGAAAATGCTGCAGGAAAATCTGGATGTGATCGTCCTGAAAAAATTACACATCAATGGGTATGCAGCACCCGAGCTCACCAAGTGGCGCGGATTTCTGGATAAATTAAAATACCCCAAGACAAAAGTTACCATCGGCCTGATCGGAAAATATATTGAACTGCAGGATGCTTATAAATCCATTCTCGAATCATTTGTGCACGCAGGTGCGATGAACGAATGCAAAGTGCAGGTGCTGGATGTACACAGTGAAACTATTACAGAAGATAATGTTGCAGAAAAATTAAGCAAGCTCGATGGATTGCTGGTGGCACCTGGTTTTGGTAACCGTGGTGTGGAAGGAAAGATCATTGCCGTAAAATATGCCCGCGAAAATAAATTACCATTCTTTGGTATTTGTCTTGGTATGCAGATGGCCGTGATTGAATTCGCGAGAAACGTATTGGGTTGGGTTGATGCCCATTCAACTGAAATGGTGAAGGACACGGATCATCCGGTAATCGACCTGATGGAAGAACAAAAAGAAGTGACAGCAAAAGGCGGCACTATGCGACTGGGTGCTTATCCATGTGAAATTAAAGAAGGAACATTGGCGCATACCATTTACGGCACCACGCATATCAGTGAACGTCACCGTCACCGTTGGGAATTCAATAATAAATACATCACCGATTTTGAAAAAGCTGGAATGGTACCGAGTGGAAAAAATCCTGCAACAGGATTGGTGGAAATTGTTGAACTGCCCGGACATCCGTTCTTCATCGGCGTACAATATCATCCTGAATTAAAAAGCACGGTGGAAAATCCGCAGCCCATCTTTGTTCATTTTGTAAAAGCTGCCAAAGCCTTTGCAGAAAAACGTGATGCAGTGAAAAATCCATTGCTCGCGAGTGAAATGATCTGAGGAAAGTTATAAGTAATAAGTAATAAGTAATAAGTAATAAGTAATAAGTTATACGTTATACGTTTAATGCCCGATAAGCGTTAGACTTTTTTGACTTAGGTGTTTGATCATGTATTGATGTTTTGTGGGAAGGCTCATCAATTTCATCTTTGTATCGTGTTTTTATTCGTGTCTATTCGTGTACTTAGTGGCAAACTGTATTTTGTATTTTCAGTGTATCTCAGTGTCCTCCGTGGCGCTTCTTAAATTCTTGAATTCGTGCGCAAACTTTCTATGGATGAACTCAACCGCAAATCGGTAGAGGAATTCAGACAATCAGATAAAACTCCTGTTATAGCGGTACTGGAAAATGTACGCAGCGCTTACAATGTAGGCAGTGTGTTTCGTACAGCTGATGCATTTTTGCTGGAAGCAATTTACATCACCGGTTATACCTGCACGCCACCGCATAAAGAAATAAAAAAAACAGCATTGGGCGCAGAAGACACGGTAACCTGGAAACATTTCAGTAATGCAGCACTGGCAATTGAAGAGCTCAAAACGAAAGGCTATAAAATATATGCAGTAGAGCAGACGCAAAACAGTATTGCCTTACAAAATATTAAAATCGACAATCATGAAAAGGTTGCCGTAATATTCGGCAACGAAGTAACTGGTGTAGAACAAAGCACGATCGCGGCTTGCGATGGTTGTATCGAAATCCCGCAACTGGGCATGAAACATTCCCTCAACATTGCAACCGCAGCGGGCGTAGTGCTTTGGGAAATTGTGCGGAAACAGCTATGTTGAGTGTTGAGTGTTGAGTGTTGAGTGTTGAGTGTTGAGTGTTGAGTGTTG
>JBDUCW010000272.1:0-2716 GCA_040003235.1 Ferruginibacter sp. | reverse complement strand
AAATGAAACATTTTAAATCAATCAGTGAAATGGCAGTTGCCAACGATGTGCCGTTACCGGAGCATCCGCTGTTGGGTCTCCTGCGGATTAATCGTGCCATCAAGATAAATAATGCTGCATATACCAGTGATTTTTACATGATTGGATTTAAAAAAGTAAAGGCCGGGTATGTATTATATGGCAGAACTAAATTTGACCATGAAACCGGCTCAATGATTTTTATAAAGCCACGGCAGGTGGTTGAAATGCGGAATTTAGAATTTGAAGAGGATGGGTACATTTTAGTTTTTCATGAAGATTTCCTGATCGGGCATGCATTGTATGAAGGCATTCAGGAGTACTCTTTTTTCGAATACGAAACGAATGAAGCACTCCACCTTGCACCCAAAGAAGAAAAGATTGTCTGGAATATTTTTCACAGCATTGAGCAGGAATACAATAACAGTGAAGATGAATTCAGCCGGGAAATTATTTTAGCAGGCATCCATTCTTTGCTTAAATATGCAGAAAGGTTTTATAAAAGACAATTCATCAACCGCAAACAGCTTTCCGGTAAAATGGTGACAGCTTTTAATAAAATGCTGCAGAAACATATCAGCAGCGGATCTGTTCGTGACAATGGCTTGCCTTCTGTTGCTGATCTGGCAAAAGAACTGAATATTTCTGCGCGTTATCTAACTGATTTATTGAAAGTAGAAACCGGAAAAACTGCTATTGATCTTATTCATATCGCAATGATTAATGAAGCTAAAAACAGGTTAAGAAAAAAAGACAAAACCATTTCTGAGATTGCTTATGAATTGGGTTTTGAAAATATGTCTTACTTTTCCAGGCTCTTCAAAAAAGAAACAGGGATGTTACCTACAAACTTTAAAAATCAATTTTTAAATTGATTACTTATAGAAAAGTTTATTTAAAAAATAACGGCTGAAAGGACTTCTTTGTTGTATAAACATATTTGAACAGGTCGGTTAATGATGTACCCGAAATGGTTGCACATGCCTGTTGAAATGCAGCATCAGCAATGCCTGCGTTGTTGTTTGGGAAACAGCCACATTATTTACCGAGCACAGTACATTGAAGAATAAAAGAAAAATGAAATGAAGCAAATTCCGGTTGTATTTGATCTGAAGCCAGTTCATATTTTTTGTCTTGTTTCCGTAAATGCTTGCCCGGAATTAATATGTAAATCATTTTTCACCATAAACAACAAGGGCGCTTGAATCAATTATAATATTTCCGTCCGGATATTTTTGGTTCAATTTTTCATACACTTCCCTTTTTATTTTTTCTTTCATTTCATCATCGGCTTTACTGAGTGCAGCCACAATAGGAGCTCCAACTTCAGTTTGCATGCCCCAATAAGCATCAGCGGTTTTGCAATTTAATTTTCCGGATATTTCTGTTTGAGTAACGTTTTTCAATCCAGCCTGCAGGAAAAGGTCTGAGATAAAACCATCTTTGGCACATCTGAACATGCCGGGTGCACCTGCTGGCGGAGCCGGTAATTCCATATTTTTATTGATTGTTCCCATAATAGCTGTAACCCAAAAATTCTTTTCAGGAATATTCCAGACCGCTGTCGCAATTTTTCCACCAGGTTTGAGGACGCGAACCATTTCTTTAGCTGCCAATAACATGTCTGGAAAAAACATAAAACCAAACCGGCAACTGATAGCATCAAAACTATTGTCTGGAAATGGAAGTTCACAAACATCACATGCGCGGGTTTCAATATTATTGATTCCTCTCTGGGTTGCGTTTTCCTGAACGATTGACAGCATATCCTCAGCAAGGTCAGTGATGATTACTTTACCGTCGCTCAGCATCGTTGCAATTGTCAATCCCGGTTCGTCCGTACCTGCTGCTACATCCAGAATGGTATCATTTTTTTGTGGATCAATTAATCGAATGATTTCATCTCCCATTGGTTTTAAAAAGTCCATAACGAGATCATCCCATTTTTTCCAACCGGCGGAAAATTTATTCCATGATGCTTTTTGTTGATCGCGGATTTGTTCAAGTTGCTGTTCCATTGTATTTTTTTTAATTTTTGTTATAAGTTTCGGTGTTGCCGGAGGCAGCATGATGCTCAACGTTTGATGCCTGGCGGAGTATGGACCATAAAATCTGTTCTGTCTATAGCCACTGCTGATTGAAATATTTTGCTGAAGTTAATTTCATGAATTTAAAATATTGTTTTGAACTTTGAGTGCCTATTCATAAATAAAAACAGCCTTTCACAAAAAAAACGGGAGTATAGAACACAACTCACGGATTGACACGAAATGAAAGCCCTTTTTCTTCCAATGCTTTTCTTAACGTTGGAATTGAAGCTTTTCCAATTCCATGAAATTTTAAAATCTCTTTTTCCGAATATTTACCAAGCGCTTCTAATGTAAGGATATTATTATTTTCTAATGCTCTTCTTGCCGGTGCTGAAAGTAAGGAAAGAAATCCCTCTTTTGGTTTTCGTGCTGCTTCACAAACAGGACAAGTCGGGCAATCACTGCTTTTGAAGTATTTATGTCCTTCCTTGCAGGTTTTTAATGTTTCAGTTGAAGTCATTTCACTTTTTTTACAACTTAAAGCAGTTTATAGATTTAATAAATTCCATTATAAAAACTTTTTTTCAGTCTGATATGCATGATGGCATACATTAGTAATTGTACGCCAATATAAAGAAACCCAAATGACCAGCAATTGCCCAATTGCC
>JBDUCW010000163.1:0-9102 GCA_040003235.1 Ferruginibacter sp. | reverse complement strand
GATAAAAACCATCTTTCTGCATCATTTTCAATCCTGCAACAATTTCTTTCTGCATCAGATCTTCAACAGAATGATGATATTTATAAACATAGTCCACCATGTTATAATGGTTAACCGTATGATAAGCGATCTCGTGACCATGATTCTGAATGACATGAAGATCCTGGATCTGTTTGGCTGTAAGCCTGTTATAATTGCTGATATAAAAGGTTGCTTTTATTCCTGCAGAATCAAGGAAGGGAAGATACCGGATCCAGTTGTCAACATAATTATCATCAAAGGTCATTGCAATCCCCGGCTGTTGTAAAAAGCCTTGCTTTTCAAATTTCTTACACCCGAGCAGTAGGGTTACTGCTACTATACAACATAAAAAATACCCCGCAGTTTTTTGATGCATTTTGCTGATTTAAAAAAAGTAAAGGTCTTTAGGTGTGGGACGAAGATAGTAAAACTACTGTAGCAAACTGTAGAATTACTACTACAAGAATTTTATCGTTAACACGGGAAGATTCCGGTTATTAAACAGCAGACAACATTTATTCGTAATTTAAGGTCTTATTTATTCACCTGCGGTACATGAAAAGACTTCTATCCATTATTATATTTTCTCTTGTTGTTCAGTTTACCTATGCCAACCATACCAAGGGCGGCTATATGTATTATGAATATCTTGGACAGGGAAGCAATGCCAATAAATTGCGATACAAGATCGTATTGAAGTTTTATACTGCCTGTAATCTCAATGCCAACCAATTTGATCCTACTATTAATTTTACCATCTTCAATGGTGCTAATTACCAGTTGATCTCTAATAATTCAGTTACTTATTCCAGTTCGGTTAATGTTGAGAACTGTACACTGCAGTCCTGCCACGAATGTGTGAATCCGATACCTTCCATTTGTTATAAGATCACTACCTATGAACTGACAACCGACCTGGATAAAACACCGGAGGGCTATATTGTGGCTTATCAGCGCTGCTGCCGTATTACCGGCATAAACAATATCCAGAACTCCAGCAATGTTGGTGAAACCTGGACAGTGACCATCCCCGGAACTGCAACTGCACCCGGTGCAGAAAAAAATTCGAGTGCCCAGTTTGCGTTGAATGATACCGCAATTATCTGCGAAAATTCTTATTTCACTTTTAATTTTGGTGCCTCCGATCCAAACAATGATTCACTCTCTTATCATTTTTGTGATGCTTACAATGGTGGCGGCACGGGCAATCCAACGCCAACACCTTCAAGTGCACCTCCGTTTTCTTCTGTGCCATATTCCGGCGGCTACTTCGGCAGTTCACCGATGGGTGGCGCTGTTACCATCAACCCTTTTACAGGAGTTGTGAGTGGTACTGCTCCGGGGTCGGGCATTTATGTACTCACTGTTTGTGTAAGTGAATATAAACGCGGGACCAATATAAAAATGGGTGAGGTAAGAAAATCTTTACACATACAGGTTGCCAATTGTACTGTTACGGATGCAACACTTAAAGATAATTATACGCTCTGTACCAGTTTTACTGAAACCTTTTCCAATCTTACACCCGGTGTAAATATCCAGAGCTGGCATTGGGATTTTGGCGTAACCAATGCAACGAATGATACATCTAACCTGGCCGATCCAACATTTACTTATCCAGATACCGGCACTTATATTTTAAAACTTGTGGTGAACCGGGGACAGGCCTGTTCGGATTCAGCCACTGCAATCGTCAGGGTTTATCCAGGTTTTTTACCAGATTTCGGTGTTGCAGGTCAATGCAAAAACACACCGATACAATTTACAAACCTTACTACCGCAGCTTATGGATCAGTAAATCTGTGGCGATGGGATTTCGGCGACCCACTTAATTTTGCTGACACCGCTGTTATCCCAAACCCCGCTTATACCTACAGTACAGCAGGAACTTATACAGTGAGTTTCATAGTCGGCACCAATAAAGGATGTATTGATACGGTTATAAAAAATATTGACGTACTCGATCAGGCACCACTAACTGTTACGCATGACACATTGATCTGTTCCATTGATACCCTGCAGTTGTCGGCGCTAGGAACAGGAACTGTTTTATGGACACCCAATTACAATATCGATGACATTACCAGCCATTTTCCATTGATCAGCCCGGATATTCCTACCACTTACTATGTTACACTCACCGATGCATTCGGTTGTAAAGGCAAAGATTCCGTACGGGTGAATGTGAAAGATTTTGTAACCCTGAATGCAGGTAATGATACGACCATTTGCCAGACAGATCCGATCCTGCTTGCTGCTGTAAGTGACGGACTGTACTATAACTGGACACCACCCACCGGTTTAAATAATCCTCTGATAAAAAATCCGGTGGCCACAGCTTTAACCAGTACCACGTATCATGTGATCAGCAGCATTGGAAAATGCAAAGCAGAAGATGATATCAGCATCAAAGTTGTACCTTACCCGGCACCGAAAGCCAGTAATGATACTGCCATTTGTTTTGGAGATAACGCTCAATTATCATCCAGTGGCGGAATCAATTATTCGTGGGTGCCCACTGCATTTTTAAATAATCATTTTATTTCAAATCCTGTTTCGGTAGCACCGACAGCCTCTGTGAGATATGTTGTATTTGTCAGAGATACATTAGGTTGCCCAAAACCCGGAACAGATACTGTTTTTGTGAAAGTATTTCAACCGATAAAAGCAGATGCCGGGCCCAGAGATACTGCTGTAGTGCTGGATGAGCCGCTGCAGTTGCAGGGTACAGGCAGTACTAATTATTTATGGGACCCGCCCTTGTATCTGAACAGTACCACTATTGCCAATCCGGTTGCTTTGCCCAAAAACAATATTCAGTATATTTTAAAAGTAAGTAACAGCGTCGGATGTTTCGGCTTTGATACCATATTTGTAAAAGTATTTTTTATTGAGCCCGGTTTTTATGTTCCCAATGCCTTTACGCCAAATGGCGATGGCAACAATGATGTATTCAGGCCTGTTGCACTTGGAATAAAATCACTGGACAGGTTTATGGTGTTTAACCGTTGGGGACAAATGGTTTTCAGCACCAACAATATCGGATTGGGATGGGATGGAACGATTCGTGGAAAAGCACAGGATGCTGCAACTTATACCTGGTTTGCCGAAGGAACAGATTATAAAAACAGGAAAATAACAAAGAAAGGTACCGTGATATTAATCAGGTAATACAATTTACAAAATAAAAAAATCTTATCAGCGCTTGCTCGCGATCAGTAAATTCAGATCGGTATATTTCAGATCAAATCTTTCACTCAGATAAAAATTGGTGAGTGCCCCTTTGAACATATAGATACCTGCCCGGATATTTATTTTATACCATACAAGGTTGTCAACCCCGCCCCCATCCGCAGTTTCAAGCAACAACGGCATCAGCACGTTACTGATGGCCTGGCTGGCAGTTCTGGCAAAGCCACTTGGTATATTCGGAACACAATAATGTATCACGTCATATTTTTTAAAGACAGGGTCATCATGTGTGGTTACCTCACTCGTTTCAAAACAGCCACCACGGTCAATGCTGACATCCACTATCACGGTTCCCGGACGCATATTGCTTACCATTTCTTCTGAAACAACAATAGGAGTTCTTCCCCCACTGCTGCTTAACGCGCCAACTGCCACATCACATGTTTTTAATTGCTTGGACAAAATCTTTGGTTCAATAACGCTCGTCCACATACGAACGCCAATATTGTTCTGCAATCTTTTCAAACGATAAATGCTGTTGTCAAAAACTTTTACACTTGCCCCCATTGCCAATGCAGTTCTTGCAGCATATTCGCCAACAATTCCGGCACCGATAATAATTACCTTGGTAGGAGGAATCCCGCTGATACCGCCAACCAGTACACCTTTCCCTTCATTGGCATTACTGAGATACTGTCCGGCTATCAGCATTACAGCACTGCCGGCAATTTCGCTCATGCTGCGAACAATTGGATTGTGGCCACTGTCATCCTTCAGGTTTTCGAAACTTAACGCAGTGATCCTTTTAGCCATCATTTTTTCCAGGATATCGCGTTTCATCACGGCAAGGTGTATCGGGGAAATAATATATTGATTCGGTTTAAGCAATTCACATTCCTCTTCACTTACGGGGGCGCTCTTCACCAGTATCTCACATTCAAAAACATCTCCTTTGCTGTAAACAATTTTAGCGCCTGCATCACTGTAATCTTTATCTGTGTAACTGGAACCGATACCAGCTTTTGTTTCCATAATAACCCGATGACCATTCGCCACAAGCACACCAACAGCTTCCGGGGTTAATGCAATTCTGTTTTCACTGAAAGAATTTTCTTTAGGTATCCCGATAAAAAGCTCTGCTGACTTTGCTTTTACATCCAGTGTTTCTTCAAGTGTTTCGTAGGTAAAAGATCCGGACACGATAGGTTTTACTGAAGCCATAAATAAGATTGATACTGAAAAAATAGTAATTAAAAATGAATGCGTAGGATTTACCAGCTTATTTTTCTGATGTTGTTATCCCCAACAGTAATATTAACGTGAAGTGTATCAGCAGGAAATATACCGGCCGCTTTTTCCGGCCATTCCACCAGGCAGGTATTGCCACTGTACAAACAATCTTCTACACCTGCATTCACTGCTTCTTCTTCATTGCTGAGGCGGTAGAGGTCCAGGTGGAAAATAATTTTACCATCAACGGTTTTGTATTGATTAATGATAGAATAAGTAGGACTTGAAATATTATCTTTTACTTTCATTGCCTCACATAATGCGTGAATGAATGTTGTTTTGCCTGCGCCCATCTCCCCATGAAAAGCGATCACATTTTTTTTGTATAACATCGGCAGGAGATCCATTGCCACTGTTTTAATGATGTCTAATGTAAAAACTTTCTCCATCTTACAAAGATATTTTTCCTGAATGGTAAAAGTAAACATTGCGCTTCAACTAATTTTGCCGGATGGAAAAAGCAGCATGGAAAGTAGAAGGAATGGATTGTTCCAATTGCGCACTGACAATCTCAAAATATCTTACGAAGCAGGGAATGCAGGAAGTAAAAGTCAATCCCATTGATGGTGACGTAAGCTTTTCTTTTGATGAAATAATACCTGAACAAAAACTAAAATCAGGAATTGAGGGGCTTGGCTATAAAGTTGTATCAGATGGTGCAATTGCAGCCACAGGAAAAAAAGCATTTCTTTCCGATCACAGACAACGCTTTCTGTTCTGCCTCATTTTTACATTGCCTTTAATGTTGCATATGCTGCCGTGGCATATCCACTGGTTAATGAATCCATGGGTGCAACTCTCTTTATGCACTCCGGTATTTATTGTTGGTATGGCTTTTTTTGGAAGAAGTGCCATTAAAAGTATTATCAATGGTATGCCGAACATGAATGTGCTTATTGCATTGGGTGCAGTTGCGGCTTTTGCTTATAGTATTGCAGGGTGGATATTGAACCTTGGTGAAGGCTATCTTTTTTTTGAAACAACAGCCTCTGTCATAACACTCGTTTTCCTCGGTAATTATCTTGAAGAAACATCTGTACAATCTACACAAAGAGCGGTGAAAAAATTAGCCCGTTCTCAAAAGGTCATGGCCAATATGATCGCTTTTGATGATGAACACAAAGAAAATATTTTCCTTTTGGAAAATACGCAGTTGAAAGTGGGCGATCTCATTTTAATAAAAAGCGGCGAGCAGGTGCCCATAGATTGCAAAATATTATGGGGTGATTGTACCGTAAATGAAGCTATCATCACCGGCGAAAGCAAACCGCTGACCAAACAAAAAAAGGACTTACTGATCGGCGGTAGTGTACTGGAAAACGGAACAGTAAAAGCACAGGTTACTGCTACCGGTAATGAAACAGTTTTGTCGGGAATACTACACATGGTAAAACAGGCACAGGGTGAAAAACCATCCATGCAGAAACTGGCGGATAAGATCAGTGCTGTTTTTGTTCCTGCAGTTATTATTATTGCGCTGATTACTTTCCTGGTGAACTATTTTGCGTTTGATATTTCTGCCGGCAAATCACTCATGCGTTCTATTGCGGTGCTGGTGATCAGTTGCCCCTGCGCCATGGGACTGGCAACGCCGGCTGCTATTGCAGTAGGTTTGGGGCGGGGAGCACGAAATGGCATTCTCTATAAAAATGCTGCTGCGCTGGAACGTTTTAAAGATATTCAACAGGTTGTATTTGATAAAACAGGAACACTTACCACAGGAAATTTCAGTATTATTAAATTTGACTTCAATTCAGTAACTGAGGAAGAATTTAAGCGCATTGTTTATTCCGCAGAAAAATTTTCAAATCATCCTGTTGCAAAATCTGTCAGCAATGCCTGGAAAATAAATAATGCAATCCAATGGAAAAGTATCGGGGAGATAAAAGGCATGGGCATGCAGGCAACTGATACGGCAGGGAATATTTTTTCAGTTGGCTCCTCGAGATTATTGAAAGAAAATAATGCCGCTCATTCATTGTATGTTTTAAAAAATAATATTCAGATCGGCTGGCTGGATATTGCTGACGAAATAAGACCAGAGGCCGTTGCAGTTATCAATGCGCTTCATCAAAAAAAAATAAAAACCATCTTACTGAGTGGCGATAAGAAAGAAAATTGTCTTGCAGTTGCTGCAGCCCTTGGTATTGATGAAATATATGCTGAGCAATTACCAGAACAGAAGCTGGCCATGATCGCAGCACTCAATGCTGCTGCACCCACAGCAATGATCGGTGATGGCATCAATGATGCGCCTGCATTGGCAAAAGCATCTTTAGGAATTTCACTAAGTGATGCTTCGCAGATCGCAATGCAGAGCGCTGATGTGATCCTGTTAAATCATGGAATAAAAAATCTTCCCAAAGCCCTGGGATTAGGAAGGCACACTTTTCTAACCATTAAAGAAAATCTTTTCTGGGCATTCATTTATAATATTATTGCCATACCGGTTGCAGCGTTTGGTTTTTTAACGCCAACTTTTGGTGCGCTTGTAATGGGCTTCAGCGATGTAGTACTTGCCGGCAATTCATTAAGACTGTTTATAAAAAAGGTTGATTAACTTCATGGCTGAACATTCAGCAGGTTTGCATCAAATTAATTCGATACTAAAAGAATACTGGGGCTTTGAAAACTTTCGCAGTTTACAGGAAGAAATAATTCTTTCTGTACTGGCAGGGAAAGATACACTGGCATTGCTTCCTACAGGTGGAGGAAAATCTATCTGCTTCCAGGTTCCTGCACTCGCAAGCGAAGGAATATGTTTGGTTATAAGTCCACTCATTGCTTTGATGAAGGACCAGGTAGAGAATTTAAAAAAGAAAGGAATTCCGGCATTGGCGATTTACAGCGGCATGAGTTTTATAGAAACAAAAAAGATATTGCTCAATGCCATTCATGGCAATTATAAATTCCTTTATATTTCACCTGAAAGGCTCGAAACAAAATTATTCCTGGAATATTTACCGGCTTTCAATGTTAACCTGATCGCAGTAGATGAAGCACATTGCGTATCGCAATGGGGCTATGATTTTCGCCCGCCATACCTGCGCATTTCAAATTTAAGAGAACAGCTTCCTGCTGTACCTATACTTGCATTAACTGCATCCGCAACTAAAATTGTACAGGATGACATTTGCAGAAAATTATTATTTGCCGAAGGCTACCAGTGCTTTCAAAAATCTTTTGCAAGGCCGAATCTTTCTTACAGTGTATTTAGTGTTGCTTCTAAACAGCATAAATTACTGGAAATATTAAAGAACGTGAAAGGTTGTGGTATTGTTTACTGCCGCACAAGAAAACATACAAAAGAAATTGCTGACCTGTTGAACATGCATGGCCTGTCTGCAGATTTTTATCATGCAGGGCTGGGCAATGAAGAACGTACCCGGAAACAAAGCAGCTGGATAAATAATCAGGTTAAAATAATTGTAAGCACTAATGCTTTCGGAATGGGGATCGATAAACCCGATGTAAGAGTGGTAGTTCATTATGATGTTCCCGATTGCCTCGAAAATTATTACCAGGAAGCCGGTCGCGCCGGAAGAGATGAAAAAAGGGCGTACGCGGTTTTGTTGTATAATGACAGGGAACTGGAAGATCTTAAATTGCAAAGCGATATCCGTTATCCAAAACAGGAAGAAATCAAAATAGTATATACTGCTTTAATGAATTACCTGCAGGTGCCGGTATATTCGGGCGAAGGAAATAATTATGATTTTGATCTTGCCGAATTTTCGAGACGATTTAAACTGAATATTCTTACAGCAACTTATTCAATTAAAATTCTGGAACAGGAAGATCTGCTAAGTTTTAATGAAGTATTTTTTAAACCCTCTACCGTTGTCTTTACTTCCAATAGAGAAGAATTAAATGACTTTGAGAAGTCGTATCCTGAGTTGGGAATAGTTATCAAAGGGCTTCTCCGCTCTTATGAAGGCATATTCGATTATCCGGCTACAATATATGAATCGCAGTTAGCGAGATTTATTCAGATAGATGTTCCTGGTTTGAAGAAAAATCTGGAAGAATTAAATAATCGTGGAATTATTGAATACAGTATCCAAAAAGATAAACCACAATTGACGTTGCTGCATGGCAGATTGTACAATGACCAGGTTCAGCTTAACAATGATTCTTATCTTAACAGGAAGCAGCAATATGAGTTAAGACTTACTTCGCTGATAGCCTATACAAAAACAACAAGTGATTGCAGAAGTCAGTTTATAGCGCACTATTTTGCTGATGCTTCAGCTGGTAAATGTGGTATTTGTGATAATTGTATCAATGCAAGAAGCAATGCCATTTCAAAACAGGAATTCGAATATATTTCCAACCGGATAATTGAGATCCTGAAACCTAATCCGCTTTCTTCAGAAGAAATTCTGAAAATAATCAGCAACAGTAAAAAAGATAAAATATGGGAAGTGATCAATTACCTGATTGCGGAAAAAAAGATTGTGGCCGACAGAGATGGCATAATTAAAATTTTGTAATGTTATTTCACATTATCGGGATTCTTCAACCCCTAAGAAAAAACTGTGGTTTATAAAATAAAAAAGGGACCAAGATAGAAATCTAGTCCCGCTTTAAAATCCAATA
>JBDUCW010000051.1:0-29200 GCA_040003235.1 Ferruginibacter sp. | reverse complement strand
CGTACCACCTTTGCCCGTGGTAGAAACGCCGCCTTTTGATAAGATCGCGCCCCCTCCAAACATATAAAAATCTGCTTTCAGCAATACTTGTTTGTATGCCCACCAGCGCAAAGAAGAATTAAGTTCCATTGGTATTGTTCCCCAGGCACGCTGATGCGTCTGCATTCCGGTATAACCATTAAAAGTAAGTCCGGTTGTGAAAGTAAATTTATCCTGATTCACATAACTCAGATCGCCATGAATGCGCAGATCATTTACTTTTTTCTCATTGCTTACATAAAAACTTTTTCCATCGAGTGTATCATTGATAAAGAAAGGCAGATTATTGTAAGTGATAAATCCTGCTTTTGCATTAAAATTAAAATGCTTTCCAATAGTAGCCTTGATGCCACCGTAGTATTCTATTTCTTTTGTATTGTTCATCACTGAAGGAGTCTGGAGATATGGATTGATTGCTGTAAGATTGCGGAGCGTATTTTTAGTATAACGCCCTACCCATCCTGCCTGTATCAGGAAAACTTTATCCTGCAACTGGCCTTCTGCATAAACGTTAGGCAATAAAACAAGCTGACCTCCATCCCATGTAGGAATGATTCCTGCATTAATATTGAACCGGTCTGCCTTTACCGCCAATGAAGGTGCGATTGAAAATACATTGTTGCTGATCTTTACATTACTCGCAAGATCTTTTGTTGTATAAGAGGTAATATCTGCTTTGGCCGTAACTTTCAATGAAAAGGATTCACCAAAACGTATGTCTGCGGGAGCTTCTGCAATGATCGTACTTTCACTTGCTCTTTTATCACTGTTAAAAACAATTACCTGCACATTCGGATCATACTTTATTCTTGGGTCACTGGTTTGATCAGTATTGCGTAAACCGGCGTTCAGTACTACATCCTGGTAATTTCTTTTCAGACTATCTTTTCCGTAATTGTGCAGTGCATGATCATATCCATATAAATAATTCTGATTGCTGTTTAATGCAGCACCAACATAAAATTCATTCTTCGGCATAAAAAAACTGCCGGCACCTTTTAAATGCAGCTGCGAATAATCCTGGTTCTTTATTTTCCCTTTACTGGATATATAATCTGCATAAAGATTGAATAAACTTTTTTTGCCATCGCCAAAACTAAATCCTGCACTTACATAAGGCGTTGCATAATTACCAAAACCTGCCTTGATAAAATTACGCATGCCTAAATTCAATATGGTATCCTGCTCCAGTGCCAATGGTTTTAAAGAAATAGGTTGATAACTGAAAAAAAGATTTTGCGCCGGTATGGTATATTTTCCAACTGAATGATTCGTGTCTGCCGTTAATTGTGATGCGGAAAAGTTGATCTTAACCGCATTACGCAAAACAGGTTTGTAGGAAGATGTTATATTGATGCTCGGCTTCTTCGTAGTATCTGCACGTTGTGCAAAAGACAACATGCTTAATAAACATCCCGCGGCCATTAAAGCAGTCTTCTTAAAATTTGCTGAAAGTTTATTTACCATCACTGAATATTTGCTGTCTGTCATTTTATTTTTTTTGGTGGATACGACTTGCTGTTCGCCGATTATTATTCAATTAATTTCCTACTTTGGAAGTGATGCCTTCTTCTGCAACCGCCTTATCATATTTTTGCTGAGCTGCTGTTCTTAATTCAGGAATAGCCGCATTCTTAGATACACTTTCATAAGTTGCCTTTGCATTGAAATAATCTTTCTGCTGCATAAAAATATCGCCAAGCAGGATATAAGATTTTGTTACCCATTCATCATAACTGCCGGTCTCCTTGATGGTTGCCATTGCAGATTTTTCTGCTGCACTGTAACTGGCCATGTTGAACTGGCAATTGGCAATTTCATATCTCGCTTCTGCACCCCAAGCCGATTTATTTATTGCTGCGCAGGATTTAAAAGAGGTAATGGCCGCTGCACAATCATTGTTTGCCTGCTGTGATTTTCCCAATACGAGATACGCAACTGATCTATCATCTGTGCTGATGCCTTTTTTTGTCAGTAGATCTTTTGCTGCGTCATTGGCCTGCGCAAAATCTTTTGTCTGATAATAACAACGTACCAGTCCACGGTCTGCTTCCAGCAAATTGTCCTGGTTCACCGAACCTGCACGCAGCGCTTCAAAATATTTTTTTGCAGCGGCATAATCTTTCAGTTCAAAATAATTGATATGAGCTGCAGTAAGTGTGGCTTTTTCGAAAAATTTATTTTGGCCTTTATCAGTCACATAACTGTAACTGCTGACCGCATTTGCCCAATCCTTATTTTTATTGTAGCATTCGCCGCGATAAAAATTTGCTTCGAGTGCATAAGCGCCATTGGCGTATTGAGATAAATAATTATTGAACCCCGCGATGGCAGTTGCACAATCGCCTGCATTATATTTTAATTCGGCAGAAGTATAAGTAAGCGAATCTGCTTCACTTACAGAAATGGCTTTCCCGTTCTTGCGCATCAGTTCAACATATTCATTCGGCTTGCCTTCTTCTACATAGATACTTTTAATATTATCCAGCGCTTCATCCGCTTCTTCACTGGATGGATATTTCTGAATAAGTATCTGGTAATTGTCCAATGCCTCTTTATTTCTGTCAGTGTTGTAATAACTGAGTCCGAGTTTCAGGTATGCCTGGGCTTTAGTTCCACCGGCATCTGCTGAAGCAACTACTTTATCCAGGTAAGGAATTGCATCCCTGAATTTTTCGTCTGCCATATAAGTATTGGCGATCTCCATATTTACATCACTCACCAGGTCACTGTTGGGATATTGCCGGGTAAGTGTATTGAGTGTTTTAATTTTATCAGCAGAACTTTTTACACCTGCAATCATGGCTTTCTGAAAGATGGCATAATCACTTTGCGGCAACGCATTGTTGATCACATTATCATACATGCCGCTTGCTTTTGCAAATTCTTTATTCATAAAATAAGCATCTGCGCTGCGCACGTAAGCATCCTGGATCATAGGAGAAGAAGCTGCAGTAACTGATACAGCTACTTTTTCAAAATAACCGAGCGCCTGTTTATAATTTTCTTTTTTCAGGTAACTGTAACCAAGATCGTAATTGGCTGCCGGCAGATTTGCTTCGCCCTGCGCAGCGGCACCACTCTGCGTAAATATGGTCAGATAACGGATGGCATCATCGTATTTATTATTGCGGTAAGCAATTTCGCCTTTCCAGAAATTTGCATAAGGAACAATCGCTCCTGCTTCCGGTAAAGCGATTGCTTTGCTGAGTAATGCATCTGCTCTGTCAACCTGCTGATCATTGATCAGTTCAACAGCACGTCCGTATAAAATTCTTGGATATACCCGTTGCATAGAGGGCGTTGGTTTTGCAAAAGATTCGTAAAGAGATAATGCTTCAGCAAAATTGCTGGTACTCGCAAGCAGGCTCACCAATATTTCAGTTGATTCTGTATAATAAGTTGAATTCGGATAATCTTTCATAAAGGATTTCAATTCCTTTAATGCAATATCCTGGTAACCGAGTTCGTAGGAAAGTTTGCCATAATTAAAACGTGATATTTCCTGCTGCACCGCATTGCTGCTGTTGTAAGCACAATACTGAAAAGCTGTTCGGGCATTGGCTTTCTGGCCGGTGCGCAGGTAACAATCTCCCAAGAGGTACATGCTGTTCTGACCCAGGGAATCTTTTTGATTGCTTAGCTGTTTGAATCCTTCAATCGCTTTATTGAGATTGTTGGCTTCATAATAACAGTAACTCAGTTCATACAGAACTTCTTTGCTTACTTTATCTGTATTGTTTACATATTCTTCTATCAGCGGCAAGGCTTTTTGAAAATTCCTGCGTTCAAAATACAATTGACCGATCAGTAATTTCAGATCCTTTGCATAATAAAGATTGCCGCCATTATTCAGAATACTTTCACCATAACGCAGTGCTTCATCTTTTTTACCCTGGAAATAATAAATCTCCGCAATATAATAGGGAACAACACCTTTATAGGCAACATCGGTTTCTACCAATTTAAATGAACGGAGTGCTTCATCAAAATTCCTGTCATAGTAAGAAAGAAATCCATAATAGTAATTCGCAGGAATATAATATTTGCTTTTGGGCATCTGGTGTACTTCATTAAACAGCGGCTTTGCATCATTGAATTGCTTCAGGTTAAAATAGCAATAGGCTTTTTCAAATTTTGTATCTGCAATTTCATCATTACTGATATTATCAAGTCCAGCTCTTTCAAAACCCGCAATGGCATTGCTGTAATCGTCTTTGGTAAAATAATAATGCGCTAAATGAAAGCTCATTAGTTGCCGGCGCGGTTCATTCGATACTGTTTCTATGTATTGCTTTGCATCATCAACAGCAACAGGCTGTTCCAGTTTTAACTGGCAAACGGTATAATAATAATCTACATCATCATTGATGTATGTGTGATCACTGATAGTATTGTCGGGATATTTTTTTTTGAGATCTTTCAGTAAAGGATAGGCCAGTCCATAATCTTCGCGGGCAAATAATTCTTTGGCGTCTTTGTATTTTTTTTCATCGTCCGTAACAAAATGGGTAGGCTGTGCAAAAGAACGGAGAGAAAGAACAACTGCTAAAAGCAGGAAAGAAAATTTTATTTTCGTCATGTTGGTTGTATGATTCGTTGGCTGGGTGTAAAAATAAACTAATGCCGACCTTTTGCAAACACCGTTCCAAACGGATTGTGAACAAGTGGATAACTGAATAGAAAACGTATTGTACATTTGCTTTACTGTTAAAGAACATTTAAAAAAACAACTATCATGAAAAAATTATTTTCAGCACGCTACTCTGCAGGTGCATTTAATACAGCAATGTTTGTTCTGCGTGTAGGATTTGGTGTTCTTATCGCCAATCATGGTTATGATAAACTCCAGCATTTTGAGATGTACAAAACGCAGTTCATTAATTTTATGGGAATGGGTCAATCAGTAAGTCTTTCACTGGTAATTTTTGCAGAACTCGGTTGCGGCATTTTGCTGGTGCTTGGATTTGCGACAAGACTTGCAAGCATTCCACTGATAATTACAATGCTGGTTGCTTTGACTAAAGTACACAACTGGCAGGTATTTGATTTCAAGGCTGCTAATAACGGAGAGATGCCATGCCTGTACCTGCTCGCATTCATCGTGATTTTATGTGCAGGACCTGGCAAGGCAAGTGTGGATGGAATGATCAGCAAATAATTGATAATGGATAATTCATAATTCGTCTGTCGCAGACTTTTATTACCGGGATATTTCGCGGAAGAATTATTCTATTATCTTTTATTTTTTGCACTTCGATCTTTTAAACAAATACACTATTCAAACCATCTACCTGAATGAAAAAAGGAAACATTATTCAACTGACGATAATCATTACCGGTATCATTATCGGTTTTGAAATGCTGCAATCAATTATCAGCCTGATATGGTATATGTTTACCATTTATATGGAAAGCTATAGTGAACGGGGAGGTACAGGATATCTTCTGATGAATATTTTACTTGTATTGATTCAGCTAACAGCCTGCGTACTATTAATCAGCCGGTCAGGAAAGATTACAGCATACATCACAAAAAAAGCGGGAACATCGTTCAGCCTGTCATTTATCACAAGGCCTAAAGAATTGCTCCAGGTTTTTTTGATCGGCATGGGTATTTATCTTTTGGTAGCAAACTTCCCTCCGCTCCTTTCGAAACTGATTTTATTGTTCAGAGCAAAGGGAACAGGAATTCTTGAAAATGTGACCTATAATCCCGGCACAGATTGGATCTCCCTTGCTTTAAAAACTTTATTGCCTGTTATACTCATTGTGTATGCGCGGGAAATTGCCGAATATTTTGGCAGGAAAATTAATGACGAGCCCATCACACTTGACCAGCAAATTGATGAGATCGTATAGGATACCAATTTGAATAAATTATCAGTTATCGATTAAAAAAAATGTTCACTGCCGAAACACAGATCCGCATTCATTATGCCCTCACCGACCAAATGGGTGTAGTGTATCATGGCCACTATGCACAGTTCTATGAAATCGGCCGTGCAGAAGCCATCCGAAAAATCGGGTTTAGTTATAAAGACATTGAAGCGATGGGGATCATCATGCCGGTGGTTGATATTCACAGCCGTTTTTTACGGCCTGCAAAATATGATGATCTCATTACTGTGAAGACCATCCTGAAAGAATTGCCCGGCAATCATAAGATCGTCTTTCATGCAGAATTATATAATGAACAGGATGAATTGATCAACACAGGTGATGTAATGCTTTATTTTATGGATGCCAAAACAATGAAACGCTGCGAAATGCCTGTCGCTTTAAGGGAAAAGGTGCTGCATTATTTTGGGTGAATTGTTGGGTGACAAGTTAATAATGTTGACGAGCTGAAAGGATTTAGAAACCTGTTTATAATATTCGATGATAATGTTTGGTTCTTTGCCTGTTGTTATCGATAACCTGCTGACTGCCTAGAAGCAGTGCAAAACAACGATTATAAAAATTTTCAATTATCAATTATCAACTATTAATATATTTTAAACCCTTCCATTTTAATGGTAGTGATTACCTGTGCACCCATTCCACTACCGGCTACAAATATTCTAATTCTTACCTGCGTGCCCGCGGTAAGTTTTGCAATTCCATTGGATTCCAGCGAAGTAGAACTTGTGTATCCAAGAGGTAAAATCACTCCATTATCAGCTAGAATAATACCCGACACTGTTTCGATGATCAGTCTTACTGTTGTTTGATTTGCAACACTTGAGAAATTGAAAAGCGCTGATGAAATGAAATGATACAATCCTGTTGATGGTACTGTATAAACGCTGGAAGCAAAATTATTTCCATCATCAAAATTTTCATTGGGTAAAGTCGGTGTCAGGCTTCCGGTAATTCCAACAGAAGAATTAGTTGCTGTAAATCCAGTTGTTTTTAATGAATCAAATGAAGGGCTGATCCAGGTTCCTAACCCAGTGGCATCACTCGTCAATACTTTATTCAGACCGGGTGTCCCGCCGCTGATCTTCAACTGGCCTGTTACTGTAACATTGGTACCATCATTCTGCAATACGCTGTTTGATATCCAGTTCGTACCATTACTACGCAGGGTTTGTGATGCGGCACCTGTTGGTAAACCACTTCCCGCAGTTCCACTGGTGCCGCCAACCTCCGCCCATACCGTACCGTTATGATACCAGAAAGTATTGGTTGTAATATCAAATACAAAAAGTCCTTTTGCAGGCTGTGGAATAGTGGTACGCTGCGTGGTATTCATACGCGGAATTAAAATTCCTTTTCCAAAAGATTTTACATCGAGCATGGCACTCGGATCGGATCTTGTTGAATCTGTATTAATCGAAACTCCTTTAATGGCAGCAGTGTTTTCAAATTTGCAGACAGAACTGCAACCATCTCCGTTACCTGTATTGGCATCATCACATTCTTCCCCTGATTCTACAATACCGTTGCCGCACACACTGGAACTGTTGAGGTTATATTCAAGCGAAAATAAACCATAGGTACTTCCATTATAGGAAGCAACACGCACATAATAAGTACCCGCAGACAGTGCACTCTCCACCTGCGAAAATAGGTTGGTTGCGGGAGTTATATCATCGCTGCATGCTATCTGGGCTAATGCGGCACAGGTACCTGAATACAGAGTTAATACAGGATCATCAACACCAGGACCGGTTACTTTAAAATGACAGAACTTGCTGGAAGCCAGTGTAAATTTATACCACAAATCGTGGGCAATGGCAGACTGGCAACCCGGTGCCGGCCCAACAGATAAAGTTGCTGCAGAATTATCAGCTATAATAACCCCGCTCACCGCAACGATTGCAAATGCACCTGAACAATCATCATTGCCTGGTGCTTCGAACTGGCAGGTGGCAGAGCACCCATCGCCATTAACGGTGTTACCATCATCGCAAGATTCACCGGAAGTTACAATGCCATTGCCACAGGCAGTTATCGTACAATTGTTATCGCAGCCATCACCACTAACAGTATTGCCGTCATCGCAGGATTCACCGGAAGTTACAATACCATTGCCACAGGCTGTAATGGTGCAGTTGGCATCGCACCCATCGCCATTCACTATATTACCATCATCACATTGTTCACCCGCATCAACATGTCCGTCACCGCAAACGCCGGAAATGGAGTTAACTGCTGTTTTAGTTACAACAGTAAAAGACAAATCCAATTTGACTGCCAGTTTTTCAATAGATCCGAATCCTTTAATCCGTTGTATATCGCCCGTTCTATTATTGTAGCAGATAATTGTTGGTACTGCATGCACATCAAATTTGTCTGCAATCATTCTGCCTTCTGCAGAAGTAATGTCCAGTACCCGGATGCTGTATTTTTTAGTAAGCGCCTGCTGAAAGTTTTCATCCGCACTTAATGCCTTATCCATATTTATGCAATAAGGACAATCCGGCTTGTAGAAAACCAACAACTGTTGTTCTTTGTTATTATTTAAATTTTTGTATTTATCAAGAAATCCATCTTTCGCAGATAGCTGTAAGCTTATAACAGCAAGCAATAAGGCAAGCATTAGTTTCATATGGTAGAATTTATGAAATGAAGATATCCTTTTCTTATAATCTTTTAGAAAAATAAAAGAATCTGGTAGCAGACATTTAGAATTTGGTAGCCCTGCTATTATCGCGTATCCAATACCCAGTGCAACCGGCCGCCAGGATCGAGTATTTCCTTCACAATTTCATTTTTTGGACATAATGTTTATTTTTAATATAGAAACTTATCATTTAACCTTAAAACACTCAATCTATGTTACCATCCTACGGAGTAGTAATTGTAAGTTTTACAAGTTCCGGTCAGCACCAGGGCCAATGGCTCCATGCAATTCTTAATCTTAATGTAAACGGCATTTCTTATGAATGCGCGGTAGATGTAAACGAACCCAATGCGGGATTTCAATACAAGATATTTGAAAAGATGGATGAAAGCCTCTTTCAGAATATTTCTTCGCTGCCCGATGGTTATCACACACTGGCCAGGAACAGTTCATCAGGTGCAATGGATTATGCAAGAAGTCCGTTACTGCAGAACAAGCTTGGATGTCTTGCCGTGATACTGGTAATATGGAATGCTATTTTCAAAACCGGCCAACAGGTATGGAATACCGTTACAGGGAATGAGGCAGGTGATGCATTGATAGCAATGGTGCAGGGTTCACAAAAAGTATATGTATTTGGTGCGCCTTATACGGATGGAGATCATGGAATGCACGATATCCACTGCAATCAGGGCGATCCTGCCGGCAGTCAGTGGTATCATGAGAATGGCATCTGGCAGGATGGCTGTGTGTTCGTCAAAAAAGCTGATGGAACTTTCTCTGCGTATCTTGGTAAATTCCTTAACCAAACATTGAAGACGGATAATAACGGGAACCCGATCTAAAGACAATTAAAAATAAGAAATAAGGAAGTTGAGAAGTATGATATTCCTGAACTTCCTTATTTCTTACTCAGCATTTTTTATTTTGCTTACACCCGGTGCATATCTTCACGCCAGTTTTTTATTTCCATCTTGATCGCTTTACTGCTGAGATTTTCTGCCACCGCTTTTTTCGCCAGCGCAGGCATTTCTTCATCTGATGCAAAACGCAATGCGATAATCTGTCCCAATCTCAGCTGACGGTCTACTGGTTTGCCTGTCAGAATAAAATAACGAAAACTTTCTTCTGCCCTGATAGCGCGGTCCTGGGCTTTCAATGCAAACCTTCTTGAATAAAACCAGATGAAGAGCATCAACACATTCAATACTAAAATAATTGCAGCCGACATGTGCACTTCTGCTGTTGCGTGAATAAAATTCATAACGCTGAAAACAAGCGCCGCAATAATCAGCGGCAATATCACTAAATGCCATACGGGTAAATAACGTGAATGATTTTTAAAAGTTTGCATGCTTAAGTTTTATGCTGCTAAGTACTGCAATAAAAACGGATTAAAAAACTTATTTCAGCAGATCCAGCAGCTTCCACATTTTTTCCCGAACGGTTCCGGCGCTGCCACTGAAATTATTTGCAATGAATGAAAAAGTATATTCATTTCCGTCCTTACTTTTTATATAACCCGTATAACTTCTTACGCCGCTGATATAGCCGTCTTTCATTTTAATACCATTTATTTCGGGCAATGCATTGTAAAAAGAATTGAACCATTCCTTATCACGGGCGTATTGCATCACGGTAACCAATGCATGAGTGGTCACGCGGTTGGCAGGAGAAAGTCCGCTGCCATCGATGATATTGATCGCATCTTTGTCAATACCGTTTTTATTCCAGAAATTTTTTATCATATTAATAGCCGAATCATAAATGCCATTGCTGATACCAGCCGGATATTTTTTTACAGCAATTGCTTTTAAAAAAGATTCGCCATACAGGTTCACACTTTTTTTCAGGAACCAGTAATTAATACTGTCAAGCGGTGGTGACATAATGGAATCAATAAAACGCATCGGCAACTGGTATGACAAGCCATTGCGGATACACTCTGTATAAGAATAAGCCTTGCCTTTAATAGTAATGTTTTTGTTTTTTAAATAACCCATCAATCCATATTTGAATGCTGCAGCCGGATCGGGCATACTGCCGGTGATACTGAAAGGATTTTTCTGTTGCGGAACAGTTCCCTCTGTAATAATATAATTGCTGTAAGGAGCTGCATAAATATAACCGTTATCCCCACTGCCTTTTGCACCTGTCTTGATATTATTCTGAAAGATCACGCCCGGCAGTTCAGGTTTTATTGATACAATATCAGTTGGCCATCCTTCATCCTGGTTCGGCTGAAATGCAATATCATACTGGTTTTCGTGCCAGTTAAAACCAAAACAGGAAGCGCCATAATAATTACCCATGTCCTGCCAGATCCATCCATCGGGCGTCACCTCGAATCCATAAAACAGATCATTGACATATAAATTCCTTTCAAAAGAAATGACCTTATTTTTCTTAAGCAATGCTGCTATTTTTAAAAAGATCGCGGTATCAGTTGTTCCGCTCCATCTCCAGCTTCCCAAAGTAGGATCTCCTCTTCCCTCAATAAATAAAGAGCCCGCTTTTTGTTTTGCTTCATCATCAGGCCCCGCCGGATCCCGCATAATATAAGTTGTAAAACAAAAATTTTTGCCCAGCATTTCAAAAGCACTTGCACTCGTGATTATTTTCTGACAACTTGCCGGCGCAAGACCAAGCTCTGCATTTTTAGCAACCAGAACAGTTCCTGTTTTACTATTCATTACATACAGACTTGTGCTGGCATGTTTAAACTGGTCATCTTTTTCAAGCATATTCATGGCGGCAGTTAATTTTTCATTGAGTGTCTGAGCATGTAGCTGCGGAAATAAAATTATTAGCGTCAGCAAAAAATTAAAAGCTTTCATATAAAAAATTATAGATCAAAACTAAAAGAATTAAATTTGAATCCGGATATTTTGAAGCACCTCTTAAATACTGCATTTTTTTTAAACATTCGTTCAATCAACTGCAACTTTTTACAGATAACTCTGTATTACAGTTTAAAGTTTAATTATTTCTTTCATGAACAATATTTCAGTTTCTATTATTACCATCGGAGATGAATTACTGATCGGACAGGTTATCGATACCAACAGCGCCTGGATGGCCCAGGAATTAAACAAACACGGATTTACCGTCCGGCGCCGTGTTGCCGTAGGTGATTACGCGGAAGAGATCCGCATCGGGCTTGATGAAGAAAAAAAATATGCGGATATTATTTTGCTCACGGGTGGCCTCGGTCCTACCGCAGATGATATCACCAAACCTTTTTTATGTGAATATTTCGGTGGCCGGATGATCGTTGATGAAAATGTACTCGCACACGTCAAACATCTTTTTGAAAAAATATTCCGCAGGCCCGGACCCATACTGGAACGCAATCTTAAACAGGCCGAAGTGCCCGATACCTGCACAGTGCTTCACAATGAAAGAGGTTCTGCTCCGGGAATGTGGTTTGAAAAAGAAGGAAAGATTTTTATCAGTATGCCCGGTGTTCCTTATGAAATGCAGGGACTCATGACCGATGAAGTAATACCACGGCTGGTAAAATTGTTTAAACGGCCGCACATTGCGCACCGCACTTTACTAACGGTTGGTGTTGGTGAATCAATAATTGCAGAAAAGATCAAAGATTTTGAAGCAGCGCTTCCAGGATATATCCGGCTGGCCTATCTTCCCAATTACAGCATGGTCCGTCTCCGGCTGTCGGGCACCGGTAGTAACAAAGATGCACTCGAAAATGAGATCGGAAAACTGTTCATCGAGATGCAGGAACTGGTAAAAGAATATCTCGTTACCAATAAAGATGAAAAAATAGAACAGGTAGTGGCGCGGTTGCTCACAGAAAAAAATCAAACGGTTACTTCCGCCGAAAGCTGCACCGGTGGCTATATTGCGCACCTGCTTACCACCGATGGCGGCGCGTCCGCGTATTTTGAAGGCAGCATTATCAGTTACAGTTACCAGGCCAAAGAAAATCTGTTGCATGTCAACGCAGCTACGCTCATGCAATATGGTGCTGTAAGTGAAGAAACGGTAAAGGAAATGGTGACCGGTGCATTGCAGCAATTGAAAACCACTTATGCCATTGCGGTCAGTGGCATCATGGGGCCCGGCGGTGCTACACCCGATAAACCCATCGGCACGGTATGGATCGCGGTGGGCAATAACGAAAAAACAATTACGCAAAAAATGCATTTCCGTTTCGACAGGATGCGCAATATCCAGCTTACGGCCATGAATGCGCTGAATATGTTACGCAAACTCATCATCAGCTCTTCCTGAAGAGCTATCATTGACTGCACTTGCCAATAAATATTTACCTTTGAAACGAATTGCACGTTTGCCGTATTTTTAGTTGACCAACTGCTGTATCTTTATTCAGCATCGTTGTGTCACTCACTTGTACGGCATACCGCTGTTCTTCAGTAATTCAAAAAATAAATCATTAATATATTCAGCATGGCACTTGTAAATTTAGTAATGCCCAAATTAGGAGAGAGCATCATGGAAGCCACCATTTTAAAATGGTATAAAAAACCAGGTGATGCCGTGAAGCAGGATGAAACCATTTTAGAAATTGCAACTGATAAAGTAGATAGTGAAGTGCCTTCTACCGCCGAAGGAATTATTGAATCCATTCTCTTTAATGAAAATGATGTGGTGCCCATCGGTACTGTGATTGCCACCATTCAGTCTTCAGCAGGTAATGGACAATCAAACAATACAGTCCAGCATCAGCCATCAGGTAATATTGAAACAGCCGCCAATACAACGCATTCATCTAAAATAGAAGACATTCCTTATCAACCTGCAACAACCGCCAGTGCGGGTACTGCATCGGGCATGCGTTTTTATTCTCCGCTTGTTTTGAATATTGCACAACAGGAAGGCATCAGCATGAGTGAGCTGGAAAAAATTGCAGGCACCGGCCAGGATGGAAGAGTGAGCAAGAAAGATATGATGACTTATATAGATCAGCGCAGGTCAGGTGGAAATAATCAGCAGGTAGAAAATAATCAACAGGTAACGATCCTTTCCAACAACGCTCAACAACAGACAACAAACACAGAACAGGAAGCCACAAATTATCAGTCACCTGTTACCTATTCAGGCAATGTGGAAGTAATTGAAATGGACCGCATGCGCAAACTCATCGCGAAGCACATGGTCGACAGCAAAAACATCAGTGCGCACGTAACCAGTTTTGCAGAATGCGATGTAACCAACCTGGTATTGTGGCGCGAAAAAATGAAAAAGGATTTTGAAAAAAGGGAAAATGAAAAGATCACTTTTACACCATTGTTCATAGAAGCAATTGTAAAATGCATTAAAAAATATCCATTGCTCAACAGCAGTGTTGATGGCGACAAGATCATCATAAAAAAAGATATCAATATCGGAATGGCGGCTGCATTGCCCAATGGCAATCTGATCGTACCTGTGATCAAAGGCGCTGACCAATTGAATCTTGTTGGACTTACCAAACAGGTAAACGGCCTTGCCAATGCTGCACGCACCGGCAAATTAAAACCCGATGATACAAATGGCGGAACCTTTACACTCACGAACGTGGGCACATTCGGCAGTATTATGGGAACACCAATCATCAATCAGCCGCAGGTGGCCATCATGGCAGTTGGTGCCATCAAAAAAAGGCCGATGGTTATTGAAACACCACAGGGCGACAGCATTGCGATCCGGCACATGATGTACATTTCATTGAGTTATGATCACCGCATCATTGACGGCGCGCTTGGAAGTACTTTCTTAAATGCAGTGTCGAGAGAACTGGAAAACTTTGACGGAACAAGATCTATTTAAAGAGTTAAGAATTAAGAGTTGAGCGTTATGAATTAAAAGAACTCTTAACGCTGAATTCTAAACTCATCACTCCTGCCGTTTTTTCCCTTTCCGCATCAATCCAACGATCAAAATAATAATTCCGCCTCCACCCATTGCAAAATAAAGCCACATTTTGCGCTTCTGTTCTTTGTCACGTTCGCGGGACATAGAAGCAAAGTAATTTGCGCTGTTTTCATTCATGTGCTCCATATCTTTTGCCCTGATCGCAGAATCAATGGCCTGCGACTGACGGTCGATATCTTTTGTCAGCTGATTGTTCAAACTGTCGAGCGATGCTTTTTGTTTGTCCATGCTGATAAAACTATCTTTCAGCGCTTTGATTTTCGTATCAAGGTTTTGTGCAGAAATAGTAGCCGCAAAACAAATGGAGATGATGAGCAATATTTTTCGCATAATTTTTTTTCTCAAAGAAAGAGATGGAAACGATCAAAGTCAATACCGTCTGCGGGGTATTTTTTTTATTTATTTTGAATTTTGTATTCTAAGTTTTAAATAATACAGAGGCCTTGTTTTTTGTATTAATTCAAAATTCAAAATAATCAAGCCTGGTTGAGTTCATCGATAAGATCAAGTATTTTTTCGCGGCCAACTTTTTTTATGGCGCTTGTTACAAAATGCTGTGGCAGGAATTGCCAGTTGATGCGCATTTTTTCTAAAAAATCTTTTACGTTCTTACTAACAACGCGCTGGTTTTCTTTATCGCTTTTGGTAAATATCAAGGTAACGGGCACCTGCCATTTTTTACATTGGTCTAAAAATTCAAGATCCAGTTTTTGCGGCGAATGACGGCTGTCGATCAGCACAAATACCATCGTAAGCGTTTCTCTTTTGCGTAGGTAATTCTCAATCATCTGTTCCCATCTTCTGCGGCTGCTCTGCGATACTTTTGCAAAACCATAACCCGGAAGATCAACGAGGTACCATTTGTCCCACTTCTCGCCTTTTAATTGCTTGTCTGCTTTTTCATTTTTAACACTCACAATCTCAAAGTGATTGATCATCTGCGTTTTCCCCGGACTGGCGCTGGTCTTGGCCAGTTTATCATTGTTACACAGCATATTGATCACCGAACTTTTGCCCACATTGCTCCTGCCGATAAATGCATATTCTGGCCTGTCTGCCACCGGGCATTTTTCAAAACCCGGACTGCTGATAAGATATGATGCAGACTTGATAATCATTGGCGCAAGGTAAGAAATTGTGTTGGGTGTAAGTGCTATGTGTTGAGTGAACAAAACATATTAGCTTTCTGTATTCAACAAAGCACTCAACACACAACACTTAACACAAACAAAGGCTTATCTTTGCCCCTCATGTCTTCTTACGCACACGATACCGTTGTTCCTTATAATGAATCGCCGCTGAATAAAAAGCAGCAGGTGGCGGAAATGTTCAATGACATTGCATTCCGTTATGATTTTCTGAATCGTTTTTTAAGTGCCGGTATTGATATCCGCTGGCGGAAAAAAATGCTGAAGCAGTTGCAATTATTACAACCCAAAACAATACTGGATGTAGCAACGGGTACTGCTGATGTTGCCATCATGGCTGCTGCTTTATTAAAGCCTGAAAAAATAACGGGCATTGATATCAGCGACGGAATGCTGAAGATCGGCCGCGAAAAAGTTGCAAAAGCGGGACTGCAGAATGCTATTGAACTGTTAAATGGCGACAGCGAAACAATAAGCTTTCCTAATAATTCGTTTGAGGCGGTGACAGTAGCTTTTGGTGTACGTAATTTTGAAAATCTTGAAAAAGGATTGAGTGAAATTTACCGCGTGCTGAAACCGGGAGGAAAATTAGTGGTGCTTGAATTCAGCCGTCCTAAATCTTTCATTCCAAAAACAACGTATAATGTGTACATGAAAGTTATAGCCCCGGCAATGGGCAAATTATTTTCAAAGAACCGCAAAGCATATAAATATCTTAACGAATCAATTCAAAAATTTCCTGAAGGACAAAATTTTACGCAAATATTAGATAACCTTGGTTATACAAATACATTTTGTAAACCGCTGAGTTTAGGAATATGCACTATTTATTGCGGCGAAAAATAATATATATACTTACCGGTATACTCACCCTGCCATATGCGGGGTTCTGTCAGTTACGTGAAGGTCTTAACAATCCGGACCATGATGATAAACTCTATCATTTCGGAATTAATGTCGGGCTTAATACCTCACATTTTGCATTTACACATCATCCGGTATTTCTGCAGACAGACAGTGTGAATACCGTAAACAGTATCAACAGCATGGGCTTGAATCTTGCGTGGCTGGTCAATATCAATCTTAGTGAACATTTTGATATCCGCACTTATCCCCTCGATCTTACCTTTAGCGAAAAGGCATTTGAATACAATCTCAAATACCTTGATTTTGATGAAAAAAATCCGGTGATAAAAAAAATCCAGTCCATTTCATTGTCTTTCCCGGTACAGATAAAGTTCAGCAGCGATCGTATTGATAATTTTAAAGTATATACGATTGCAGGTATCAAGGTTGATTATGACATGGCTTCCAATGCCGGTGCCCGTAAAGCTGAGAATCTGATCAAACTCAAAAAATTTGATTATGGTGTTGAGGCAGGAATCGGTTTTCATTTTTATTTTCCTGTATTCGTCCTTACGCCAGAGCTGAAAGTGGGTTGGGGCCTCGGTAACCTGCACAGCAGGGATCCGGATCTTAAATTCAGCAATGTTGTTGACAAGATCAACAGCCGTATGCTTAGTTTTTCACTCACAGTTGAATAACTTCGGGTTACACCTGCATTAAATGCACTGATAAAAAATTTTATTGACGGATCTGTTGAATAGATTATCCCGCTCATCTAATCGATCAAGTAATAATTAATTTATGAACAAAGCTATACGCATTGGTCTCATCTTCCTTGCCATAATTTCTCTTTCACAGCATGCAGTCGCTCAGAAAAAATTAAAGCCCGGAAAATATCCAGGTCTGCTTTGGGAGATTACCGGCAATGGTATGAAAAAACCTTCGTACCTGTTTGGTACCATGCACGTGAGCAGCAAAATGGCTTTTCATTTAGGTGATTCTTTTTATATTGCTCTGAACAATGTAGCGGTAGTGGCCATTGAAACGAAGCCGGAGATCTGGCAACAGAAATTATTTGAAAATGATGATGCCGCTGCAGTGGCCGGTCTTTACGGTCTTAAAAATATCTTCGGTGGTTTTCCCAATGATTATTTTAAAAAAGGGAGCCTTGCATTTGGAAGATATGAAAAAGGAATAGAAGTTACACTTGCCATGGAACCCGCTATGGTCAACAATCTCCTTTACCGGAATTATGAATCCAGCAATGATTTTGAAGAAGATACTTACCTGGATATGTACATCTACCAGATCGGTTGTAAATTAAAAAAACAAACTACCGGTGTAGAAGATTATGAGGAAACAGAAAAGCTTGTTGACGAAGCGTATGAGGACATGTATAAAGAAAAAACGAAAAAGAAACGCAGTTATGATGCTGCAGATTTTAAAAGTGGTATCAACCTCAATGATGCATACCGGAACGGCGATCTTGACCTGCTCGATTCTATCAACCGCATGAACAGTACTTCAGATGCATTTGATGAAAAATTTTTATACCGCAGAAATGAGATCCAGGCAAGATCGATTGACTCCATCATAAAAATACATCCGCTGTTTGTGGGTGTGGGTGCAGCGCACCTGCCGGGCACGAGAGGTGTGATAGAACTCCTGCGCAGAAAAGGTTATACGCTGCGCAATATAAAAATGGGCGAACGTGACGGTAAGCAAAAGGATATCATTGAAAATCTGCGCGTGCCGGTGACCTTTAATCAGCAGACAGCTGCGGATAGCTTTTATAAGGTCATGTCGCCGGGTAAATTGTACAAGGCTGATAACAGCATGATCAGCCGCAGCCAGTATGCAGATATGAGCAATGGCTCTTATTATGTAGTAAGCCGTTTAAAGACCAACAGTCTGATTTGGGGACAAAATGCAGAAAATACATTAAAAAAAGTAGACAGTCTTCTGTATGAAAACATTCCCGGGAAAATTATCAAAAAAGAAAGCATCGTAAAAAACGGTTATAAAGGATTTAACATTGTTAACCGTACAAGAAAAGGTGATCTGCAACGATATAATATTTTCGTCACTCCTTTTGAGATCATTTTTTTTAAAATGAGCGGAACCGGGGATTATATCAGTAAAGGCGATGAAGCCGGCAAATTTTTTAATTCAATTGAACTGCAGCCATTAAAAACATCCAGCTGGACAAAATACAATGCGCCCAAAGGCGGCTTCAGCATTGACTTTCCACATATTCCTTTTATTTCAAAAGAAGATAACTCGATTCCTTCAAGATTACAGTTTGACGCGTATGATAATGCGGATGGTAATAATTACCTGCTCATGAAAACGGAGGTACATAATATGTCTGCAGCAGGAGAAGATAGTTTTGATCTGAAACTGATGGAAGAAAGTTTTGCCGGCGCAGAATTTATTGACAGAACATTAAGCAGTCATCAATTTATTTATAAAGGTTATCCGGCGCTTGATTGCGTTTATAAACATAAAGACAGCAGCATCAGCAAGGTTCGTTTTTTGATACAGGGTCCCCATTATTACAGTATCGTTGCGCATGGAAAAAAAGTAAATGAAAATTTTACCAGATTTCTGAATTCATTTTCGATCACGCCATTTATTTATGGCCCATCCATTGAAAGAAAAGACACGCTTACAGGTTTTACAGTAAAGTCACCCGTGTTTCCCGACAAAAAAACGGACCTGAAAAAGATCCTTAAAAAAATGATGCGCAATTTAGGCGCGGGCTATGGTGGCGGTGGCGATGAAATAGAAGAAGGACTTGAAGAAATGAAAAACTTCTCAACAATTAACCTCGGAAATGATACCACCGGAGAAAAAATATTTATCCTGTTTGTCAAAGCAGGTAAATACAGTTACGAAAAAGACAGTTCTTTTTTCAGATCAGGAATGTTTAACATGGGAGATGCAAAAGACAGCAGTTTAATTTACCGAACCCAAAAAAATACTGTCCTGGCAAATGGTTTTCATTTAATGGAAATAGAAGCAACAGATAGTGGCAGCAGCCGGTTACTGAAAGGAAAATTTTTTACCAGGGATGGAATATTGCTGGGCGCCATTGCAGTGACTGACACGCTTTCGAAACCAAGTACTTTGCTGAATGATGTTTTTGCTACGCTGATGCCTATCGACACTTTAAAAAGCATTTCACCTTTTACAAAAAAATCGCCCGTTTTCTTTGCAGATTATTTCAGTGGCGACAGTTTGCTTCGTAAAAAAACTTTAAAAGCGTTGAGTGATCTGTATGTAGATTCTTCCGATATACCGATGATTCAAAAAGCAATCGCTGCATTGAAATGGGGTGACAAAGATTATCTTGAAACGAAGGGCAAATGGATCCGTAAATTGGGCAGCATCAAAGATCCAGCTACAACAGATTATCTTAATACGCTTTACAAAGAAGCAGGAGACACGACAAGCCTTCAAACCGTGATATTATCTGCATTGCTTGATCAGGAAACCGCTTATTCTTATAAAATTTATAAAGATATTTTTCTCAGCGACCCGCCAACGGCTGAAACTTCTTCTACCGAAAGCTATGATTATATCAGTATCCTCCGGAGAGCTTATCATGGTAAGTATAAATCAAGTAACACATCTGGGTTTGATGAGCTCTATGATTCTTTAGAATTGACGAAAACCATTTTCACCGATATGCTGCCCCTGATCAATGTGGATGATTACAAAACATCCATGCTGAATTTACTCGCGACAATGGTGGACAGCGGTTATATTTCCCCAAAAGAATACGAACCTTATTTCAGCAAAATATACCTCGAAGCGAAAGCTGAGATCAAGAAGCAATTAGCCAGTGAAAAAAAGGCCTCTTTGGAAAAAGCAATTAAAGAAGCCGAAAAGAAAGACAATACGGACACTGACTATTCTTATGGTGAAAAACAAACAGACAATGGCAATGAGCAGTTGATCTTATACAGCCGCTTGCTGATTCCTTATTGGGATAAAAATACCGGCGTACCGGTTTATTTTGATCAGATCATGAAATCTTCTGACAAAAGGTTGAAGTATGATGCCGCGATATTGTTATTGAAAAATAAAAAAAATATACCTGATACACTCCTGTCCTATTATGCGGGCATGGATAATTTCCGTTATGAGCTTTATACAGATCTGAAAGAGATGGATAAGCTGGATAAATTTCCGGTAAAATACAAGGACCTTTTATTGTTTGCCAAAGCAAAATTGAAGGATGCCGGATCTTATAATAATTCTCCGGACACGTTGGTATACCTGGATAAATTTAAAATTGATTATAAATTCAATAAAGGCTGGCTATACTTTTTCAAGTACAAAGAAAAAAAAGATGATGCACAATGGAAGATTGCAATTGCGGGATTGCTCCCCGAATCGATTGATAGTTTTTTTACGCCGCAGCAAAAAAATCATGATATAAAAAGCAGTCTTAACAGAAGTGATGTTGCGTCTGCCGATTTTACCAAACTTACCGAACAGGTAATTGACCCGGATGAACCGATTGAAAAACAACTGCTGCAGCAATTCAAAGAAATACTTTATTCGCTGCACAAAACCGGTATTGAGTTTTACGATGAGGATAATAATAATTGGTATAGAACCAATCTTTATGGACTGAAGAGTAATGAATAATGGATAATTGATAGTGATAATACTTTAATCTGCTGGTACTTTTCTTTCTATCCATTATCAGTTATCAATTATCAATTAAAACTGCACGAACTGTCGCGAATTAGCCACTTAAATCAACAGATTGAAAAATTATCCATTATCCATTATCAATTATCAATTATTTTCCCTTACTTTTGCCGCCCCAAATAGTTCTTTTATTGACTTGGGAGTCTGAAATTGTACAATGCAACGGAGGACGCTATCACCAAAAAACAAATTTTAATGGCAAAAGAGATCACCGGCTATGTTAAGCTCCAGTGTAAAGGAGGACAAGCCAATCCAGCACCGCCCATCGGGCCAGCCCTTGGTAGTAAAGGTGTGAACATCATGGAGTTCTGTAAGCAGTTTAATGCAAGAACACAGGACAAACCAGGTAAAGTACTTCCCGTATTAATTACTGTTTACGCTGATAAATCGTTTGAATTTATCATCAAAACTCCGCCCGCAGCAGTTCAGTTGCTGGACGCAGCTAAAATTACCAGCGGCAGTAAAGAACCCAACCGTGTTAAGGTAGGTAAAGTTACCTGGGAACAGGTAGAGGAAATTGCCAAAGATAAAATGGCCGACCTGAATGCATTTACATTGAACAGCGCTATGAGCATGATCGCCGGTACTGCACGCAGTATGGGATTGACGGTTGATGGCAAAGCTCCATGGGAAAACAATTAATTTATCAACCTGTCTGCCGGCAGGCAGGCCTTAAATAATAACGACAATGATTACTAAAAAAAGAAAAGTTGCCAATACTAAGGTTGATGCAGATAAAGCCTATTCTTTAAAAGAAGCATCTGCCCTGGTAAAGGAAGTTAATACAACAAAATTTGACAGTTCAGTTGATTTACATATCCGTCTCGGCGTAGATCCTAAAAAAGCAGACCAGGCCATTCGTGGTACTGTAAGTCTGCCGCATGGCACCGGTAAAACTAAAAAAGTATTGGTATTGTGTACGCCTGATAAAGAAGCCGAAGCTACTGCAGCCGGTGCTGATTTTGTAGGATTGGATGAATACATTACCAAAATTGAAGGTGGTTGGACCGATATTGATGTGATCGTGGCTACTCCTTCTGTAATGCCTAAGATTGGTAAACTGGGTAAAGTGTTAGGGCCCCGTAACCTGATGCCGAATCCTAAAACCGGCACAGTAACCAATGATGTAGTTGGTGCTATCAATGATCTGAAAGGTGGTAAGATCGCTTTTAAAGTAGATAAAGTGGGTATCATCCACGCTTCTATCGGAAGAGTAAGTTTTACTTCTGAAAAAATCGCTGAAAACAGCAACGAACTCATCAATGCGATCATCAAGCTGAAACCAAGTACCGCAAAAGGTACTTACTTAAAAGGTATCAGCATGGCAAGCACCATGAGTCCCGGTATTACAGTAGACACCAAATCATTCATGAACTAAATACCTTCTTCATTCTGAAAAGAATGAGCAGGTTAAAAAATATTTGTTATGACAAAACAGGAAAAAAACGAAGTGATCGAAGTGCTGAAGGGAAAATTCTCTCAGTACAACAACTTCTACATTACTGATACAGAAAGCCTGACAGTAGCCCAGGTAACCAAACTCCGCAGCGAATGCTTTAATAAGCAGGTGGAAATGAAAGTGGCTAAGAACACTTTGATCCGTAAAGCACTGGAAAGTCTTGATGCTGAAAAATATGCAGGCGTATTTGATTCATTGCATAAAGTAACAGCGTTACTCTTCAGCGAAAATCCAAAAGATCCGGCTTTGATCATCAGCAGTTTCCGCAAGGAAAAAAATGGTGACAAACCACAACTGAAAGCTGCATTCATTAACGGAGACGTTTTTGTGGGCGACAATCAGTTGGTTGCTTTAACCAAGATCAAGACGAAGAATGAATTGATCGGTGAAGTAATCGGATTATTGCAGTCTCCGATACAACGCGTGATCGGTGCTTTGCAGAACAGGCCTGAAGCAGCGGCAGCAGTAGCAGCTGAAGCACCTGCAGAAGCATAATCAATTTGAAAATCTGGAAATTTGGAAATGTAAGAATTACAAATCGAAAAACTAACAGATTATCAAATCAACAAAGGAAATTATTTTTTTAATAACAGATCCGTCGGAGTAAGAAACAATGAAGACGGAAAAAATTTAAACAACATGGCAGACGTAAAAGCATTAGCTGAAAGCTTAGTAGGCTTAACAGTAAAAGAAGTTCAGGATTTAGCTGAATTTTTAAAATCAGAATACGGCATCGAACCAGCTGCAGCAGCAGTTGTAGTAAGTGACGGCGGTGGTGGCGGTACGGCTGCTGCTGAAGAAAAAACTGCATTCAATGTAATATTGAAAGCTGCAGGTCCTAACAAACTGGCAGTAGTTAAAGTTGTAAAAGACTTGACTGGCTTAGGTTTGAAAGAAGCAAAAGATCTGGTTGACGGCGCTCCGAAACCAATCAAAGAAGGTGTTGACAAAGCAACTGCTGAAGATTTAAAAGCTAAATTAACTGATGCAGGTGCTGAAGTTGAAATCGCATAATTTTTGCACAGCATATTTTTTAAAGAGCCCTTCTTTGTTGAGGGGCTTTTTATTTTTGTCTGACTCTAAGGAATGGATAATTGATAACCTTGTCAGTTCAACCCTTTTAAAGAAACAGGATAATGCATTGAGTTCGAACATTATCAATTTTCAATTATCAACTATCAATTTTAAAATAAAAAGTACCGCGAACTGAAGTAATTCTTAATTATTAATTCTTAATTATTAATTCCGGGCTTACCTTTGCGGCTCCTTATAATTTTCAACAATGATTAGTGCAAATAATATAACGCTGGCCTACGGCAAGAGGGTGCTGTTTGATGAAGTAAACATCACTTTCAACAAGGGCAATTGCTATGGAGTGATTGGCGCAAACGGCGCCGGCAAATCTACTTTTCTTAAAATATTAAGTGGCGAAATTGAACCCAATAAAGGCACAGTTTCCATCAGCCCCGGTGAAAGGCTTGCAGTGCTGAAACAAAACCAGTTTGAGTTTGATGAGATCTCTGTTTTGAATACGGTATTGATGGGCCACAAAAAAATGTGGGACGTCATGCATGAAAAAGATGCATTGTATGCAAAGGAAGATTTTACTGAAGCAGACGGTATCAAGGCCGGTGAACTGGAAGAACAGTTTGGTGAAATGGGCGGCTACACAGCTGAAAGTGATGCAGCCACTTTTTTAAGTGAACTGGGTGTAAAAGATAATTATCATCAGACATTGATGAAAGATCTTCCGGGTAATATGAAAGTGCGGGTATTACTGGCGCAGGCATTGTTTGGAAGTCCGGATATTTTATTATTGGATGAACCGACCAACGGACTCGATATTGAAACCATTGGCTGGCTTGAAAATTTTCTGGCCGATTATGAAAATATTGTTTTGGTAGTAAGCCATGACCGTCACTTTTTAGATGCAGTGTGCACCCACGTTTCGGATGTGGACAGACAAAAAATAAAAACTTTTACCGGTAACTATACTTTCTGGTATGAGAGCAGCCAGTTGATGAGCAGGCAGATCAATGACAAAAATAAAAAAACGGAAGATAAGCGCCAGGCGCTGATGGATTTCATTGCACGGTTCAGTGCGAATGCTTCTAAAAGTAAGCAGGCTACTTCCAGAAAAAAAGCATTGGAAAAACTGACCATTGAAGAAATTGAACCATCCAACAGAAAATACCCGGGTATCATTTTTCAACCGCAGCGTGAAGTGGGCAATCAGATACTGAATGTAGAAAATTTAAAAAAATCTGTTGATGGCCGTGTGCTTTTCGACAAGGTTACATTTGATATTAATAAAGGTGAAAAGATCGCATTCCTGAGTAAAGATCCTTTGGCTGTTACTTCTTTCTTTGAAATCATTAATGGCGAAATGAAGGCCGACAGCGGAAAATATGAATGGGGCACCACAATCACCAAAGCCTATCTTCCTTTGGAGAACAATGATTTTTTTAAAACACCGCTTCCCTTGATGGATTGGTTACGGCAGTACGTACCTGATTGGGTAACGGATGCTGACGAACCTTTTTTAAGAGGCTTTTTAGGAAAGATGCTTTTCAGCGGTGATGACATCAATAAAAAATCAAGTGTGTTGAGTGGTGGTGAAAAAGTGCGTTGCATGCTCAGCCGCATGATGCTGCAGAGTCCTAATTTAATTATACTCGATCAGCCGACGAATCACCTGGATCTTGAAAGCATCCAGAGTTTCAATGAAGGTTGTAATACTTTTCCCGGAATTGTAATGCTCACTTCGCACGATCATACTTTTATACAGACTGTTGTCAACAGGATCATCGAACTTACACCAAAAGGTATTATCGACCGGTTGATGTCATTCGATGAATATCTTGAAGATCCAAGAGTAAAGGCGTTGAAAGAAGAAATGTACTCGTAGAAAGATAAGGTTGATAAAGTTGATATAGGGAAGACCTTTATCAACTTTTTTAACTCTGTTAACTAAGTCAACCAAAAACATCACCAAACCCGTGGGCGTGATGAGCCTTCCCACAGCACATGATATAAGTAAAAATATCTAAGCCATATTTTTTCTTTGCAACAAGTACCGAGTTGTTTTCAAACCTTTAAACGCTTAAACCCTTAAACGGCTTTACGCCCTAAGTTCTACTTTAAAAGCAAGACTGAAATAAGTAAAGGCTTTGCCCTTATTATCACCGGATATAAATTTCCACTCCTGCCCTTCTCCGTTAGGTGGTTCACGATGTGTACCTGCGGCTTCGCCCACTCCGATGAGTGAAGACGGGCTTTGTAACATAAACCCATACCATTTTCCCTGTTGAAGCTGAATGCCCTGCAATGGAAAACTGATCCATTTATTGCTGTCAGACTTATTGAACATTACTGATGCCGAAGCGATCTTTATGCCCCATTCTTTATTCACAGCATCAAATTCATGAAATGTAATAAGGACTTCGCCAGAGCGAACTACGAGTGAAGAAAATATTTCGATGCTATCCAGTTCCCCGCCCGAAGGAGATAAAAATGTTTGCCCGCTTTTAATATCATTGTCTTCCCCGGGATAACGGCCGATCCAGGATGTAGTGGTATTGTTGATCTGTTCAACTACCGGATACAATTTTCCTTTTGTTGTTTGCATAACTTTTTCTTTAATGATTAATACCCAGAAGCAATTGGTAAGGTTGGAATAAAGGCCAGGGACCTATTGTTGAAACGTTCTAGGCTGACAATTATTTTGCCAATCGTTGTTAAATAATTCCCGAATGGAATAGTTGTTTAAAATGATGATCTGGATCTTTCCTCGTTTAGATTTGCTTTATGTATATAGAAGCCTGAAGTTTTTTGTCTGGACCGGTAACTTTCTTCTAAAACTTTTGTTTTAGAGGTGGTCCCATCGTAATTTTAGGCATCTTTCTGTTAAATAAGGCCATATCGGAAAAATCGTGAATTAACTGTCCGTTCAGAAGGATATCCGGCAACCAAAAATTAAGATTGCATAATGCGCGGCAGCGTTACTGAAGTAAAAGAGTGCGACGCCAATGCAGCTGCACATCGGGATACAGCCGGGTCAAAAAAAATATAACATCGGGGGAATATAAAATCATAATCATGGGTATTATTAAAGACAGTTTTAAAGCAAAGGCTGATGCTACCGCAGCAGAGATCAAAGACCTTTTAAAAGAACACGGCAATAAAAAAATCGGCGAGGTAACTTTAAGCCAGGTGTACCAGGGTATGCGTGGCATTACGGGATTAGTTACCGAAACTTCATTGCTGGATGCACAGGAAGGTATTCGTTTCCGTGGTTATACCATTCCTGAATTACAGGAAAAATTACCGAAGGCGCCGGGCGGAAGCGAACCCTTACCTGAAGGACTTTTTTATTTGATGCTCGTAGGTGAATTGCCGACAGAAGATGATGTACAGCACCTTTCGAGTGTGTTGCAACGCAGGAGCCATGTACCCAATCATGTATTTGCCAGCATTGAAGCACTGCCATTGAATTCACACCCGATGACGCAATTTGTGGTGGCCATTATGGCGCTGCAGACTGAAAGTTCCTTCAGCAAAAGATATGCTTCGGGCATGAATAAAAAAGATTACTGGGATGCAGTTTATGATGATTCACTGGACCTGATTGCCCGCCTGCCAAGGATTGCGGCATATATCTACCGGCGTAAATATAAATTTGGTGAACATATTCAGCCAAATGGTCTGCTCGACTGGGCCGGTAATTTTGCCCACATGATGGGATATGACAACGAAGACTTTAAGGAGCTGATGCGGCTTTATATGGTGATCCATGCTGATCACGAAGGTGGTAATGTTTCTGCACATGCAACGCATCTTGTAGGATCAGCATTGAGTGATCCTTACCTGAGTTTTGCTGCGGGTATGAACGGCCTCGCAGGTCCGCTTCATGGATTGGCCAATCAGGAAGTGATCAAATGGATATTTGAAATGCAGGAAGAACTGAAAACAGAATCGCCCAGCAAAGAGCAGATCACAGAATATGTGAAGAAAACATTGAGTGAAGGAAAAGTAGTTCCGGGTTATGGTCATGCGGTTTTACGCAAAACTGATCCGCGCTTTACTGCACAAATGGAATTTGGTAAGAAACATCTTCCTGATGATCCATTGGTGAATACCGTCTGGAATATTTATGAAGCCGTTCCGCCCGTTCTTAAAACAATTGGAAAGATCAAAAATCCATGGCCGAATGTGGATGCGCACAGTGGTGCATTGCTGGTGCATTACGGCATGAAGGAATATGAATTTTATACAGTACTGTTCGGGGTTTCAAGGGCATTGGGCGTACTGGCCAGCCTGATCTGGGACCGTGCACTGGGCTTTCCTTTGGAGAGGCCTAAATCTGTTACAACAGAACTCGTAAAGTTATGGCTGGATGGAAAAGATGAAATCTGGGAAGGTTAAGCTTATACCATAAACTGGTTACCCCGGCCGATGTGTCGGGGTTTTTTATTATTTTGCGCTCCTTAAATTAAAAATAAAACTGTGATGAAGAAATTAATGATCTTATCCGTAATCTGTTGCTCAACTATATTCCTGCAGGCCCAGGTAAAAAAGGCAACAGCTCCTGCAGGAAAAAATCCGCACCTCAATGTTTTTAACCAGGCGCTGCAATGCGGCGATGTTCCAACAGCTATACTCGCATTGAATTATTATATCTCAGAACAGAATGGCAATACACCTTATGCAGATACTGTTGCGATGCTGTATCTGCGGCAGGGCGCATTTGCACAATGCTATTACTGGGCTGATAAACGTCTTGCTTTAAAACCTGAAGACATTGGCTTAATGGAAATGAAGGCGATTTGTCTGGATAAAATGCAACAGCCTACTGAATCGATCGCCTTATTTGAAAAATTATTTAAAAAAACACAGAGCCCTTTTCATGGATATAAATTAATGGAACTGCAATATGGATTGAAAAGACTGGTAGAATGTATAGCAACTGCACAGGCAACGGAAAAATTACAATTCAAACCGGATTATATTATGCCGTACACAGTTGGTGAACAATCGGGCAGAACTTATCTGCAATCCGGCGTGTATAATATTCATGCATTGGCTTTATACGATCTTGATAAAAAAGCAGAAGCAAAATCTTATTTTGAAAAAGCGCTTGCGTTAGATAGCACTTTTTTGCTGGCCAAACAAAACCTGGAAGCGATGAAGTCGCTTGAAAATCCATCGGTAAAATCAGGGCAGCCTCAGACCACTATTCCCATGACATCACCTGGCAATAAACAAAACTAAATTTCTTTTTGAGGCATAGTTGTATGCCGGTATATTTGCAATCCATTTTAACTGCAGGCACAGGTACGAATTTATAAGAAACTAAATTTAATTTCTTCGTGACCTCGCGGTAATTTTTTGGAGGATTAGCTTCCCGAAATAATCGGGATAGAGCGCTGGCAGTCCCGATGCATATCGGGATAGAGTTCAGCGGTTGAAATTAAGGGGGATTAGCTTCCCGAAATAATCGGGATAGAGCGCTGGCAGTCCCGATGCATATCG
>JBDUCW010000005.1:0-75119 GCA_040003235.1 Ferruginibacter sp. | reverse complement strand
TCGATAACAAAGACAGCAACAAAAGATACCGTGTTGATCATTTGATTGAAGGCTACAGTGATTCTTTAAAAGAAAAAGGACAGACAAAGGAAGCGGAAGAATTATTATTGGCAATGGATTCTTTACTGGCAGCCACTGATTATACAGGTCTGAAAAAACTGATCGAAGACAATAAAATAAAATGCAGCATCAGTGGAACTGTTAACTGGACGGATGTTCGTGAATTCAATCTCATGTTCAGCACACAGATCGGCAGTGTTGCTGAAGAAGCCGATACAATTTATTTAAGACCGGAAACTGCTCAGGGCATCTTCGTTAATTTTCTGAACGTACAAAAAACCGGGAGAATGAAGATTCCTTTCGGTATTGCACAAACGGGAAAAGCTTTCCGTAATGAAATTGTTGCAAGACAATTTATTTTCCGCATGCGCGAATTTGAACAGATGGAAATGCAGTTCTTTGTTCGGCCCGGCACTGAAGGCGAATGGTATCAGTTCTGGAAAAAAGCAAGACTTGAATGGCATTTAAGTTTAGGCATTACTGCAGATAAATTAAAATATCACGATCATATCAAATTAGCCCACTATGCTAAAGAAGCCTGCGATATTGAATTTGAATTTCCATTCGGATGGAAAGAACTGGAAGGCATTCATTCAAGAACTGATTTTGATCTGAAACAACACCAGGAATTCAGCAAAAAGAAAATGCAGTATTTTGATAATGATGTTGATCCTTCTACCAATAAGCCATTCGGCAATTATATTCCTTATGTGGTAGAAACTTCTGTGGGCCTCGATCGCCTCGTACTTACTATTTTAAGTATGAGCTATGCCAATGAAAAATGGAATAAAGAAGATGGTACGGAAGACAGCCGCGTTGTGTTGCGCATTCCTGCCAAAATAGCTCCGATCAAATTAGCTGTATTGCCATTGACAAAAAAAGAAGGTCTTCCTGAAATTGCAGAAGCGTTGATTAAAGAATGTAGAACCAGCTTTCATTGTTTTTACGAAGAGAAGGACAGTATCGGTAAACGTTACCGCCGCATGGATGCACTGGGCACTCCGTTTTGTGTTACCATTGATCACCAGACCAAAGAAGATAATACTGTGACTATCCGCTACCGCGATACCATGACGCAGGAACGAATTGCATTGGCTGATGTAAAGAAATTGATTTTAGAAAAGATCAACTAAGATCAACAAATTTAACCACAGAGGAAAATAGAGTGAAATACAGCACAGAGTTTACAGAGTAAAGAAAAATATTTTTCCATAGTCTAAAAAGTTGAATACATCAAAGGGTTTAGAGAGTTAAAAACTCCTGAAACTCTGTGGTAAAATGCTTTCTACTATTGTTTCTTCAACAGCAACGGTTCTTTCAAGTATTCAAATATTTTTTTATAAATTTCTTTGAGCAGCGGATAATCATCGACCAGGTAAAGGCTTTTTTTAAACTCAAACTTCAGTGTACAATCAACACTGCTGCTTTCTTTATTATAAACAATTTCCCTCAAAAAAATAATGTCCTGTTCCGGTGTAACTACTTTGATCCTCTTAGGCACATCATCCACTGTGTAATTTTTCGGAAGCTTAATATTGCTTACGACGGTGATCGTTTTTTTATACCCAAAATTGACATTAGAAAAACGCTCGTCTGCAACAAATGGATTATTCTGAAATCCCGAAAAAAGATTGAGCGGAACAAATGTATATCCCCCTGAACTGTTTAATGTGCCGGTGAAACTGAAATTTTCCAGCAGCGCCAATGAATCTTTATCCTGATTCCTTATTTCAAAATTGCCAATATTCACAGCCAGTGGCTGATTATCCGCATAAGATTTTTTAAGTATCCCCAGGTCTTCTTTGCTGTCTTCCAGCTTTTCTGATCTTGCATAATCTGCACCTTCAACCGTTACTGTTCCCTTTAAAGTCCCGTCTTCATTCACTTCCATAGATACATTAATATCTTCTTGGTATTGCAGAGAATCATTACTGATATTAATCAGACCTCCGGCCTTTCTGTTCACCAGCAATGCAGAGGTGTTCAGAATTTCATAAGGCGTAAGGCGTGCAGGTGTAAATTTATCAGTAGCATCCAGGTAATATTTTTTTCCATTGATCACTACACATGCAAATATGGAACTGAACTGATCAATAAAAGGATAGTCCGTATTTACTTTTCCATGATAACGTTCACTCACCAGCATCGGATACGCAGTAAGCTCAGCATCCTTTAAAAGATTTACAAGTATTAAATTGATATCAGCTTTGTTTCCTGTTCTTTTACTCCAGGCCTGTTTAACTCCATCCATCGAATATTTGCTGTGGAAACCATTCCAGTTCATGTTTCTGGCAACATAATCATATACCGCTTTCATTTTTGCTTCATCAGAAGAAAGCAGTTTTGTCTGTTTTATAAAATCATCTGTTCCCGAAAGATTTTTTCCGAGCTGCTTACCAAAATTTTCGTCATTGATCAACTCATTTGTTACTGCATCCCATGAGTTCATATATTTTGTTCTGCCAAAACCGGTACCGTCGCTGTTATAACCGCTTAATTGAAAAATAACTTTTTGAACATAATCATTCCTGGCATCCATATAAGGCTCCTCATTTAGTCCCGGAATATTTTTCATTTCAAAATAAATACTGCCATCAGAACTGTTTGGCTTTACCGTTATCTGCAAATCATCCCGCTTTGTTATCCGGTAAGTAAATTCAGTATTGGGTGTGATGACCAGTTTGTATTTACTCAACACAACGGGTATTTCCTGCTGAAACTCCCAATCTTCAAGACCGCCATAATGTTTCATAGTGCTACGGTAACGGTATTCAATAATGCTTCCTTTTTTAACTGCAGGAAATGCGAACCGAACTTCGCCCAACTGTTCATTGGTATTTTGTTTAAAGATAGTTTTCGGATCTATATTTTCTCTGGATGGATCTCCGCTACCGTTGCTGTTAATTGTTAGTCCCGCAATATCATCGATGATCTCAAAGTCATCTTTCCGGTAATAAGGAATGGATACATTGGCCTGGTTCAGGTCTTTCTCCTTCAGAATTTTAATTCGGATATGATGCCGCGTGATGAGGTGATGCTCATCATCATAATCAGAAAATGCTTCGTTGAGTAACATGACGCTTCCGGCATCTTTATCAAATGAGCAGACCTTCATCTCCAGTTCTTCTGGAGAAGGATCAGCATAATTGGCAAGTTCCTGGCTGAAAGAAAACTGTACGGTCACAACAAGGGCAATGAAAAAAAGGGTACGTTTCATGGTCGGGTAAATTTATAGTAAGGAATTATACGGGGCCAAACAAAACTAATAAAATCAGTTTATAAATACAACCAGCATTTTTTGATAAAGGAGTTATCATTTTTTCCTGTTCCTGATCAGGGTGGCAATATTCATCAGCAGCATTCCGATTGCTGCACCCATTGCCAATAATGATACGATATGAATGGTTCGGACACAGTCGGATCCTTCTATCCGCATAAAATTAAAGATCATCAACAGAATGATAAATAAAGGTATCAGGATACCTCTTGCAATTGTCTTATTCATATTTCAGCATTTGTATTTTCAAAATAAGGAACCTCATCATTGCTTACGGCCTTTTCCTGTTTCCAGTAAGCGAGTGTTACAAAGTTGCTGTTCTTAGCATGCAACAATCTTCCGAAAATGGCATTGGTAGGATTGAACGTTACATCGGTAACGCCAATTGTAAATGTTTCGGCAACAGGAACAGGGGTGACAGGAATAATTTCTTCGCCTTCTTTGGGAACGGTTGCCGGAGCGGCTTTCGGAGGCGGTGATGGAACCACGACTACCTTATAACTATTGTATAACAGCAGGTCCTTTAAAAAAGCAACCCGCTCTGCAGATGCATTTTTTTCAACGATGGAACATTTTATACCATCGAGCTCTTCAAATTCATGATTTTTATTGATCGCCATTTTATAGAATAATTCCTGGATAATATTTAAAATAAGGACCTGATATATTCATAAGCACCTCCTGCAACTCCTGTTATAATAATTCCTGCCATGCAAATAAAGATGGCCAGTCTGGGTTGCAGGCCTGCATGGATCTTCGGTATTGGATTTTCATTGCTGTCCATAAATATTGCTTTAATAATTCTTAAATAATAATATAAAGAAAGCACCATATTTAATGCAGCAATACTGATGAGCAGGTAATTTCCTTTGCCTGCACCTGCCAGTAATAAAAAGAATTTGCCAAAAAAACCTGCAGCAGGTGGAATGCCTGCCAATGAGAATAAAGACAACGCCATCACCCAACTGAGGAATGGATTTGTTTTATAGAATCCTTTATAATCATCCACACTTTCTTTTCCTGCCAATGCGCTTACCAATGCGATCACTCCAAATGCTCCGAGATTAGAAAAAATATAGATCAGCACAAAATAAATTACTGAAGCCCCACCTGCCGGAGAAGAACCACTGATTCCGATTAAAATAAAACCAACCTGTGCAATGGAAGAAAAAGCTAAAAACCTTTTCATATTCTGCTGGCGCAGAGCAAAAAGATTACCAATGATCATGGTGGCAACCGATATTACAAAGATCATCCTGTACCAGGTTTCTGCTACCGGTTGAAATACCGAATACAAAACAGAAGTGAATACAAATAATATTGCACCCTTCGATATCACCGATAAATAAGCCGTCACAGCAACCGGTGCACCTTCATACACATCGGCTGTCCATAAATGAAAAGGTACTGCAGAAATTTTAAACCCAAATCCTGTAATCACAAGGATGAGTGAAAATATCTGCAAAGGCGTCCCGGAAATATGTTGTGAAAGCTCCGCAAAATTTAAAGTGCCTGCGGTTCCATACAACATGGAAATACCAAAAAGTAATAAACCAGATGAGAATGCTGAAGACATGATCAGCTTCATCGCTGCTTCTGATGAAGTTCTTTTTTCCAGATCAAAATTGGCCAGCGCAGCCAGCGGTATTGTTGAGAGTTCGAGGCCAAGGTAAAACATCAACAGGTTATTGCTGCTGATCATAAAAAACATGCCCAGTAAGGTTGACAGCAGCAGTAGATAAAATTCAATCACATGATCCTGCTTCATCAGCCAGTGATAAGATTGCATTGAAATAATTAATGTACCAAGGTTCAACAGGTTCTTTTCAAACCAGATCAATTCAGTATTGCGGAACATATCACCGAACAACATTCCTGCTTCATTAAAAAAGAATCCGGCAACAAGATTAAAAAACAACATCAGGTTAATGAAAGACAATAATGAACTGCGCTCCCATTTTTTATTTCCCAGTTGAAGAAATAAAAAAAGAAAGATCATTACCGCAAGCAGTAATTCATGTTTCATTAATTGCAAATACTCAATCATTATTTACTGGAATATTTTTTTACTTTTTATTTTTTATTTTTTAAAAACTGATCAAATTATTTAACCAGAAAGGCGCCACACCAATGGCTACAATTCCGATGATCAGCAACATCGCTGCCATTTTTTCATTCCAACCGGCATCCGATAATAAACGGTGTTCATTGTTTTCAACCGGTCCCATAATTACTTTGCCTGCTGCCCGTAAAATATACACTGCCGTTACTACAATGGAAGCACATGCAATAATAGTAGCGATGCGGTAAAATGCATCAGCATGTTGCCAGGAACCCATGAAGATTGTCATCTCTGCAACAAAACCACTGAGGCCCGGCAAGCCCAATGAACAAAGACCCGCGATTACAAACACGGTAGAAATAAAAGGCATCACTTTTAATAAACCCCCAAGTTGTTTTATCTGCCGCGTATGTGTGCGGTCGTAGATCATGCCGATGCACGCAAAGAAAAGTGCGGTCATTAAACCGTGTGAAACCATCTGCATCACTGCGCCATTGATGGAAGTTTTTGTAAGCATCCCTATGCCGAGTAACACAAAACCGCAATGACTCACCGATGAATAAGCATTGATATATTTAAGATCGGTCTGCATCATCGTGGCGAAGGCACCATACAAAATAGCGATGGATGCCAATACGATAATGACAGTAGAATAATATTGTGCAGCATCCGGCATCAACAGCACTACAAGCCGCAAACATCCGTAGCCGCCGAGTTTCATGGAAATACCTGCCAGGAACATAGAGGCCGCTGTGGGCGCTGATGAATGTCCATCCGGCACCCAGGTATGAAAAGGAAACAGTGCGGTAAAAATCCCAAAGCCGATGAAAGCAAAAGGGAAAAATATTTTTTGCGCTGCAGCATCTATGTGCAGTTGAGAAAGCTGCAGCATATTAAATGTGTGTGCACCACTGGCATCATGTGAATTAAAATACATGCCTGCCAATCCTACAAATACCAATGCAGAACCAGCCATCAGCATCAACGCAAGTTTCATGGCGCTGTATTCTTTTTTACCACTGCCCCAGATGCCGATGAGTAAGAATTTTGGGATTACCGCGACTTCTAAAAAAAAGAACAGCGTGAACAGATCCAATGAAATAAAAAAACCAAAAGCACCAACGCTCAGCAATAACAGCAGGAAAAAAAATTCTTTATTCATCCTGCTCATTTTCCAGGAAACCAATACACCGGCCAGCACAACAAACGCGGTTAATAAAATCATGGCGACAGCAATTCCATCCACCCCAATATGATAATGGATATTTAATGAAGCGAACCATGCATGGTCTTCTTCAAACAGCATCATTGACGAATTACCTGCAGCTCTTTCTTTGTAGTACAAAAAGAAAAGCACGAATGCAAGAATGAACTGCAAAGATGCGCCGGTCAATGCGATCAGTCTCACCTGCCGCAATCCTTTACCGGCCAGCATTGCAAGCGCGGTCAGTAATGGCAGTAATATAAATATAGAGAGGTTCATCCTTTATTTTTTATTCGCTGGTCTGACGGTCTCCGTCTGACCAAAATTTTATTCAGTTCTGTGTATTAACTGATAAATTACCTCTTGTCAGACGGAGGCCGTCAGACAAGAGGTAATTTTTTAAATCCACCAATACAAAAACACAATCAGCAATGTGATGATCCCTCCAAAAAAATACAACGCATAATTCTGCACTTTGCCAGATTGTATTCCTTTGATCGATTCAGAAACCCATCCTGTAAAAGCTGCAATACCATTCATTAAACCATCTACAATGTTTTTATCGATCCATGCAGCCGGCCTCGCGATCAGGTTGAATATTATTTTCTTTGTAATGAGATTGTACAATTCATCAAAATAAAATTTTCGGTAAGCGCCTTTATATAAACCGCCCATCGCAGCGACGATCTTTGCAGGACGGTCATTCTCTTTTTTATAAAGTATAAATGCAAATAATATCGCAGTCAATGCAAGCAAAACGGGAGCTATAGAAAAAAGCGGATGAAATTCATTGGGCAAATATTTTCCATCGGTTGTTATATAATGAGAGAACGGTACAAAGCCCGCCAGCAAAGCGCCTGCTGATAATATGATCAGGGGAATTTTCATGCTCATGGTTCCTTCGCCATGATGATTGTGCAATAATGTTTCTTTATTCCAGAAAATAGAAAAGTATAAACGGAACATATAAAATGCAGTGATGCCCGAAGTGATCAACGCAATTGCATAAATGGCTTTACTGGATTGGTATGCGGCCAATAAAATTTCTTCCTTACTGAAAAATCCGGCAAACGGCGGAACACCTGCGATTGCAAGACAGCCCGTCAAAAAAGCAATATGAGTGAGCGGCATGTATTTTCTTAATCCGCCCATATCTTTCATTTCATTGCTATGTACTAAATGAATAATAGCACCGGCACAAAGAAATAACAGTGATTTAAAAAAAGCATGCGTGAACAAATGAAACATGGCCGCTGTATAACCCAAACCATTTTCTCCGCCATGACCTGAAACGCCCAATGCAAACATCATATAACCGATCTGCGACATGGTTGAATAAGCGAGTACTCTTTTAATATCTGTTTGTGTGCACGCAATGATTGCAGCAAACACCGCAGAAGCTGCGCCAACCCAGGTAACAATCTGCAACGCTGCATGATTAATCGCAAAGAGTGGAAACAATCTTGCAACAAGAAAAACACCCGCCACTACCATTGTTGCTGCATGTATCAATGCAGAAACCGGTGTTGGGCCTTCCATTGCATCGGGCAGCCAGATGTGTAAAGGCAGCATTGCACTTTTTCCGGCACCGCCGATGAATACTAACGTCAGCGCCCAGGTTAATAAAGAAACACCCAGGAAAGATGCAGTCGTGATTGCAATAAATTGCGGTGATTGCAGATCGGTTAATCTTTGAATGATCGTATTGAAATCAAGTGAACCACTTTGAAAACCGAGTATTAAAATTCCGATGAGAAAACCGAGGTCTGCAAATCTTGTTACTATAAATGCTTTTTTAGAAGCCGCTACCGCAGAAGGTTTGTCGTAATAAAAACCGATCAGTAAATAAGATGAAACGCCCACCAGTTCCCAGAACATATAGATCTGGAAAATATTACTCGACAGCACTAAACCTAACATGGAAAAAGTAAACAGCAACAGATAAGCATAATAAGTGCTGAATCTTTCTTCGCCTTTCATATAACCAAGACTGAAGATGTGCACCATCAGTGAAACAACGGATACTACTACCAGCATCATCACTGAAATGGGATCGAGTGTAATGCCCATGTCGATACTGATTCCATTCCCAAAATATAACCAGGTATATTTTAATGCGGTAATGGATTGATACGTCTCATTTACTTTTCCATCGACCATGAAATAATGATATGCAGTATAGACCGATAATGCCGCAACGGCCAATAAAATTATGGTCGCGAATATGCCGGAAATATTTTTGAAATATTTTCTTCCGAACAAACCCAACAGCAGAAAACCAGCCAGTGGCAGCAGGGGAATTAATGAGATGTAGTTTTTATAATTCAAAATTAAAATATTCAATAATCAATACACAATGTTCAATACGTGACCAGAAAAAAATTACGAGACAATTTTACTACTCGTCTTGAAAAAATTATCCATTATCACTTATCAATTAATATTTCATTTCCGCCGCATCTTCCACATCGATCGAATGATGACTTCTGTATAAATTAATAATGATCGCAATGGCCACTGCTGCTTCCGCTGCCGCGATCGTAATAATAAATATGGTAAAGAAAATGCCGTCGAGTTTTTCGGGATATAAGTATTTGTTGAATACCACGAAATTGATGTTGACGCTGTTCAATATCAGTTCGATCGCCATCAGCATCGTGATCAGGTTACGCCGTGTAAACAAGCCGTACATACCGATAAAAAAAAGCGCGGTGCTCACAAATAAAATCTGTTCTATGGGAATACCCTTCATTTATCTTTTGTTTTAGCGTTCATTGCAATGACAATACAACCGATCATGGCTGCCAGCAATAAAATACTTACCACTTCAAACGGCAATGCAAATCCATTGTTACCGGTGCTCAGCATTTGCGTACCAATCCTTGAAAGTTCCATATCAAATTTTCCATCGCCCGCTTTGAATTCATTTTTATAGATCAGCAAATAGGTTAATGCAAAGCCGAATAGTACTGCCAGCACTGATGCGATCGTTCTTGAAATCGGCGCCTTCGCCATTTCTTTACCTGATTGCTGTGTAAGAAAAATTGAAAAAATAATGAGTACCACAATGCCACCTACATACACGATGATCTGAACGGCAGCAATAAATTCTACTTCCATCCAGAAATAAATTCCTGCAATACTAATGAGTGAAAACAATAACCAGATGGCAGCGCGGAAAATCTTCCGGGTAGTCACAGAAAGTATTGCTGCTCCAAGTATGAAGGCAGATAAAATATAAAATATAATTTGTGAAGCAGTCATTCTTTTATTTGGTAGTCAGACGGAGACCGTCAGACCGGAAATACAAATATTCAACAATCAATGTTCAATGTTCAGGTTGATCGGTCAAAAAAATATCGAACAAGGAACAAAGAATGTCGAATTTCGAACTAACTTTTAATTCTTAATTTTTAATTCTTAATTATTCTACTCCTTCCCTCACTTTCGATCCCGGCCTGTTCAATACTTTTGTAAGTTTGGTCCTGTCTGTTACACTGTGTTCAAAATTCTGCGCCATTTTAATTGCATCAGTCGGGCAGGCCTCAATACAAAGATTACACATGGTACACAATTCCAGGTGATAAACAAACGTATCGATCGCTTTCTTCTTTTTGCCTTCAGGTGTTATATCAAATTTGGTGACGATCTTGATGGTTGCATTCGGACAGGCCAGTTCGCATGCAGTGCAGCCGGTACAGGCATGTTCATTATTTTCATCATGTGGCATCACCACTTCTCCCCGAAACCGTTCTGCCAATACCAGCGTTGCTTTATTATCCGGATATTCTTCTGTAATACTTTCTTTACGGTGATGAATAAAATATCTTCCAGTGAGGCGCATACCTTTTAATAAGGAAGTAACTCCATTGTAAACGTCCTTTATATAATTTTTAAAAAACATAATAACTTATTGTTTGGCGTTTGCTGTTTGGTGTTTGGTGTTAGGAACTTTCTGTTGCAAAGTATCCTGCTCTTTAGATACTCAACGCCAAACAGCAAACGCAAGACGTTGTATTCAAAAATGCCAGCCCATTATTGCGATCAGTGTTACCAGCAATAGGTTTACCATACTGATCGGTAATAAATATTTCCATTCCAGGTTCAATAACTGATCAATACGCAGGCGTGGGAATGTCCACCGGAACCACATGATCACAAAAATTAAAAAAAATGTTTTACCAAAAAACCAAAGCGATGAAGGAACATAATCCATCACATGATTAAAGGCATGCCAGCTGCCGATGTGAAAAGGCATCCATCCGCCGAGAAATAAAGTTGCACCAAAAGCACAGGCCACAAAAATATTTACATACTCTGCTAAAAAGAACAAAGCGAATTTCATCCCGGAATATTCTGTATGAAAGCCACCGGTAAGTTCTGATTCTGCTTCGGCCATATCAAAAGGTGCACGGTTGGTTTCTGCAGTTACAGCAATAATAAAAATTACAAATGCGATCAGCGCCGGAATATGTCCTTTGAACAACCACCATCCGTTTTCCTGCGATGCAATGATATCGGAAATTTTTACACTGCCCGTCAGCACAACAATCGAAAGAATAGAAAGTCCGGCAGACAATTCATAACTCACGATCTGTGCCCCGCTGCGCATAGCGCCCATCAATGAATATTTATTGTTACTGGCCCAGCCCGCCATCAATATTCCGATCACTGAAACAGAAGAGATCGAAGTAATGAACAACACGCCGATATTGATATCCCAGATCTGAAAACCTTTTGCAAACATTAATGGTGCCATCACAACCATTGCAACGATCATTACAATAAAAGGCGCCACATTAAATAAAAATTTATCTGCCCCATCCGGTGTCATGCCTTCTTTCACCATCAGCTTGATGGTATCGGCCAGCGTTTGAAACATTCCTTTCGGACCAACACGATTCGGTCCCAGCCTTAACTGCATCCATGCAGATACTTTTCTTTCCATCATGATCAGCACCAGACCCAATACTGCAAATAAACTGATCACTAGTATTCCGACAATCACGAATTCAAACAGCAATGCCCAACCTGAACTGAAATTTGCATTCAGCCAGTTGTGTACTGCGTTTGTTATGTGTTCGAGAGAGAACAAAGAGTTATAGGTTTTAAGTTATAAGTTTTGTTGAGTTGTTAATTTCATTTTTTTATTCATTCCTTTATTAAAAAAAATTGCTATTATAAAAAGATCTTTGAATCAGTAGGTTTTAACTTATAACCTACAACTTATAACTTACAACATTACCGATCAATGTCCGGTATCACTAAATCCAAGGTTCCCATGATTGCCACCATATCCCCAAGTTTATGTCCTTTTACTAAATGATTCAATGCAGAAAGATTTGAAAATCCCGGTGAACGGAATTTGATCCGGTAAGGCGTTGTTCCGCCTTCGCTTACAATGTACACACCGAAATCGCCGCGGGCTGTTTCAACACGACTGTAAAACTCCCCCTTCGGTAATTTTAATACTGCTTTTGTTTTTGCCTGAAAATCTCCTTCCGGAATATTGTCTATTAATTGTTCAACGATGTTCATTGACTGATGCATTTCTTTTATGCGCACGGTATATCGGGCAAAGCTGTCGCCTTCCGTTGCAAGTATTTCTTCAAAATTTACCTGACTATAAACTTCATAAGGAAATAATTTTCTGATGTCGCAACTTACACCACTTGCTCTCGCCGCGGGTCCGGTCATGCCATATGAAATAGCATCTGCTTTGGAAATACAGCCAATGCCCTTCATGCGATTCTGAAAAATAATATTGTTCGTCACCAGTTCATCATACTCATTTATTTTAGAACGGAAATGCGTTAGAAAATCTTTTACTTTCTTTTGGAAGTTGGGATGGATATCATACATCACGCCACCGGGAACGATATAATTCATGGTTAATCTTGCGCCACAGGTCTCTTCCATAATTTCATTGATCATTTCTCTTTCGCGAAAAGATAAAAAGAAAGGCGTGAGTGCGCCAACATCCATCGCGACAGCGCCCCACCACAACTGGTGCGAAGCCAGCCGGGTCAATTCATCCATCAAAACCCTTACAACCTGCGCCCGTTGCGGCACTTCGATCTGCAAACCTTTTTCTACACACAAAGCACAGCCATGATTGTTAATGTGCGATGATAAATAATCCATGCGGCTTGTCACATAAATGAATTGCCGGTAACTCAGGCTCTCACACATTTTTTCAATAGAACGATGAATATATCCCAAGTGCGGTTCTACGTTTTTAACAGTCTCGCCATTGATAGTGATCACAAGATGGAGCACGCCATGCGTAGCCGGATGCTGCGGCCCAACATTTATAATTAAATCCCCCTGCTCTGTTGTTGCTACTTCTTGAAACATCAATTGCTTTTATTTGACCATAGATTATTCATGCATAATGTTCAATATTCAATGCTCAACGATGAAACGTTTTTATAATTTGATCATGTTCACTTCATCTTCAAAATCTTTGCGCAATGGAAATTTTCCTTCCCAGCCATCGGGCAGGATCAGCAATCTTAAATCCGGATGATGCAAAAAATTTACACCAAACAATTCAAACACTTCTCTTTCATGAAATTCTGCTGTGCGCCAGAGATCAGACACAGATTCAATCTCAGGTTTCGCTCTGTCGAGTTTTGCTTTTACTACAATCGTGTGCCGGTAACTGGTAGATTCAAGATGATAGACCATGGTCAGATGTGTTTTCCAATCCACACAGGTCAGGCACATGAGGTAATCAAATTCCAATCCTTCCGTATTTTTTAAGGCAGTTGCAAACGATAACCAGTCAGCCGGATCAATATTTATATTGAGCCACTCACCGCCTTCTTCAAAAGTGGCAGTTGAAAGCAGTTCGGAGATATGTTGTTGTAATGTTTCCCGGTTCATGAAGAGTTTGACGTTGTAAGTTTTACGTTATACGTTTTACGTTGGATGTTTTTAATTTGTTACCACTTTATTATACTTGATTTATTCTCTTTGAAAATTAAAAATTCAACACTCCTCTTAATCATACTTATAACGTATAACATAAAACTTATTACTTACTACTTGCTTTTATCTGCTCTCTCGTCATCCCGCTTTTTATTTTTTCCTGCAATGTAATTAATGCATGAATCAATGCTTCCGGTCTAGGCGGACAACCGGCAATGTATACATCAACAGGAATAATATGATCAGCGCCTTTCACCACAGAATAAGTATTGTAAAAAAACGGACCGCCGCTCGTTGCGCAGGCACCCATTGCTATTACATATTTCGGATCGCCCATCTGATCGTACAAACGTTTTAGTACCGGTGCCATTTTATTTACGATCGTTCCGGCAATGATGATCACGTCGGCCTGCCTCGGTGTGGCACGCGCCACTTCAAAACCAAAGCGGCTCCAGTCGTACTTTGCAGAAGCAGCACTCATCATTTCTATGGCGCAGCAACTGGTACCAAAAACGAGTGGCCATAAAGAATTACTTCTTGCCCAGTTAATGACCTGGTCCATTTTACTTACCACAATACCGCCGCCGGGCGAATGGTAAACTTCACCAGGAAATGATTCGGTAATATTATTTTGTGCTTCCAGCATTTTTATAACACGAATTTTAAAACACGAATTTCACGAATTAGAAAAATCAGATTCACGAATTAGAAAAACAAATCATGATAGTAAGTGCATTAAACCTATTAAACCTTTTAAACTTCTTAAACCCTTAAACGAACGTTTTACTTCCACTTAAACGCTCCCTTCTTATGCGCATATAAAAATCCCATGAATAATATAAAAAAGAAAATTACTATTTCAAGCAATGCAGGCCAGCCCACTTTTTTCACCACTACAGCCCATGGAAATAAAAAAGCAAGTTCCACATCAAAGATTAAAAAGATCAGTGCGAAAAGATAATAGCCCACATTAAATTGTATCCAGCTGGGGCCTTTTGTAGGAATACCGCATTCGTATGGTTCCCCCTTCTGTTTGTTTTTAGAAGCTTTCAGAACAATTTTAGAGATAAGAATGGCAATTCCCGAAAAGGAAACAGCGGCAATTATTAAAGCTATGAGTGAACCTGCGCCCATAACAAACATGTTTGTACGAATATAATGAATAAGTTCAAGAAGTTCATAGTTCATTGTTGATGGTTCATGGCGAAGTATGATTCATTGCAGTGCTTTCATCTCATCGAAAAAACATTTAGAAAGTTCTTCCTATGAACTATGATCTATCAGCCATGAACTTTTAACCATATACTTCTCTATGAATACTTTTATTATCATATCCCATCGCGAGAATACGCTGTCTCGCTTCGTCAATCATTCCTTTCCATCCGCATATTAAAAAGACAGCGGGCTGTTTCTCAGTACAGAATTCTTCATACGCCGGATGAACATAACCACTACGCCCATCCCATTCTTCGCGTGACAATACAGGAATATATTTAAAGCCTGGTAATTCTTTCTGCAGTTGATCGAGTTCATCAAAATAAAGCAGGTCTCCTTTTTTTCTGCAACCGAAAACGAGGTAAATATTCTTAAAAGAAATGCTGTTGTTTTTTATATGATGGATCATGCTGTTAAAAGGTGCAATACCAGTGCCTGTGCAGATAAAAAAAATATCTTTCTCCAATGGTTCATGCAAAATAAAAACGCCCTGCGGTCCGCGCAAAGTCAATTCACTGCCCACTATCACATGATCAAAAAGATAAGCCGTGCCTGCTCCATCAGCAGAACGGACGATGATCAGTTCAAAAACATTTGTGCCATCAGGACAACTTGCAATGGAGTAACTTCGCCATCGTTTGTTGGGCTTTTCATGAATGGGTAGGTCCAGTGTGACAAACTGCCCGGGAATAAAATCGAATGAGTTTAATTCAGGAACTTCGATCCAGAAACGCCGGGTGTTGTGTGTATGATCTTCTATTTTAATAACTTTTCCTGTACGCCACGGTTGTAATGCCATAAATATATTTTTTCCGGGAAGGAAGATAGGAATAATTATGAATTCAGAATGACGAATTCAGGAATTCATTATGTACAACAATACTTTTATAAAACAGGTTTATATCCTTTCCATTAAGATTAGCCATTACTTTTATAAATTTACTTGATACCAACGAATCCCCAATGATGGAATGGATGTTTAATCAGAAGAAGTGAATATCGAACAAGGAACAGGGAATGTAGAATCACGAAAGCATATAGAATACAATAAGAAATAATTAATAAGAAATAAAGAAGTTGAAGAATATTTTATTTTGCAGAACTAAACGTTTGTTCAACTGTCTCCGTCTGACAGTCCTGAAAATATTTTCTGGATAAAAGAGTAAAGTAAAAATGCTCAATAATCAAGAATCAACACTCAATGTTCAAGGTCAGAAGCTTTTCAACTTGAGAATTTAATATTGATAATTCTATTTTAGACACTCAATTAAAACCTTTTTACTATTCTAAAGTTCATTGTTCGACATTCCCCGTCCGACCGGGTCGTCCGGGTGGACTTGTTCCTTGTTCAAGATTTTTTTGCTCCTTATTCAGTATTTTTTACCTCCCCTTAATATCCAGCACTACTCCTGTACTAACGGTAATTGACACACCTGACTGCAACTGTACACTTCTTACTGCTGCATTGGCATTCAGTACCGGGTAATTGACAAGCGTACCAGGTATAACCACATCCGTATATTGATCGGGCAATATGCCGCAGCTCCAGTTGGCCGGATTAAACCAATTGGTATCTGTACTTCCATTCCAGGTCATTTTAAAAAGTAGTGTTCTTGGCGTATCTGCTATTCCATTTACAAGACAACGATATTTATTTCCGGATGCAGAAGTGGGTAACGCGATCAGTTGTAATACAGCTGTTGCTGCTCCTGAATAATTGGTTCCGTTGCTGATATTTGTAAAACCAGATCCAGTGTCTTCCTGCCATTGATAAGTTGTACCACCTGCTGCTGCGGTATAGCTAACGGTACTACCTGCACAATTACTTCCAGCGCCCAGTATACCTTTGCTCAGCCAGAATTCACTGAAACTGTTTACCGTGAATTCGGCATAATAACCATTGTCATAAGGAATGATATCAGTTCCTGCCGGAAGAATAAAACGGAAAGAATCAGGTTGATCATCATCCAGCAAACCATTTTCTTCAGCAATGCTGCCATGATATTGTGTTGAACCCAGTTCATAAGGATCATTCACTGTTATGCAGGAAGGACATCCGGCGGCTGCAATTAAATTTTTTGCTTCTGCATCTGTAAAATAAAAACGAACGCCAACATTCGACGCCGGTTGATTGGTGGGCTGGATCACAATATTACGGTCGGCATAATATTGATTGTTGCTGGTGCGTTGCGGACCTGAATAAGGATAGACCTGTACGTTTGTAACACCAAGATTCTGCCCGAATGAATTGACCGATGCAATTCTTTTTCCATTCACATCATTAAAATTAATCCACGCATTGGAATTAACAGTCTGCGACAAACCACTACTGATCGGATTCCCGGTATAAATACTTTGTTTATTAAAAATATGAATATCATCTATCCCAACGCCCTCATAAGTCAATCCGCCATCGCCAAACATTACAAAACGGAAACGCACACTGCCCGAAACCGTAGGGATATCAACGCTCGCAACATGCCAGGTTGTTCTGGATGCACGGAATCTTTGCGTTGTCACATCATCATACCAGTTGGTACCATCGCCCACCGCACCAAGCTTAAGCCAGGTCAATCCGCCGTCGGTTGAATATTCCACCCAGTTATAATCATAGTCTGTTTCTACCTGGTAAATATGACTGAATGAAAGAACAGGATGTGATAAAGAACTGATATCAAAACAGGGAGAATAGAGATAAGACAATTCATTGTTATTGTAATTACCCGTGAGGTTGGTTACCCATGCCTTGGTTCCATTCGCTGCTTTATTAATAATTGTTTTTGCAGGCGAACCATATTGCCAGCTGTTGTTGTTTCCCTTCGCATACCAGCCACCGTCATTGGATTCAAATCCCTGTAAATATGGGAAACTGCTGATGACCGGGCTGTTATGAAAAGTATAGTTCAGCATGCTGTCATTGCCTTTATAAGTATCGGCAGGAGCGCTTAACCAGAAATCGCAATTATAATCGGTGTACGCAGAAATATCTGCAGTTGCAGTAAATGTATATTGTATGCTGGTATTGGCTGCAATGGAAGGAATGGTTTCTGTAACTACTGTTCCGCTATTGATACGGTAATTTACCTCAACATTACTTACAGCAGCATTTGCATAATTTTTTATAGCAATTGTTACTGGTGTTGTTGCAGTAAGACCACAACCGGCTTTGCCCGGTGAAACCACCTCCACCAATGCCACATCATTTTGCGCAGGCAATATACTGATGTCATCAAAAGTATAACCATCATCATAATCCTGTTCCTGCACTACAGAGTTGGCTGACGTAAAACCTTCCTGTCCGAATTTAATCTGAAAAGTAGAAGAGGGAGTTGCGGGGCTCAGCACATCATTGATATTGATCTTTGCAAATTTCCATTGGTTGATGCCGGCCTCGTTGGCATACAGATCATACGCCTCTGTCCATGGATCGGTATTACTTGCCCGCATCCAGACTTTATTCCCTGGGAAATTATCTTCTCCATGATTCTTATAATAGAATTCTAACCTTGATTGCGCGCCGAACAAAGAGCCATTGAGTGATAAGATTAGACTATCCGCATTGGTGGATCCGTTAATGGGGCGTTGATCCAAAGTGATCGCACGATTACCGCTATGCGCAAAACCGCTATTGACAAAGGTTCTGAGCCTGCCCCTGTCAGTTGAAGGAGCAAAATCAAAATGAATATCACCAAAACCAAGTTCACCTGAAGTCAATTCCCTGTTGGGAAACGATTCAAAATTTTCTGTGTAGGGCAACGTTACCGGATCATTGGCGAAGGTTTGAAAAACTTTATAGGCTGTATCATTTTCATGATATAGATCAGCAGCATTGTTTACCCAGAATTTTAAATTATATATTCCACTACCTGGCGAAATCGAAAAGCTGTTGGTTAAAGTATAATCAAGACTGGAAGCCGGTGGAATGCTGACATTAATTGTCTCAGGAGTTGAAGCAGCTCCACCTGTACTAAATTGAACTGTATAGGGACCACTCACTGCAACGGAACCACGATTGCTGATCCGCACTGTAGTTGTATTGGATACTGTTCCAAACCTGGTTGTGGTTGGCGTTAAGATCGTGTCTATGGCAAGATCATTTTGAAAAGTAGATAAACTACATGTCCCGGTATTTGCAATCACCGATTGTGCGATAGATCTTCTTCCTGATACCGTTCCGTTTTTTGCAATAACTGCGAGCCATTCTGTTTTATATTTATCAAGTCCGCTTACTAAAAAACTGGTGCCCGTTGTATTGCCGATCACTTTCATGCTGTCGCCTTTTAATTGACAGATATCATAAGAAGTTGCACTGGTTATTGATGGCCAGCTGAGAGTTGCATATCCAACACAGGGAATCGTTGCTGTAACAACCGGTTGTCCCAATATTATAAATGGATAAGTGCTGCTGCCACTCAAAGCTGTTCCCAGCCTGCTCACACGGATCAATCCATTATTGGTTGCAGTTGCAGGAACGGTCCACGCAAAAGTCCGCGAACCCGCTGCAACAGTGTCTTTCGTAAGCCAGTTGGCGCCACCGTTAGCTGAGTATTCAACAGTATAATCATTTGTTTCGTTTCCGAATGCACTCCAGCGGAGATTTTCTGTTTCGCCTGGAACCATTGTTTCTCCGCCAAAAGGATATTCAACCGTTACCGAAGGCATATCGATCTGGTAAGTGGTCACATAATCCTGCGGTCCAAACGGTACCGCGTGGCCGTTTATATTTAATGTATAAGTTCCAGCAGCAGGATTGTCGATGACCACCTGTTCAATATTATTCAGACTATCTCTTCTTTCAATTGCCGTGTCTGTAACATGAGCGGGATCTGAATTCAATACCAATGGACGATGCAATGCAGAAGAAGGTTCCGTAACAGTGAGATCAAGATCATTCACCAGACTGATGGCAGCATTGGCCGCCGCTTCTTTATCCGTCCAGCAAAGCATTACTTTCAATCTTCTTGCTCCGGCTGGTACTGAAATATTTTGTGTATTATTTCCTCCATTGGAAACTGTACTTAATGTGTAACGGTTGGTTTCAATGGCTTCCACTGCCCTTCTTGCATTGAGCATTCCAAAACCAAATGTATAATCAGGACCTGCATTACCAAGATCATCGGCACCATTGCATAATACGGCTTTCATCAATGCACTGCTGCCGTTGGTACCGGAATGTAATTGCCGGTAACGCTGCTGCAACAAAGAAACCGTTCCCGTTACAACTGGTGCTGCCATACTGGTACCGCCAAAAAGGCCATAGGTATTATCAGGAAATGTAGACCAGGTATTGGTGCCGTTGGCAACGATCTCCGGTTTGATCCTGCCATCCTGCACCGGGCCTTTACTGCTGCTGAAACTGATGCTGTAATCCTGACCAACCAGGTTGCCAACAGTTATTACGTTCTTAGCACATTGCCAGCCCGATTTAACGGTTGCAAAAGATGCCGGATAAGGAGAACAGGCAAAAGTGCCGTCATTGCCTGCAGCAATAACATGCAATACCTGTTTTAAATTCAATGCCTGCGCATCTACATAATTGCTCAGCACATCATACACCGTACTTCCGCTACAACCCAATGCTTCCGAATGATAAGAATTATTGGTGGCCACCATATTATAGTCTGTTACATAAGCCGGTGTATTTGTAAGTATATCACTGAACCACTGACTGATGATCGGTGCTTTTGGTGCCATGCCATGATATCTTGGATCAATGATTCCGCCACCGGCCAATGTGCCCGATGTATGCGTGCCGTGATAATCCGGATAGTAAAAAACACGGTTGATCAAACGACCGGTAAAATCTATATGCGTAGAGATTTCTGCGTTATCACCGATACCAACAGCAACATTGCGTCCGTCGAGATTTCGGCCAGACGGGCTTTGCAGCGCAGTGATAGAATGCGTTCCCACATCATTATGATTGAGCGTCTGATCTTTTATATGTTGAAGATTGATGTAACTGACAAAAGACAAAGCAGCAATACTGTCGATAATGTTTTTATTCTTTTCAATAAAGATTACCGGCGCATCCGTGAATTTTGTATGAACAACCTGCGCATGCAATTGAAGTAATGCAGCCTCCGCAATTTTTTTATCCGTTCCGGGAAAGAGCGTAACAGCAAAATAAGATTCATTTTTTTTATCATCGAAAGAATTATTATCTGCAATGATTTTATCGATCTTTAAATAAGCAGGAATAATATTGATGGAACCGATCTGGTAATTACGGGCAATAGAAAAATTGAATGTCTTGTTGATAATTGCCAGGTAAGCATTGCCTGGCAAATATTGCGCAAGTGTAATGCCTGCTGTCTTTAATTGCTGCTGCTGAATGGCGCCGGGCAGAATAGAAAATTGAATCAATACAAAATAATTTTCTCCGTACAGTGCAGTGCGCAGATCATTCTGTTTAAATGTTTGTCTGCTGATATTATTACCGGTAACAAATTCACCGTTCGTAAAACGGGCAGGTCTTTCATTTTGCGCCGCAAGATTCAGTGAAATAAAAGTCAGGAGAAGAAAGAAGTAATTTTTTTTCATTCGAAAGGATTTCGTTATGGCGTGTCATGTTTTGGTTTCCACGATAATTTATAATGATCTTTCAGTGTTTTTATTGTATAAACCGGCGCAAATCCTTTTATATAGAGGATCTTAACTTCAATAAAGTTACGCAGTTTTATTTTTTCCGGTTCGTATCTTTGCAGGACTGATGAATCTGGAGTTGTTAATGAATGATTATAGTGCAGACCCCCGCTGTTTTCAGATAGCGGACCGGATCACTATGTCTCAACCACAGCGATTGCATCTTTCCGGGCTCAGCGGCAGTGCTTCACAATTTGTAGTGGCTTCTGTTTTCGCCAATCCTGCTGCCGCAGTGATCAATCATCTTATTATTTTGCGGGACGCTGAAGAAGCAGCATACTTTCATAATACATTAGAAAATATTACCAGTGCGTTGGACCTTTTTTATTTTCCTTCTTCTTTTAAAACGCGCAAGAATTTTCAATTACTCAATCCTTCGCATGTAATGCTGCGCTCAGAAGCATTGATGAAGATCGCCGCAGGCGGAAATAAAAAAATCACGGTCACTTATCCCGAAGCATTATTTGAAAAAGTAATTCTTGCCAAAACGCTTTCTTCCAATATCATTTCCATCAAACAAGGTGATACACTGGACGTGAACGGTATACTTGCCAGGTTTGTTGATTACGGTTTTGCCAGAACTGATTTTGTTTATGAGCCCGGACAGTTTGCAGTACGAGGTGGTATTCTGGATATTTATTCTTTTGGCAATGAAAAACCTTACCGCATAGAATTATTCGGCAACGAAGTTGACAGCATCCGCATTTTTGATCCTGAAAATCAATTAAGTGAAAGAAAATTACTTCTGGTAAATATTATTCCGAACGTTGATACACTCTCTGATAATTCTTCTATCGAACATGGAGAGAAAGTTTCGCTACTGGAGTTTTTACCAGAGAACACAGTGGTCTGGTCAGAGGACTGGAGTTTCATTAAAGAAAAAATTGAGCAACAGGAAGAAGACCTGTTGCTGGCAACAGAAGGATTTCAACTGCTGCCTGATAAAGCAGAACAGGAAGATGAAGTGCTTACGAAAAAAGCAATCAACCAAAATGATTTTGTAAAAGCCATTGATCTGGAAAAATTACTGGACAGTCGCCACGTAATTGAATTCGGCAGCAAGTCACCCCCTTCCCCTAAAGGGGCGCTGCCCAGCATTCAATTTCAGACTAAGGAACAACCTGCATTCAACCGAAATTTTAATCTGCTGATAAAAAATTTACAGGAATACGAAGCGAAGAAATACAATATTTTTTTATTTGCTGAAAATCCAAAACAGCTCGAAAGACTGCATGTAATATTTACAGATCTGAATGCATCACTGCAGGTAACACCAGTACCGGTTTCTATTCATGAAGGATTTATTGATGATGATCTTGGCGTGGTTTGTTATACCGATCACCAGATCTTTCAGCGTTATCATAAATATAAGGTCAAGCAGGCTTTCAATAAAAACAAAGCGCTTACTTTAAAAACGCTTCGCGAATTACAGCCGGGAGATTATGTAACGCACATCGACCATGGAGTGGGCGTGTATAGTGGTTTGCAGAAGATGGACATCAATGGCAAAGTACAGGAAGCTGTGCGCATTCAGTACAAGGATGGTGATCTGCTGTATGTCAACATTTCTTCGCTGCACAAAATTTCAAAATACAGTGGTAAGGAAGGAAGTGTTCCGAAAATGAATAAGCTTGGCAGTGATGTATGGAATAAACTCAAAGAAAAAACAAAGAAGCAGGTCAAAGATATTGCTACTGATCTCATTAAATTATATGCACAGCGCAAAAGTTTGGTGGGCTTTCAGCACAGTCCGGATAATTATATGCAGACGGAACTGGAAGCCAGTTTTATTTATGAAGACACGCCCGATCAGAACAAAGCCACCATTGATGTAAAACGGGATATGGAAAAACCTTCGCCGATGGACAGGCTGGTTTGCGGTGATGTTGGTTTTGGTAAAACAGAAATTGCGATACGTGCTGCATTCAAAACCTGCTGCGACGGTAAACAGGCTGCTATACTGGTTCCTACAACGATCCTGGCGTATCAGCATTTTAAAACATTTGGTGAGAGGCTGAAAGATTTTCCGGTAACGGTAGATTTTATCAATCGCTTCAAATCTGCCAAAGAAAGAAAAGAAACACTCAAAAAAGTAGAAGAAGGCAAGATCGATATTATTATAGGCACCCATTCATTGCTAGGTAAAGAAGTTAAGTTTAAAGACCTTGGTTTAATGGTAATTGATGAAGAACAAAAATTCGGTGTGACCGCAAAAGAAAAATTAAAACTATTAAGAACAACAGTGGATTCGCTTACACTAACGGCAACCCCGATCCCAAGAACATTGCAGTTCAGCCTGATGGGCGCAAGAGATCTCAGCATCATTAATACGCCACCACCGAACCGGCAACCGATACAGACAGAAGTGCATGTGTTCAATGAAGATTTTATACGCGATGCTTTATACTATGAAACAGAAAGAGGCGGACAGGTTTTCTTTATTCATAACCGTGTTCATGGCCTTGCAGAAATGTGTGGGCTGATACAGGGATTGTGTCCCGATCTGAGCATTGCATTTGCGCATGGACAGATGGAAGGCGATAAACTGGAAGACACGATCCTCGACTTTATGGATAAACGTTATGATGTGCTCGTTTGTACCAACATTGTAGAAAGCGGTGTGGATATTCCGAATGTGAATACGATCATCGTCAACAATGCGCACCAGTTTGGATTAAGTGATCTGCACCAGTTGAGGGGTCGCGTAGGAAGAAGTAATAAAAAAGCATTCTGTTATTTACTCGCGCCGCCGATGAGCACTTTGCCGGCAGACAGCCGAAAACGGTTGACCACACTGGAACAATACAGTGACCTTGGAAGCGGTTTCCAGATTGCGATGCGTGACCTGGATATCCGTGGTGCAGGAAATTTACTGGGTGGTGAACAAAGCGGTTTTATTGCAGAGATCGGTTTTGAAATGTATCATAAAATCTTAGACGAAGCGATCCGTGAATTGAAAAGAAAAGAATTCAAGGAATTATATAAAGAAGAAATACAATTGCAGGATGATTTTGTAAGCGACTGTACAATTGATACCGATCTGGAAATACTGATCCCCGATGATTATGTAGAGAGCATAACGGAGAGGCTGAGCCTGTATTCAAGATTGGATAATTGTGAAACAGAAAAAGACCTTGATGATTTTTATACGGAAATGACCGATCGCTTTGGTCCTGTACCGCCGCAGGTAGAAGATCTGTTTACAACCGTTCGTTGCCGCAGAATGGCCGTCGAACTTGGTTTTGAGAAGATGCTGCTCAAAAACAATAACCTTAAATGTTTCTTCGTCAGCAATCCTGAATCGCCTTATTTCCAGAGTGAAACTTTCAATGGTATTCTGCAGTTTCTTCAAAAGGGAACCAACAAAGGAAAATTAAAACAGGTTGGCAGAAACGGAATATTAATGGTGGATGATATTAATTCAATGAGTGAGCTATATGAGTTTTTGAAGAAGATGTATGATTCTATTTGAAGTTTTACGTTATACGTTGTACGTATTACGTAAAACGTATAATTTATTACTTATTTTTATTCGATGAACAAAAAAGAATACGGCCTGCTTTCTCTTCCTGTAATCGTGGCGGCACTTGGATTTTTTGTAGATGTATTCGATCTTCTATTATTCGGTATTGTTCGCAAACCAAGTCTGCGTGATCTTGGACTTTCTGAGGAAGCCGTTCTTTCACAGGGTGAACTCCTGGTGAATATTCAAATGATCGGGCTAGTTATTGGCGGCATTCTCTGGGGGATTTTGGGTGATAAAAAAGGAAGATTGAAAGTGTTGTTCGGATCTATACTTTTATATGCGGTGGCAACTGTTGCCAATGGTTTTGTGCATACGGTTCCTCAATATATTGTGGTACGTTTTATCGCAGGCATCGGACTTGCCGGTGAACTCGGTGCCGGTATTACATTGGTCAGTGAAATTCTTCCAAAAGAAAAAAGAGGATTGGCAGCTACCGTGATAGCAGTTACAGGTGTCATGGGTTCTGTAACAGCGGCTTTGTTATATAAAATTCTGCAGGACTGGCGCATTTTGTATTATATCGGCGGAGGAATTGGATTTATTTTATTGCTGCTGCGTATTTCTGTTTCAGAAAGCGGCATGTATAAAGATTTACAAGAAACCAATGTCAGCAAAGGAAATTTTTTAATGTTCTTCACAAGTTGGAGCAGGTTCAGCAGGTATATGCGTGGAATACTGATCGGCTTACCTGTTTGGTATGTGATCGGCATTCTTATTTTTTTCTCCGACCAGTTTGCCAAAGCAATGGGCATTGCCAATATCAATCCGGGAGATGCAGTGATGTATCAATATATTGGTCTTGGTCTGGGCGATCTCTGCGCAGGCATTTTAAGTAATTCACTTAAAAGCCGGAAGAAAGCACTCTATATTTTTTATGCGATCCTTTGTGTATTCATCGTTTTATATTTTACGCAGCACAACAGCAGCACGGCTTATATGTATTTCATTTGCGGGGGGTTGGGTTTTGGTGCAGGTATTTCCGTTTTGTACATTACTACTTCGGCAGAACAGTTCGGTACCAATCTCAGGGCATCAGCGGCTATTTCCATCACCAATATGGTAAGAGGATTTACACCATTGGAGGGCTAAGAGGATAAAAGAGAAAAAGAGGGAAAAGCAAGATTGATAATGACATTGATAAATTGATAATGGTTTTAAATGTGAAATTTTATTTCTGTTATTAAACTTGTCAACAATACCAACTCTGTTTTCTTAAACCTCATTCCCTCCTTTAACCTCTTAGTTAATTACTCCTGTTCTTCTCCTCACTTCCCTGCTCTATCTTCTTACTATTAAATTTTTTTCCTGAACTGAAATTATATGCAAAAGATAATGTGAATGATTGCGTAGGCCGTTTGCGTAAGAAGTCGATATGCGTGTTATTAATATCAGTCAGTTCTTTTTCGCGGATGCCATTAAAAATATCTGCGCAATATAACTGCAGCCTCGACCCTCTGAATATTTTTATTGAAACACCCGCATTCAAAGAAAAACTATAAGGCGACCTGTAATTGGCATAAGTTCTGGCAGAACTGTATTCCGCGTCCACATCAATATCCGCAATATTCTTTATGCTGAATGTATGAATACTTTTGGCCGATAAAACCTTCGTGTCCACGTTTTCGTCAGCAATGCGGTAAGTCAAACGGAAGTATTCAACGCTGCTGTTGATAGTCCAGCAATTATTTATTTTAACAGGCGCACTGATCGATCCACCGTATTGAAAACTCTTATTCAGATTTAAAGAACTGTATTCAATAAAATTATTATTTCCTGCATTGGCGATCAGTGAAATAATATTTTTTGTTTGAGTGATATAAACACTGACCTGTTTATCTTTCAAGAATTGATATCCCAATTCAATATTGTGACTGTATTGCGGCAATAGTGAAGGATTCCCGGTGGTCGCAGTATAATTATTATATTCAATGCGGTAAGGATTCAGATCGCTCAGACCCGGCCGCTGTTGTCTTTTTGAATAATTTAAATATATGGCGCTGCCTTTTTCTTCATTCAGATTATGCATGATAAAAACAGAAGGAAATAAGCCAACATAATTTTTATTGAATACCTGGTTGCTGGTAATTACATTTCCTTTTGAGAATGTTTCTTCTGCCCGCAAGCCTGCTTTGATAGTCGTTTTTTTAATTATTTTTTCAACAGAAGCATAAGCCATCAGTAAATTTTCTTTATAAATAAATTGATTGCTGCCAGCTGTGTTAACCGCCCAGGCACTATTCAGCAAATCTTCTTTCAAAACAGTATTGTCGCGGTTAATAGATGCATATTTAATTCCAGACCTGATCTCAAATTTCGATTTCAGTGCTTTGATAAAATCTGACTGCATGGTAAATATTTTTATATTGTTGGGCAATGAATTTCTGTATACTGAATTCTGCAAAGTATCACTGAATGCAGCATTGTACCCGTCGTTTTCTTCTTTATTATTGCTGCTGTAATCGGCAATGACTTTCAGCATTGAACCAAGCGTATCAATTTTCCAGTTGTAATTAAAAGTAGTTCCGCTGAAATCCAGTGTTCGTGTTTTTTTAGTATTGGCATCGCCGGTAATTAACCGGCTGATCTGCTGATCATCTGAAACAGTATGATACAACTGGTGCATGTCATTGCGGGTAATACTGGTGAGTAATCCTAAGGATTGGTTTTTACCGATATCACGCGAAATGCCCAGCCGATATTGATTTCTAACCGCATGATCACTTCTGTCGGTATGATTCTCATACAATTCTTTCCCGGGATAAAAAATGGAAGCATCTTCATAATAATTTACCCGGTCATTGATAAAAGTATATCCGGCGGTAAAATAATAATTATTGATTTTGTAATTGATAACAGCGCCTGTATTGGTAAAATGTTTTGTTCCCTGTTGACGGTACGCAGCATTAAATGCGACATTCAAACCGTTCTGTCTTGCTTTTTTCAGGATGATATGAATGATACCGCCACTTCCCGCTGCTTCATATTCGGCAGGTGGATTCTGTATCACTTCAATTTTAGCAATGTCTTCTGATTTAAGACTGCGCAGGTAATCGGCCAGATCTTCTTCCGACATGCGTTGTACCACATCATTGATCATCACCATCACCGGCTGATTACCTTTGATGCGGATGCTTCCATTGTTGTCAACCCAGATGCCTGGTGCTTTCTGCAACACATCCAGCCCCGAATTTCCATTGGCCAAAAAACTATTTTCAACATTGATCACATACCGGTCAGACTTTCTTACAATCAGTGGTTTTTTTGAAACAACCATCACAGCCCGCATTGTATTTTTATCCTTGATCAGAATAACCTGTTGAACAGTTCCCATATCATTTTTAGAAAGATCTTTCTCTGTTGTCTGATGACCAATCAATGAAAATTTAAGATGACAAACCTTAACCGAATCATTAATGATAAAACTAAACTGTCCTTTTTCATCAGAACCCGTTCCCAGTATAAATTGCTGTCCATTTGATACAATGATTGAAACATAAGGTAATGGCTGATGTGCAATATTCTGTACAACACCGGTAATTTTATTTTGAGAAAATACATAACCAGTTACAAAAAATAAAAGCAGTATTAAAAAATAATTTTTTGTAAGCATTTTGGTAAAACAATTTTGATTAGGATGTTGTCTGAATTGGGATCCGTCAGATTTTGGGATTTATGGATTAGATGTTTTAAATTTATTGACTCATTTTAACTTTCAGCACATCAGCACATTATTTTCTGGCCATAATCATATTCTTCGATCCATTCCAATCAAACCAATTGGTTGGATTGATCTGATCTTTTGCAGACAATAAAAAATCGGTGCTGAAGTATCCAGTATCATCCCGGTGCAGATTGCCGATAAATTGTCCTTTGGATAAATGTTGATTTACTGCCACCATCGGTTTTTCTAAATTGGCATAAGCAAAAAAAAGTTGGCCGCACCGGATGATGACCACATACATGTCATCGATAATACTTATTCTAGATACAACGCCATCCCAGGCAGCCCGCACTTTTTTACTCGCTTTCGCACTGAAAGTAATACCCGGATTCTGATAGATAGTATTGGATTCCATTTTGCAAAGTCCGTATGGCATGGAAATATTACATCCTTCAAACGGAAGCACAAGATTTCCTTTTAGCAGGTTGGTCAGACTATCCAGCGGACTGATTTTTTTTACTTTTTGGATAATTATTTTTTTTAAGTGGGAGTTCTTCTTTTTCTGCGCATTGGCAAAAAAGGTATTCGCCATCAGGAAGAACAATGCCATTACTTTGGGGATGAATATTTTCTTCATACAACGAAAATAAGCGGATAAAACTAAATAATTAGTTAAATGACTAATTATTTAGTTTAACCTGCAGATGAGTATATCATTCGATTTATTTTGCTTAATTATTTATTGCACTCTTCATGTTATCAGGGAAGGCTCATCAGGTTTCTTCTCCAATGGTTGTTCAGTAACAAATGTTTAAACTCTGTAATATTATAACGTGTGTCCTGATCAACTGACTTGTTTTCAATGCTTTTAATTAAATTGTGGAAATCATTCCTGTTAACAAAAAATGGATTAAACCTTGCAAATGATGGCGGGTCTTAAGCCGTCTTTTTAAATCACTCAATTTACATTTCTGTTATGGCAGTTTCCAACCGTTTAAAGAATCAGCACCTTTTATGGCGCGCAGCTTTTGGTCCGATGGCAGAAGCCCAGGCGGATCTTGATACTGTTTCTCAAAAAAAATTATGGGAGACTCTTGTAAAGACATCGGCCAAAGAACCTGAATACATCGACGTTGCCAATAATGTTTTAAAAGGGCTCGTGTCGGGAATCGGCGATGCCGTAAGAATGGAAAATCTCAAAGACAAATTAACGCCGGAAGACAGAAAATTTATCCGTCAGCAAAGCCAGGAAGATCTGAAGAGCCTGAACCTGCGCTGGATGGCTGAAATGATCAACAGTGAATCACAATTAAGAGAAAAGATGGCTTTCTTCTGGCATGGCCATTTCGCCTGCCGGGAGATCAATATATTTTATCAGCAGCTGATGCTCCAGGAAATGCGCTCCAAAGCGCTGACCAACTTTGGTGACATTTTAAAAGCAGTGAGTAAAAGTGCTTCGATGCTTTCTTTTTTAAACAATCAGCAGAACCGCAAGCAACATCCCAATGAAAATTTTGCCCGCGAAGTGATGGAATTATTTACATTGGGTCGTGGTAACTACACCGAGAATGATATCCGCGAAGCTGCACGGGCCTTTACCGGCTGGGGCTTTAACCTGAAAGGTGAATTTGTATTCAGAAGAGGACAACATGATGAAGGCAGTAAAACCATTTTTGGCAAGACCGGAAATTTTGATGGTGACGATGTACTGAATATGCTGCTCGAAAATAAACAAACCTCAAAATATATTACCCGTAAACTTTATAAATTCCTGGTGAATGAAAATGAAGTGGATGATGCCAGAGTGAATTGGCTCGCCGACCGTTTTTATACAAGCAAATACGATATACAATCTTTATTAAAAGATATTTTCACAAGCGACTGGTTCTACGCAGAAAAAAATATCGGCAGTAAAATCAAATCACCGGTAGAATTAATTGTCGGTATCCGCCGCGTTCTTCCGATGGAACTGCAGATCAGCCAGGTTCAGTTACTGTTTCAAAAAGTATTAGGACAGGTTCTCTTTTACCCACCTAACGTTGCCGGATGGCCGGGGGGCACCAGCTGGATCGACAGCTCTTCGCTCATGTTCCGTTTACGCCTGCCGCAATTATTAAAAGATAATGAAACGGCGAACATCACGCCCAAGACAGATGATGATCAGCAGATGGGTATGATGGATGATAAAATGGCCAAAAGAGATTACAAAATTTATAATAACAAAACACCCGGCAACACTGCCCAACGCATCATGGCGGATATCAATTGGGATGAATACATGAAAGTGTATAAAGACATTCCGAGGGAAAATCTGGTTGATGTAATGGCGACTATTCTTTTGCAAACGCCGGACGGATCGATCAAAAAAGATACGGTATCGGCTGCTGCAGATGCATCATCCAAAGAAACATTTATTAAATCAGTAACGGTTGCATTAATGGCAACACCGGAATATCAATTGTGTTGATAAACTTCTTTAGAAGTTGCTTCAACTTATTACTTACAACTTATAACTCCAGGTCATGGTTATCAAACGCAGAGAATTTTTACAGATCGGCTCACTTGCAAGCGCTTCTTTCATGATGCCGAAATTTTTAAAGGCATTTGAAGGTAACGGTGGTAAAATGGTTCCACCGGGAAATAAAGTATTGGTGGTTTTGCAGATGAGTGGCGGCAATGATGGGCTCAATACTGTTATCCCCATAAGAAATGATATTTATTACCGTGAACGGCCTAAGCTCGGCATTACCAAAGAAAATGCACTGTTGCTGAATGATGAAGTGGGTATCAATCCTGCACTTTCTTCTTTTAAAGAATTATTTGACCAGGGACAACTCGGTATCATGAACAGTGTTGGTTATCCTGAACCGGACCGCAGCCATTTCCGCAGCATGGACATCTGGCATACTGCTTCTGCAAGCAATGAATATTCATCAACAGGATGGCTGGGTAAATACCTGGATGCTCAATGCAAGGATTGCGATAAACCTACGCAGGCACTTGAACTGGATGACGTTTTAAGTCTTGCTTTAAAAGGAGATAATATAAAAGGACTGGCATTAAAAGATCCGCAACGTTTATTCAATGCTTCGCAGGCGCAGTATTTTAAAGCGCTGGCCAAACAACATCAGTACGAACATGAACGTCCTGCAGATTATTTGTATAAAACAATGGCCGAAACAATTTCTTCAGCTGATTATATTTATAAGCAAAGTAAAATGCATCCGTCAACTGAAGTTTATCCCAATACCGAACTGGGCAAAAATTTAAAAACGATTTCGTCACTTATTTTATCTGATATCAATACCAAAGTTTATTATGTGAGCATTGGCAGTTTTGATACGCATGTCGGACAGGAGAACACACAAAAGCGTCTCTTCACTGAAATGAGCGATGCCATCCGGGCTTTTACCAATGACCTGAAAAAGAACAATCGTTTTGAAGACGTGCTCATGATGACCTTCAGTGAATTTGGAAGAAGACTGACACAGAATGCAAGCGGTGGAACTGATCATGGAAAAGGAAGTAATATGTTTTTTATTGGTGGCGGATTGAAACAGAAAGGTATTCTAAACGACATGCCTGATCTTGTCAATCTTGATGAAGGTGATGTGAAATATAAAGTGGATTTCAAAAGCGTATATGCTACTGTTTTAAATAAATGGCTCGGCGCAGATGATCAATTGATATTGGGTAAAAAGTATGAGCAGTTAAACTTCGTTTAACGGGCCGCGGATTTTTATGATATAAGGATTTACGCAGATAATATAAATGCTGATTCAATGCTAAGGATCAGCATTTATATTAAGAAAAAAGATCAGCGCAAATCTATCCAATCATAAAGATCAGCGTTCTATCTCCCAAACATCTTGTCCATCTCATCTTTTTTAAATTCCAGGTAAGTGGGTTTACCATTGGCAGTAATATTAGGTATGTTGCAATTAAAAAGTTCGTCTGCCAGTGATCTCATTTCTTTTTGCGCAAGTTCAGTTCCTGCCTTGATGCTTTGCTGCCATGCCATGCTGCGTATTAATTTTTCGCGTTTACTGTATTTAAGATCATTGCTGTAATGCTTGTATTGTTCCAGCATTTTTTCAATGGCCGTTTTCTCATTTCCTGCAGTCATATCCGCGGGCGTTCCCTGTATCACGAAAGTATGACTACCAAAAGGTTCCAGCTGATAACCCAGTTGCTGCATTTCAGGTATTAATTCATTCAGCAGCACAGCATCAGCCGGCGTTAATTCAATGGTTGATGGAAAAAGACTTCGCTGTGTGGCAATATGTTTTCCATCCAGGGCCGCAATAAAACGTTCATATAAAATACGTTCATGCGCATTCTGCTGATGGATGAGCAGGTAACCCTTATCATTCTGAACAACGATATAACTATTGTGCAGTTGAAGTAAATCGTGAGTGGCGAACTGCGGGTGGTGAGCTAATGTATGTTGACTTCCTGCAGTTTGATTGAAATCATTTTCTGGATTGTATTTCCTGTCAGCTGTCAGCTGAGAACTGTCATCTTTTTCTTCCCTCCAGTGTTTCAGCTCACTCCTGCTCTCAATAAAATGCGCCTGATTTTTTTTAGAGAATGTTTGATATAAAGAAGAGGATGCTGCAGTAGATTTATTTTCTTCCGTAAAAGGTTTGCTTACCGCATCCAGATTTTGTATCGATGCATCAAGATCAAAATCAAGTGTAGGCATAATGCTGAATTGTGCCAATGCATGTTTTACGGCAGACTGTACAAATGCGTAAACAATTTTTTCGTCTTCAAATTTAATTTCCTGCTTGGTGGGATGAACATTGATATCAAGCTGCGCAGGATCCAGGTCAATGAACAAAGCATACATTGGATAACTGTCTTTAGCGATCATTTCATCAAATGCACCCATCACAGCATGATTGAGGTAAGCACTTTTGATAAAACGGTTGTTCACAAAAAAATACTGATCGCCCCTTGTTTTTTTTGCGGTATCGGGCTTACCCACAAATCCGGAAATGTTCAGGTAATCGGTTTGTTCCTGCACGCTTACCAGTTTGGTATTATAATTATTACCGCATACCTGGATGATGCGTTGCTTCAAGGATCCTTTTTCAAGATGAAATACTTCCTGCCCGTTTGAAGTAAGCGAAAAAAAAAGTTGCGGAAAAGCCATTGACACGCGGATAAATTCATCAATAACATGCCGCATTTCAGCAGCATTGCTCTTTAAAAAATTTCTTCTTGCCGGTACATTGAAGAAAAGATTTTTCATGGCGATGCTGGTGCCGTTGACCATGGCAACAGGTTCCTGTTTAATAACGATACTGTTCTCGATCTCAATATAAGTTCCGGCGATGTCGGTATCTTTTTTTGTTTTAAGTTCTACCTGTGCTACTGCGGCAATGCTGGCCAATGCCTCGCCACGAAAACCCATGGTCTTAATGCGGAACAGGTCATCTATGGAAGTGATCTTCGAAGTAGCGTGTCTTTCAAAAGCCATACGGGCATCGGTTTCGCTCATGCCTTTACCATTATCGATTACCTGTATCAGGGCTTTCCCGGCATCATTGATGAGGAGTTTTATTTCATCGGCACCGGCATCCACTGCATTTTCCAACAGTTCCTTTACAGCACTGGCGGGACGCTGGATCACTTCACCCGCAGCGATCTGGTTCGCAATATTATCCGGCAGTAACTGTATGATATCAGGCAAAATATTTATTTGTGCAGCAAAACTAAGTGATCATGCAACAAAAACCGCTTTCATCCGGATATAGTTTATATAGACATGGAAGCGAAGAAATAATTCACCGGCTTTTCCAAAATCATTGCGATCTATTCCAGTTCAGATACCTTGATTTCCCGCATACCCGTTTCGAGCTTACAATAAGAAGGCTGTTTTATAAACAGCATATCAGCCATATTTTTTTGGGAGTAACCTTTTACCAGGCGTGCAATTCGAATGTTTTCGCAGATAATTGATTTAGTCAGCGTGTTTTTTAGATAGATATTCGAATTTAGAATGGTTTATTCGATTGCGTTATTTGTTGCCGATAACTAATCTATCTATTTTATAAAAAAGAAGTTATTTTGTATAAAAAAATAATATGCTCCACAGACTGTCCGGTTTATTCGTGTGGCTGTGCTTATTCTTTCTCAGTAATTGTTATTATACTTCACGAAAACAGTCAATCACAAAGCATACCGGCAATGAAATGGAGATAAAAGGATATAAACTCACTTATAGCTGCTCCCCAAGTATTGCTACAATTGCTGCGTTCAACGATTTTACAAGATCAGACACGTTAACAGCAGAAATATATTTTTATCAAAACTGGATACTGTATAAAGCGGGTCACCAGGTTCTTAAACATAACAGTCAAGATAAACCCTGGCATATGGAGCTGGACCATTTTGTTTTATTGCGGGCAAAAGGAAGTTCATCAGGCCTGTATTACGCCCTAAAAAACGATAACCCCGTACAAAAGATCAACGTTGATTCTTTTTTGAAACGTGAGTGGTATGCTCAAATAAACATTGACGCCATCTTTCCGGAATCGATACATACCTTAACCTTTTCTGATAGCGGCACTAAAAGCAAGGGGTATCAGGAAAGATACCAGTTGCTGGGAAGAGGCGCTGACAGTGATAAAAAAGGCAATGGCTTATTTGTTTACAGCGCTGATATTAAAAATCCGGCTTTTCATCTTTCCCCGGTTACGGATAGTTTAAAGAAAGTGACAATGGTTTTTGCGCATACTGAAACCGAAGCAAGAACATTTCCTGGATATACTTTTAAGATGCCCAGGATAGAGCAAAGCTGGGGGCTTGAAGAAATAAATAGTGTGGACAGCAATACAGTCAGTTATTTTAAAGAAGCTGAAAAGACAGGTGGTATACGATAAAAAAATAGTTAACTGTTACCAATTATCCGGCATTATCAAAGAAAAAATAGTTGACCGGTTTTTCTAAAATCACCGCGATCTTTTCCAGTTCAGATACCCTGATCTCGCGCATTCCGGTTTCCAGTCTGCAAAAAGATGGCTGCTCCATATATAATAGGTCTGCAATGTTTTTTTGCGAATAACCTTTTTCAAGCCTTGCGAGGCGGATCTTTTTTCCAATAACAGTATTCATATTAATAGGTATTGATGTATACCAAAATAAAATATTTTATACGATAATCATATGGGGTAGTTCACCGGAATAAAAGAGTTTTATACCGGCAAAAATGAGAGGATGTATCCGTGGTAAAGTGCCGGCATGAACCTATACTAGTCAACGTCATGAATACACAATACTGCTTATTTCTTTTTATTGCTGCTGACGGAAATAAGCGGGAATATTATTTTCCTGTTTGCTGCAACAGCGTCTGACCTGGCCGCAGTTAACTTAAAAAATAACGTAACATGAAAACTATTCTTATGTTGTCTGGATTTGTAATCCTTACATTGGCTTCATCAGCACAATCAAACAATCCTTATGATCAGCGCGGTATTGATTATGTATCTTCTTTAAAAATAATCACGGATGATTATAAATCCGGCAAAGCAACTTCGTTCAGTCAGGAATCGCTGGACTATTATTCCAAAACAATTCCACTGCACACAACTGTAAACACAGACCTTGTTGCAGCAGTAGTTAAAACTGTGAAGGGTTCCCGTTTCAACCTGGTGGACCTCATCAATAATTCCAGCGCATCTGATTTTGTAAAAAACAAACTGCTTGAACTGTACCACAATTCTCAAAGCTTAAAGAGCAAAGAATTTCAGGACTATCTCGTTTCAGCAGTTGAAAATGTGAAAGGAACCAGGGCGGCAGATACAGATAAAGAAATTGTGCTCACCAATATGTCCATTGCTTATAACAGTGCAAGAAGCAATCAATGTGAGATAAATGGCATTCCGGCTGATAGTGGTGATTGTGCCATCGTTGGTGCCCTCGGGGGTTTCGTTGTGGGATTAGGTATTTGCGGATTCTGGTGCGGAGTGGGCGGCGCAGTGATTGGCGCTGTTGTATTCGGACTTTGCTGAATCAAAATGCCGGCTTTACGGTACCAGTAGGGCCGGCATTTTTAAATTAATATAAATATGAAACATCTTTTGTTGTTCGCCACTATTTTATTGGGGCAAAAAAATTTTGCGCAGGAAATGAATTTATCTTTTCAAACCGGTTATGCATTCGGGGAAACCAATTCCTTTAAAAAAATAATGTTATTTACTGCTGTCACCGGAGGTTATGAAGCCCAGATAAAAAATGATAATTTCTTTTCTCTTTCAGCAGGAGGAGCAGCATTGAAGTTCAGTTATACCGATACAGGAAATATTAACGTATTTGAAAGCCGCTATTGTCTGAATATTAACCTGTCGCTTAAAAGATATTTTTTTATTAATCAGCGATCCGATTTTTTTATAGAGTTCGGTCCGGTATTCAATTATTGTTTACAGGATAAGAAGCTGAAGAAAAAGATCAATCTCGACCAGACCGTCAGCCAACAAAATCTGGGTAATGATCTCGGGCTGGCTGTTACGGGCGCTTATAAAAAAATGCTGACAGATAAAATATCCATTGCCATCGGAGTTGCCGCGCAACGGAATTATTTATTTCATTATAAAAATGAAACGGATAAGATACAGGTAAAAACAACTGCGTTCAGTATTGCTGTTTACAGGAAACTGGGTAAATAATCATTTCAGAAAAGAGGCGAATGAAAAGTGGGGTCATTATAATATTAACTGTTATCTTTTGCAATGCCATAGATGCGCAGCGTGTAAAAGATCTATACAATATCACGCAACAATCAGAGTTCCGTGAAAATAATATATATATTGTTTGCCGTGGCACTAAAAGTAAATCCAGCCTCATCGCTCACCGGTTCAATATTGCCGATACCAATATCACTCATGCCGGAATTGGCTTTTATAAAAACGGGAAGATATTACTCTATAATGTTACCGATATATACGACCATTCGAAAAGCGCATTGGTAGTTGATTCGCTGGAGTCGTTTGTTGTTTCGTCTGACGTTTACTATCTCAGCATCTGGGAATGCAATAGCAGTCCTCTTCAAATAAAAAAGCTGGAAAATATTTGTCATAGCTACGGGACAAGAAAGATTTTTTTTGACGCCAGCTTCAGGATCAATGACGATGACAGTCTGTACTGTTCTGAATTTTGTGCACTCGTGCTGGAAAAACTGGATCCGGTGAAATTTAATTTTAAGCCGCTTGTGATTGATCTGAATAACAGGTTATATGAAAAAATACTGGAGCGAAAAAAACTCTCCTATTACCCGGTTGATTTTTTTCAACAGAACAGTTCTTTCAGGAAAATATTCAGTTACAGATTTTCCGGTTGACCCTGCATTTTATAAGTATGAAAACAAATGAACAAGAGTCTGCGATACCGAAATTATTTTCTCACAACAGTTTTAATGTGGCTTGTGCTTCTGCATCCGTTATTGCTGAGTAGCCAGGCATTGACTTCCATAAAAAAAGATTCTCTTGGTACAGCCAAAAGTTATAAGCCCGAAATTTTCACCAGTGGTTTTATAGATATCATGAGTAACGGCCAGGTCAATGCGGCAGCAAGATTTATCCGTCTATTTATCGGCGAACCGGGAAAGTTTTCGATTCCATTATCCTTATATTCAGGCGTATCTGCCAATAATTTTCAGAACCAGAATATCATCAGTTCCGGACAAAAAGCAAATGATCAGCTGGTCAATCAATACATCAACCCACTGAGCGGACTTATTAATGTTTCAAGCGACGGCATTTTATTTTTCAGTAAAAAAACATCGAAAATTACAAGGTCAGGTCTTTTATATCATTTCGGTGAAAGATTATTGACGGGTTATAAAACAGGACAGATCACAGATCCACAAACAGGCAACCCCGTTAATTTTTTAAATAGTTTTTTAAGTGGCGGCATATATTTTCAAACAGGCGCATGGGAACGGGGCAATGCCGGAAACGTAGGCGTAATGTGGGTTGCACTCCGCTATATCGGTTGCTATACAAATCCTTCGCAACTCAGTACATTTCTACCGGGCATTCAAACCAATGGACTTTACCATGGTTATTCATTAGGACTTGGTATTGAGATCAACAACCTCATCAACCTGAAAGCCGTGTATTATAAATATGTGAAAAAACCAGAAATAAATTATGCGTTGCCCATCTACCAGTTTTCTTTTAACTATGCATTAAAAAACTGATTCTCATTTCTAAAACCACGGATCTAATTAACGTCCGCTGCTTTCCGTAAAGCAAGTTATTTGCTCAAAATATAGTAATTTGAACCTCTTTATTACAGCGGTTCTGGTAAAAATATATATTATATGCAGCGTTCACTTGCCTTTATCATTTTTATGCTTTCTTCTATTCATTCTTTTTCGCAGATCAGCGATCTTCCTTCATCGGCAGCGGCAAAAATCTGGTCGGATAGCGTTTTCAAAACATTGAGTGATGATGAAAGAATTGCGCAGCTGATGGTAGTAAGATTATCGACCATTGATCCAAAAACAAAAGGGCCTTTATTTTTTGACAAACAGGTTGCCGACCTAGTGAAACAATATAATATTGGCGGCGTATGTCTTTTCCAGGGAGCACCAGTCAAGCAGGCAAGCATTATTAATAGTTTGCAGGCGATGGCAAAAACTCCCATCCTCATGTGTATCGACGCTGAGTGGGGACTTGGAATGCGGATGGACAGTGTTATTCCATTGAACAAACAAATGATGCTGGGTGCCATGCAGGATGCATCCATTGTTTACAAATATGGTAAACTGGTTGGGGAACAGTGCAAACGAATCGGCATACAGGTAAACTATGCGCCGGTAGTGGATGTAAATAATAACCCTGATAATCCGGTGATCAATGACCGTAGTTTTGGAGAAAATAAATATAAGGTTGCACTTTTTGGAACCCAGTATATGAAAGGTATGCAGGATGTTGGAATAATGGCATGCGCAAAACATTTTCCTGGCCATGGAGATGTTTCTGTGGATAGTCATTTCGATCTGCCGGTAATTAATAAATCCATGCAGCAACTCGATTCACTGGAACTGTATCCTTTCCGTGAAATATTTAAAGCAGGTATTGGCAGTGTGATGATCGCACATCTATATATACCCGCGATTGACAACAGTCCTAACAGGGCAACGTCCTTATCTAAAAATAATGTAACCGGTTTAATGAGAGACAGTCTCGGTTTCCAGGGACTAACGTTTACTGATGCCCTGGAAATGCAGGGCGTAAAAAAATTCTTTCCGGATGGCGCCGCTTCTGTTGAATCACTCATCGCAGGTAATGATATGCTTTGTCTGCCGGCAGATATTCCATTGGCCATTTCAAAAATAAAAGAAGCGATAAAAAATAAACGGCTGAGCTGGGACGACATTTATACGCATTGCAAAAGAGTACTGGAAGCCAAATATACTTATGGATTAAACAATGTAATTCCTGTTAACTCAGATAATCTTACGAATGATCTTAACAGAGGATCCAATGAAATGAAGAAACTGGTCGCCGAAAATGCGATCACTGTTTTAAAGAAAACGGATGATGACTTTTTTAATCTTAAAACAAGCAGCACAGGCAAAAAAGAAATTGTATATGTAGGAATTGGATTGAGTGCTGACAATGCTTTTGCAAAACGTTTGAGAACCGATTACAATGCAGATGTATTTTATTTTAATTACAAACAGGATGCAGGAAGGATCTTATCGACTGTAGAACTGATAAAGAAAAGATATGCGAAGGTGATCATCGGCATACACGCTTATAATAGGGCCCCGGCAAATAATTTCGGGATCAGTAAAACAGCAGTTGACCTTGCAAAACAGTTGCAGGAGCAGACAAAATCTATAACGCTGTTATTTGGAAATCCTTACGCAGCTAAAAATTTCTGCGAAGCTAAAAACCTGATGGTTTGTTATGATGATGATGATATTACTCAAAACACTGCGCTTGATTTATTGCAGGGAAAAATTCCGGGTAAAGGGAAATTGCCTGTGACCGTTTGCGATCAGTATAAATTTGGAGACGGTATAGTTACGAGTGCCTTTTTTCTGCCACGTGTTAGTCCGGCACAGGTTGGATTGGATGAAACAAAACTTACTATAATCGATTCGGTTGCCAATGATGCCATTGCAAAAGGAGCAACGCCCGGTTGTGTGGTGATGGTTTTAAAAGACGGCAAGATCGCTTATCACAAAGCATTCGGGCATTATACTTATGATAATGCAGACCCCGTTACACCAGAATCTATTTACGATATGGCTTCTGTTACAAAAGTCTGTGCAACCACTATTTCTGTAATGAAATTATATGAGCAGGGAAAAATAGATCTTAAAAAAACACTCGGCACTTATCTTCCATGGGTTCGGGGAACCAATAAAGAAAATCTTGTTCTTGAAAACATATTGTTGCACCAGGCCGGGCTCGTTGCATACATTCCTTTTTACAAAGAAACCATTGATGCTAACGGCGTACCCAAACCTGAATACTATGCAGCCGTACCCAGTGATTCATTCTCTATCCGAGTAGCCCGAGATCTTTATATGCGTACGAGTTGGCGTGATACAATTTACCAGCGCATATTACAAAGCCCGTTAGGCGCTGCTGATAAATATGTGTACAGCGACAATGATTTTATTTTTCTTGGAAAAATTGTAGAAGCCGTCAGCGGATTGCCGCTGGATGAATACGCAGCTCAGGAATTTTATAAGCCACTTGGATTAACGGAGACGGGATTTAAGCCGCGTGAAAAATTTTTATTGAATGATATTGCGCCCACAGAAAATGAGAAATTTTTTCGTTTGCAGTTATTGCGTGGAGATGTGCATGATCCCGGAGCGGCTATGTTTGGAGGAGTAAGCGGTCATGCGGGGCTGTTCAGTAATGCCTATGGCCTTGCCATGATCATGCAGATGCTGTTAAATGGAGGAAGCATCAATGACAAACAATATTTAAAAAAAGAAACGATCGATTATTTTAATACCTATCACAGCAATATCAGCAGAAGAGGATTTGGGTTTGACAAGCCTGAAAAAGATAACGCCACTATTAAAGAGCCTTATCCGTGCAGATCTGCATCGCCTGAAACATTCGGCCACACAGGATTTACAGGTACATGCGTTTGGGCAGATCCCACTTATAAACTGGTGTATGTGTTTTTAAGCAACCGTGTTTGTCCTGATGGTGGTGATAATAAAAAATTACTGAACATGAATGTGCGGACCAATATTCAGGAAGCTGTATATAAGGCGATGGGCCTTTAATTTTTATTGATTGGATTTGTAAACACAAATTTTATTGTACGGATTAAATCGAATTACACGAATTGTTTTCTCTTTAATTGTATACTTTAAAAAAACGATTGAAGATTGTGAACAATGTTATTACAAGTATCACGGTTTTTGAATTAAGTTAACTCGTGTAATCCGTAACAATTAGTGTAATAACTTCCTATTCTTTTTTTGTTTTTATTAACCAATAAAATTTTATTTTTAATTTTCAACAAGGGTTATGAAGAAATATATATTGGCAGTAGTTGTTTTATTATCCGGCCTTTATTGCCAGGCGCAATATCAGCTGGATGAGAACATTCCTGATACAAGAAATAAACGGGAGTCTTTTGCAAAATTACCCAAGGATGATGTGCGTACCGACGTGGCAACCTTTGCGATGTCTGCGATTGATGAGAGCATGGGACGCGCTGATCTGAAGAAAATAACCTTCTCTTCTCACACGCCGAACTCCATGACCTTCGAAGGTGAAAATGTAAAAGCAGTTGTGACCACCGGCCTGTTTGATTTCAACAAACACAAACTTGATTATGATGAAAAATACATTATCAAGATCGATAAGAAGACTTACTATGGCAGTTATCCCAATATGCCAAAAACAACCATCAGTAATATCACAATGCTGATCGGAAAGGATACGGTTGCTATTCCACAATCAGCCTATTCAGATCTTTACAATCTTAACCTGACCTATAAGGATAAAGCCGGTAAAGAACGTTCTACCAACATGATCTATTTTTCAAAATTTGATAACCGCGTTTACCTGTACCTCTTCAGCAAGGATGAGACAGGCAGTTACGAAGTAACATTTGTTATACATGCCGGTAAATATGAACGCCGCATTCTTGACTATGGTTTTCTTTAAAAGAAAAATAGAAAAGCCCCGGCCAGAGGAACCAGGGCTTTAATCATCCTGATCATGGCTTAATCAACTTTTGTAACCTGTGTATCACTGATAACACGGGTTGTAGTATTTACTTTATACTTTACAGAGCTGTTTGTTTTTTTGCTGGTGATCTCAAAATTGATATCACCATCTTCCCTTTCTTCATTCACCAATTGGAATTTCCGGGAAACATTAATGCCTTTTACTTTTTCAGAATAGATAATGTTATAATGATTATCCCTGATGGTTATGTAAAACTCATCTTCTTCCTCATTTGCAAATGTTAACTGAAAAACGGGTGAATCATTCTGAAAGCCGATGCATTTAACCTCAACAGCCGGAGTTGTTTTTTTTCCGCCCTCTGCATGTGCCGGCGTAAATGCGATAATAAAGATGCTCATCATTACTGTAACAATGAGGCGGTAATTTTTTTGTAACTTTTTCATAACTAACTTTTTTTACTTTTTAATAAATAATAAATACACTTTATTTCATTTAAAAAGCAACCGTGGGACTCTGTACGTACGTGACTGTTTTTTCTGAGCAGGCAATTGTTGATGTGCGCTATCGGCTCTTGATCTTCTGGCCGTCCGGATAGGATTGTGATGTAAAAGTAAACAGCATTATGATCTCTTTAAAACCAATTTCTTTACGCTTTCCCCATCGGTAACAACAGCTTCGTCTCCTGTAAGCCTTTACAGGCAAGGTTTTAAAAAAAATTAAACATGATGCCCAACCCTTTTTTATTTATTAAAAAGGCCCATTCCTTAATCTTTACATAACATACGGCCATCTTTTATCGTGCATACATCATGCAAATGAGTAAAATCACTTCGTATAAAAACTCATATTTCTCTTATCCACATTTTTAAAGTTTAGCATAATCCTTGCAAATGCGTGGACATCCTTTTATGAAAATCCATCCTTTGCCAAAAAAATATTTTTTTATTGTATTATGTTATCTGCTGGTGTGCAATTTTATAGTTGCGCAGATACCTGCAAATAACTGGGCGCTCCGTTATGGAGGTTCCGGTATTGATATTCCTTTTGTTATTAAATTCACTAAAGATGCTGGCACTGTTGCTGCCGGATATACAGATTCCAAAGACGGGCAGGTTGGGTCACATGCAAACAGGGACTATTGGGATCTGTGGATCATCAAATTAAACAGTTGCGGTACTATAGAATGGCAGCAATCATTAGGCGGCACAGGATATGAAAGTGCAAGAGACCTGGAACAGACTGCTGACGGGGGTTTTATCGTGCTCGGCGAAACCAATTCAACAGATGGTGATGTTACTCCTGGCTTTGGCGGAACAAAAGATGTCTGGCTTTTAAAATTCAGCGCATCCGGAACTTTGGAGTGGCAGAAAAGATATGGCGGCAACGGACTTGATATCGGCAACCATATTACTATCAGTAATGATGGTGGATATTATATAACAGCTTCTTCAACTTCCAATGATGGTGATATCAGCGGCAATCATGGAACCGGTGGTTATACAGATGCAGTGCTGATGAAGGTCTCCTCAACGGGTGCACTGCTATGGAGTAAATGTTTTGGTGGAAGTAAAAATGATGAACTGCTTGATATGAAGATCATCAATGGCAAAATATTTTTAGCGGGTTATGCCAATTCAACCGATGGTGATATTCCTCCCAATCAAAAAAATTATGACGTATGGTTACTGGCGCTCGATCTGAATGGAAATAAAATCTTCAGTAAAATATATGGCGGATCACAGAATGATGTTGCTTATGCCATGACGGTTGGTACTGATGGTTCTCTTACACTCGCAGGCTATACTACTTCAAATGATGGAGATGTGAACGGCGCAAAAGGCAGCCAGGATTATTGGGTATTGAATATAAGCCAGGCCGGAAACCTCAACTGGCAAAGGGTTCTGGGCGGCACCGATGCCGAATACGCCAATTCAGTCATTACAGATAAAGACAGCAGTTATATCATCGGCGGCATTTCTTATTCGAATGATGTTGATGTAACAGGTGCAAAAGGAATGGGCGATTACTGGGTAGTAAAACTAAGTCCGTCCGGAAACCTTATCTGGAAAAAAAATTATGGCGGGACAGGCAATGATAATCTTCATTGCATTATCGGCAATACTGCTGCAGATGAATATTACCTGGCAGGCGATACAGATTCGGGGGATGGCGATTTCAGTAATGGTTTTGGCGATACAGATTTTGGTATCATCAAATTAAAAAACCCAAAAACAATTTCAAAAGATTCAACGGTTTGCAATATCAATACTTTCATCCCGGTAACCGACACCCTGAAAGATGCATGCGGTTATGATTCTGTTTTTGTAAAGTATAAACCTGTTGCAATTGGCGGCCCTTTTGATCAGCTGAAAAAATCCGACAGCATTTTCGCAGGACAAAGCATTACGCTTCCTTTTAGTGGAAACGGAACTGTTATATGGGCCAGTCATCAGTCATTAAGCTGTACGAATTGTACCAATCCCATTGCAACCCCCATTACCACTACGGTATATTCAGCCACCAACACAATAGCGAGCGGTTGCTCAATCACTGATTATTTTACTGTGGTTGTTTTAAAAGACGCCGTGGTTTTTACACCCAACGCTTTTACGCCGAATGGCGATGGACTAAATGATTTCTTTGGACCATTGGGAAAAGTTCCCGAATCATTCAATATGGAAATCTATAACCGTTATGGAGAAATTGTTTTTAAAAGTTCGACAATGAACAATCGCTGGGATGGGCGCTACAAAGGATCTGTTCAACCGATGGGTGCATTTATTTATTATATCAATTATAAAGACATCAACAATAAACCACAGCAGCAGAAAGGAACCTTCATGCTGATCCGGTAATTCAATACCTGTAAAGACCAACTCATGGATAGAAAATCATTTTTTACCAACGCTAAAAAAAACCTTTTTGCAACAAAGCCGGAAGTTTTCAGCAATCAACGTGGATTGACCAGTGGCATTAATCCGTATACGGGAACATGGACCATCAATGAAGCAGCACATCTTTTAAAACGGACGATGTTTGGTGCAAAAAAATCCGACATCGATCATTTGCTTACGTTAACGAAAGACCAGGCTGTGGATGAATTACTCAATAATATTTCTGTACCCAATCCACCACTGCGTGATTATGGTTTGATTGATGAAGAAGGAACATTGTATGATGATCTTGGCGTTGCTCTGGGGCAAACCTGGGTGAATGATCCCAATACTGCAAGCGCCGATATTGTAAAAGGTTCGATCAACCGCCTGCGGATGGAAAGCCTGCGTAAATGGTGGGCCGGACTGATCATTAAACAGGAAAGAAGCATCCAGGAAAAAATGGTTTTATTCTGGCATCATCACTATTCCGTACAGCAGGAAGAAGTTGGTGATTCTGCTTTTCTATACCGCCATCATAGTTTACTCCGCACTAATGTTCTGGGAAACGTAAAAACATTGGCGAAAGCAGTAACCATCGATCCGGCAATGCTCCTGCATCTGAATGGTTATCTTAATTCCCGGCAGGCGCCGGACGAAAATTATGCAAGGGAATTCCAGGAATTATTTACAATTGGCAAAGGCACGGATTCCGGTTTTACAGAGAATGATGTTATTGCTGCAGCAAGAGTATTAACGGGCTGGCGCGTAAAAAGCAATCCTGTCGGGTCTTTTATGGATCCGTCTGCTCATGATACCGGATCAAAAACATTTTCGTCTTTTTATAATAACACGGTCATAACGGGAAGCACTAACCCAACGCAGGAACTGGACACATTCGTAGATATGATATTCGCCACAACCGAAGCATCAAAATTCATTTGCAGAAAAATTTATAAATGGTTTGTCTATTATAATATTGATGACAATACAGAACTGAATGTCATTACGCCGCTGGCAACGATTCTAAGAAATAACAACTACGAAATAAAACCGGTGCTGTCAGCGCTTTTTAAAAGCGAACATTTTTTTGATACACTCAACCAGGCCTGTTATATAAAAAGTCCCTTTGATATACTCGCCGGTACGCTGCGTGAATTCGATATTAATTTTCCTCCTTATACCGATTACTTAAATGGCTATCCTTTATTCGAGTCATTGTTTGAAAATGCTGCCGCAATGCAGCAGGAATTATTTCAACCACCTGATGTTTCGGGTTATGCAGCGTATGTTCAGGACCCGATGAATTATGAATTGTGGGTAAACAGCAATTCACTTCCAAGGCGTGCAGATTTTACAGACGGATTGATCAACGACCGGATGATTGATGTGAAAGCATTTGCATCGTATTCAGGCAATCCTGCCGATCCCAATCAATTGATCGCAGATATAACGGCCTTGCTGCTTCGTTATCCCTTATCTGTGAATTCAAAGAATTATATCAAAACAAAATTTTTACTGAATAACACAACGGATGATACAATCTGGACAAACGCATGGAACAGTAATAATAACGTTGTCATCACTGCATCATTGAATGAAATGTTCAGGTTCATTATGAATTTACCGGAGTTTCATTTGTGCTGATTTTATTTGTTCCTCTAAAACCAATATCATGAACAGAAGAAAATTTTTAACCAATACAATACCAACCGCTGTTGCTTTACCTGCCATGCTCAATGGGTTTTCATTTACTGCTTTCAGTGCTACTAACAGTCAGCTTGCAAAACTGCTGGAAGAAGCAACCGATACCGATCACGTGCTGGTGCTGATTCAATTGCAGGGAGGCAATGATGGATTAAACATGGTAGTACCGCTGGATGTATATGGCAATTATTATAATGCCCGTACCAATGTTGCCATCCCGCAAAGCAAAGTGCTGCGTTTAAATGGCACCGATAAATCGGGATTGCATCCTGCAATGACGGCAATGCAGAATATGTTCAACAATGGCAAGATGAATGTGATTCAGTCTGCCGGTTACGACAACCCGAACTTTTCTCATTTTCAGGCGAGGGATATCTGGATGAGCGGAGACACTGCAACCATTCGCGCAAACCGTGTAAAGACGGGCTGGATGGGCCGTTATCTTGAAAATGAATTTCCCGGATATCCTGATGCATTTCCAAACGGAAGTATGCCCGATCCTTTGGCGATACAGATCAGTAATGTTCCCACGCTTGATCTGCAGGGAAGTATTTATTCAATGGGCCTCTCTATTACCAATCCTGAAAAAGTTTACACATTCGAAAATCCATTTGAAGATTATCCGCTCTCTTCTGTTCCTGCCAATAAGGAATTGAAGTATCTCCGCGTGATCTCTGAAAAAACAAAAATATATTCTGATATCATCAGAACAGCTTATCGCAATGCAACAACACTGGCATCTTATCCAACAGAAAATTCGCTGGCAGATCAATTAAAAATTGTGGCAAGATTGATCAAGGGCGGATTAAAAACAAGGGTGTACACCGTAACGTTAGGTGGGTTTGATACACACAAACGCCAGGTAAATGCAAGTGACACCACAACAGGTTTTCATGCAAACCTGATGAAAAATATTTCAACAGCAGTCAGTTCTTTTCAGCAGGATCTTGAGCTGATGCAGCTGGATGACCGTGTTCTCGGAATGACCTTTTCTGAATTTGGCCGTCGCATAAAATCCAATGCCAGTATGGGAACAGATCATGGTGCTGCTGCACCGGTGATCATGTTCGGCAAACATGTAAAGAAAGGAATTCTTGGAAACAGTCCGGATATCCCTGCCGACATCCAGGTGGTAAATAATATTCCGTTTCAATATGATTTCAGAAGTATTTATGCTTCGGTATTGCAGCAATGGTTCTGTGTAAAGCAACCGGCGCTCGATTCAATTCTTTTACACAATTACCAGGCGCTGCCATTGATACAGGGCGGCCCCTGCGGTTTGCCGGAAGACATCGATCATACCAATACCAATGCTGACAAACTCATTTTAAAAATGTCGCCGAATCCATATTCTTTAAGTGCCACACTTCAGTTTTCTACCAATGGCGGCAATACGATGATACAACAGATGGATGCATTGGGACAGGTCATCAAAGTACTGACGAATAAAGATTATGCAGCCGGCACTTATAATATCGATATCTACAATGACCAGCTTCCGAACGGCGTTTATTTTATCAGACTGCAGAATGGATCACTGCAGAAAGTGATCAACGTGATGAAAATGAAATAACGTTGCACGTTTTAAGTAATACGTTATAAGTGAAAATAATTTTTTAGGCTTACGTGTTCCATCATTTATTCAAGTACAGTGGGAAGGCTCATCGCGTCTATCATTGAATCATAATTTTTGTATCAAATATCTGTTAACTGTCATCTGACAACTGCTACCTCTTTTGTATTCATTCGTGCTTATCGATCTTATTAGTGGCTAATGTATTCGTATTTAAGTTCCGTGCTATCCGTGGCAAAAAAAAATTTGTTCATTTACGAAACATTCGTATATTTACGAAAACTTCGTAGATATGATAGAAAAACTTACACTCCAGGAAGAGCAGGCCATGCAGGCAGTATGGCAGACCGGCGAAGGCAACGTAAAAATGTTTCTCGACAAAATGGAAGAACCATTACCGCCTTATACAACTCTTGCCTCTACTATTAAAAACCTGGAGAAGAAAAATTTCCTGGAAAGCCGTTTGGTCGGGAATGCATATCTATATAGTCCGGTTGTGTCCGAAGCAGATTACAAGAAAAAATTCATGAATGGTTTTGTAAAGGATTATTTTGATAACTCTTACAAAGAACTGGTGAATTTTTTTGTGGCCCAAAAAAAATTATCGCCAAAAGAATTAAAAGAGATCATTGCTTTAATAGAAGGAGAAAAATAATTTTCACCCGAAAAAAATATTTATGCAATTTATTTTTGAATATCTATTAAAACTTTCCATCAGCCTGGCAGTTGTCTATTTATTCTACATAACAGTATTGCGCCGCCTTACTTTTTATAACTGGAACAGGTGGTACTTATTATTTAACAGCCTGCTTTGTTTTTACATTCCCTTTATCAATGTGGCTTCATTATTTAATGCACCTAAAGAAGATACCAGCGTTTTAAAATTGTTGCCCAGTGTAGATTTTTCGCAATTGCAGGCTATTAAAGGATCGTATGATCAAACCCATTCAGTATACGGATTAATTCTGCAGGCACTTCCCCTTATTTTGTCGGCCGGTGCCATTATATTATCGGTAAGGCTGTTGGTACAATATATTTCCTTTTTGCAGATCAAAAGAAAAGCGATCCTCATTAATGAAGAAGGGATTAAGATCTACCGCGTAAAAAAGAATATCATTCCTTTCTCCATCGGTAATTCCATTTTTCTGAATTATGATCTGCAGAAAGAAGAAGGATTTAAAGAAGTGATCCGGCATGAATTTGTTCATGTGAAACAAAAACACACCATCGATATTCTGTTTGCAGAAATACTCTGCATCCTTAACTGGTACAATCCCTTTGCCTGGATGATACGGCATGCCATCCGGCAGAACCTCGAATTCATTGCTGATAATAATGTACTTGAAAACGGCATTGACAAAAAACAATATCAATATCTTTTATTAAAAGTAATCGGAGTTTCTCAATTCAGTATAGCACAGAAGTTCAATTTTTCTTCACTAAAAAAACGTATAGTCATGATGAACAAATTAAAGAGTGCAAAGTTGCACCTTGCCAAATTTCTGTTTGTGCTGCCGCTGGCGGCAGCACTTCTTTTGGCCTTCCGGGAAAAACAGGTTGGTTTTAAAAACAATCTGTATTCTGCACAGGTGAATGTTACAGACACTGTTCCTCCTCCGCCACCACCACCAACTCCTCCCCCGCCGCCGCCGCCACCACCACCGGCTGCACCCAAAGAATTACCCGCTAATGTAGAAAGTGTTGATGTTAATAATTCTGTTGTCACTGTAAAACAAAAAAACGGAAAGGTTGAAAAATTTGATTTGAAAAGCAAAATGCAGAAAGCTGCGTTTGAAAAAAAATACGGAGAGCTTCCTTTACCGCCACCACCACCGGCCGCTCCATTGGCTCCTCCACAACCGGAAGAAAATGGCACAGCCGATGTTCCAACTCATCCGCAACCCTTAATCATTGTTGATGAAAGGAAAATGCCGTTCACGGTGCTTTCTTCCATCAATCCCAATGATATTGAAAGAATAGATGTATTGAAAGATAAAGAAGCAATAGCGATCTATGGTGAGCTTGCGCAAAATGGTGTGATCAAGATCACCACCAAAAAAAATAGCGGTACAGCAGTTCGTCCGGCTATCGTTGAAGTACACAGTACTCCAAAAATTGCCAATACAATTACTGAAAATGTTGCGCCTGGGGAGATAGTGGAAATAGCAACAGCCCCGGCTGTAACAGTTACCGGAGTAAAAATTGCTGCTGTGAAAAGTGCAAGTCCTGCAGTCCGCGAAGTAACAGTAGCAGGGCATCCAATTGCTGCTGCTACAAATTTAACCGGAGTAAAAGTATCAGCTGTAACAAATGTAAAATCATCTGTTGACGAAGTAACAGTTATGGGGTACCCGACATCTTCTTCAAAAGCAACAGCCAGTTCACCTTCGGTGCCGATCACTGTAACAGGGAAACCACTTGGCGGACTTACTGCCAATGCCCTGTACATTATTGATGGCAAAGAAGCAACCGCGGGAGAAAAAGATAAATTAAAACCGGAATCAATACAATCAATCGACATATTGAGCGGTGCAAAAGCTGAAAAAGAATATGGAGATAAAGGGAAAAACGGCGTGATAAAAGTCACCACAAAAAAAATAAGCACCACCTGATCCGATCAATAGTTTTATGTAAAGAGAACTCCGGTTCTCTTTTTTTATGCCGCATCTTCGCTGTTAGTATTCAACATGAAAAGCCTATATTTAAGTAAATCAAAAGTTGGTACAGCATTATCCGGTATGCCGGCTTAGAGAAATATGGAAAATTTCAAGATCGTAGTTTTTATCATGGCCATTCTCATCAGCCTTACCGCGCTGCTGAATAAAACCAAACTTCCCTACCCTGTTTTGCTGGTAGTTGCCGGCTTGATCATCGGAGTCATTCCTGCATTGCCCGATCTTGCTCTCGATCCTGAAATTGTTTTTATTATTTTTTTACCTCCCTTACTTTATGACGCTGCTTCCAAAACTTCCTGGCATGAATTCAGAACTTTGATACGGCCCATTTCTGCTCTTGCAATAACCCTGGTTTTTTTTACAACTGTTGCAGTAGCGGTGACTGCACATTTTCTGATACCGGGCTTTTCATGGCCATTGTCTTTTTTATTGGGCGCTATTATTTCTCCGCCGGATGCTGTTGCTGCAACCGGCATTACCAAAGGACTCGGCTTGAACAAGCAGGTAATCACTATTCTGGAAGGTGAAAGTTTATTGAATGATGCTTCTGCATTGATAGCCTATCGGTATGCAGTAGTTGCCGTTAGTACCGGTACTTTTATTTTATGGAAAGCATCCCTGCAATTTTTAATCGTGTCAGGTGCCGGTATCGCGATTGGCGTAGCGATCGGTTATTTATTTATGCTGGCACATAAAAAAATTTTAGACAATGCCCTTGTAGAAACCAGCCTCACCTTGCTGGCTCCTTATGTAGCGTACCTGGTTGCAGAACATCTGCAAATGTCGGGTGTATTATCTGTTGTAAGTGCGGGACTGGTCATGTCCTGGCGGGCACCGGAAATATTCACTTATCAAACACGGATACGGACAAGGGTTGTATGGGATACTCTGATTTTTTTACTCAATGGATTTGTGTTTATACTGATTGGATTGCAGTTGCCTTTTGTTTTGAAAGGAATGCAGGGTTATCCATTCTGGCAAATTCTTGGTGAAGGATTAGTGATCAGTCTTATAACAATCATCGTACGCATCATCTGGGTATTTGCCGGAGCTTATTGGCAATCTTTCTTTAAGAAAAAAAAGGGGGGCGCTGAAAATTCTCATCATCCTGATACCTGGAAAAATGTATTGATCGTTGCATGGACAGGAACAAGAGGAGTGATTTCGCTTGCTACTGCTCTTGCACTTCCTTTGCTGCTGCGGGATGGAACAGCATTTCCAAAAAGAAACTCCATTATCTTCCTGGCATTTGTTGTGATTTTCGTGACACTGGTTGTGCAGGGATTAACACTTCCCCTGCTCATACGCTGGCTGGGTATCAAGCCGCAGAGCTATGCGGACAGTGAGGCAAAGGAATTAAAATTATATCTTGCCAACAGCACCCTGCATTATATTGATAATGAATTACAGGCTGCACTGGATAATAAAAACATTCAGTCCATAAAAAATAAATATGAGCTGCAGACCAAAGAATTAACCAAGGAAATAAACATTTATAAAAAAGCAAAGCGTACAGATACTGATATTCCGGAAACACCCAAGAACCTGATGCTGGATGCACAGATTGAATTACTTAATTTTCAACGGGAGTTGCTCATCAAACTTCACAAAGAAGGAGAATTCAGTGACACCGCGATCAAAGAAGTGGAAAGGGAAATGGATATTGATGAATTGAAATTGAATTTAAAACTTCCTAAAGAAGAAGAACATTAATTGCTATGTTAAAATGCAGTTCACATTGATATTATAAACCATTCTTAGTCATCAGCACAACGCATTAAATCGTAAATTGCAAAACGTTATTTAATTTAAATATGAAAAAAATATTTTTATCCATTTTGTTTGCAATTTTAATTGCAACAGGTTTTGCGCAGATCAAAAAAGATATTGCCTATTATACCAAAATGGCGCCCTTTCCGATGCCTTCCGTTGCCCAACCAAAATTTGCAGACAAAACTTTTTCTATTACTGATTATGCTGCAGTAAATGACGGAAAAACACTGAATACGGCAGCATTTGCAAAAGCAATAGATGTATGTAATAAAGCGGGTGGCGGAAAAGTAGTCGTGCCTGCAGGCAACTGGCTGACCGGCCCTATTGAATTAAAAAGCAATGTAAATCTTCATCTCGAAAAAGATGCAATGATCCTGTTTACAAAAGATCATAGCCAATACCCAATGATAAAAGTTGGCGGCAGTACTAACGGTGTAGCACCAGCCTCTCCTATCTATGCCTATAATGCAAGCAATATTGCCATCACCGGAGAAGGAGTTATTGATGGTGCAGGCGAAAGTTGGCGGCCGGTAAAAAAACAAAAACAAACACCGGCGCAATGGAATGCACTGATTGCTTCGGGTGGTGTATTAAGTGCTGATGGAAAAATATGGTGGCCTACAAAAGAAGCTATGAATGGTGAAATATATCTTCAGCAATTAAAAAATAAAACGGCTGATGTAAATGATTATTTACCTGCCAGGGATTTTCTCAGGCCTTATATGGTTTATCTGATTCATTGCGATACTATATTAATTGAAGGCGTGACCATCCGCAATTCACCCAAGTTTATTTTTTATCCCAATCATTGCAATCATCTTACATTGAACAGCGCTTTTTTTTACAACGACTGGTGGGCACAGAACGGTGATGCACTGGATATCAGTGCCTGTAAAAATGTTGTGATCTTTAATTGCAATGTCAATGCGGGCGATGATGGTATTTGCATGAAAAGCAGCGGCAGTAAAGGTATTGACAATTTTGAACTGGAAAATATTTTAATTGCTGGATGCACAGTGCTGCGTGCACATGGTGGTTTTGTGATCGGCAGTAACACTGATGGCGGCATGCGCAATATCTATGTTGCAGACTGCAATTTTGTAGGCACTGATATCGGCATTCGTGTAAAAAGTAATCCTGGAAGAGGTGGATTGGTAAAAGATATCTATATCAATAATATCAGCATGAGCAGCATTAAAAATGAAGCGATCCTCTTCAGCAGTTATTATGAAGACGTGCCCGCAGGAAAAAATGCTGTTGATGTTAAAACAACTGCTTCCGATAAAATTCCCATGTTCCAGGACTTTCATCTCAGCAATATTGTTTGCAAAGGTGCGGAAACGGCTATCTCAATTGTTGGACTACCCGAAATGCCCGTGAGTAAAATTTATTTTCAGAATATTGACATTACAGCGGATCATGGTTTTGAATCAACTGACGCAACAGATATTGATATCAGGTCAATAAAACTGCAAACTGCAAAGCCTTTATACAAATTAAAAAACTCGAAGAATATAATGGTGGATGGAAAACCTGCGGAATAATTAAATTGTTTTGTTGAACGTGAAATTGTTAAGCTTACTAAATTGGGCGTTTACCTTTTACTGAAATGTGAAAGTGTTATTTACTGCGCCGTTGTTTTTTCTCAATCCTGCTCATCATATCATCTACACTTTGCTTTTGCAATACACAAAAACCTTCTTTTAAAAAACAAACAGTTGAAGGCTGTGTGAATTGAATTTTTTGCCTTTGAATTTTTCTAACCCATTTTTTAAAAATTGTAGTTCAGCCGAAATCAAAATGAATTTGCAAAAAATTTTACGGTTAACGCTTGCTGATATTCATACAGATGACCGAATTCTAAATCAGTCGATGAAGTTATGCAGCATGCTATTATTTTTGAGGCCAAATAATAAACATCAAAATTTAAATGTCTAAACCATGAAAAGAATTATCTTTTTCTTATTATTGATTGGAGGATATTATATAGCTCATGCACAAAATGTGGGCATCGGAACTACAACACCAACCTACCCGCTTACTATAATATCTGACGGCAGTAATAAAGGCGTTGCACAAAAATCAGGAAATACTGAAATTGGTTTCTATACTTCAATTGTTTCAGCATACCTGCAAACGTGGAGCGCAACCGACCTCAACTTCGCTACCAACAATGGGTCGTCAAAGTTCACGATTGCAAATTCAAGTGGTTATGTTGGAGTTAATACAACTTCACCCACGGCGCAGCTTGATGTGAACGGCACTTTGCGCATCAGGGGAAACGGTGCTGCTGCAGGAAACGTATTGACCAGTGACGGTTTCGGCTATGCGACCTGGCAGGCTCCTGCAGTTCCTATACACAACGAAGTATATTCATTAAGCAGTTCGGACTTTTCAGCAGAATCGTCCGTTTATAATACCATTAAAGGTCTGGGCGGCGGTGGAATCTACTACAGCTCGGCAGTGAGCTATGGAGTAACAGCACCAATCCATCTTCCAAACGGTGCAAAAGTGACCAAAATCACTTTTGCGTATTATGATAATACAGCTCAGGATTTTACTTTTTCGTTTGGGTATGAAGGATTTTTCTCTGGATTCAGTTTCCCAATAAGTGCCTATTCATCAGGAGCGGTGGCAGGTTACAGATCCGAAGTTATTAATTTATATAGCCCTTATATTATTGACAACACAAAAGGAGGTTATTTTATTAGTGCAAACACCAGCTGGCCAGGCAACAGTGATATGGCGATAAAAGGAGTGATGATAGAATACAATTATTAATTATAAATTTTTTATTGGGTGACTTTTTCAATAGTATCCAATACAGTTTCGGGATGGATATCTTTGGAGAGTTCTTCAATTTCTTTGTCGTGCGCTTCTTTGATATCCATCTTTTTTGCGATGGCAGTAACAAGATTCATAATGCGGGTAACTTCATGCTCGGTTAAAAGACTAATCTGTAAATCAAGTTCTGCCCATTTATCAGCCTGTGTATTCATGCGTCTTTGACCGATCAATACAAAGCTGGTAAGAAAAATAGCTTCTACCGCTGCGAATGTTGCAAGGATAATAAAATTAGGATCAAAAGGTTTTAAGTACAGCCAGCCGAGATTAGAAATAATCCATATCCCGAAAAACAAAAAGTGAATATACACCGAAGCCATACTGCTGGCAAATAACGTAACCGAGTCTACTAATTTTTCCTGAAAATTGCGTTTCCGGATTTCTTCTTTTTTCCTGTCCAAAAGCGCATTAACATTACGTTCTACCACTTTCTCCATTTCCGGATTTTGATGCTGATCGGTATCCATATTTTTCTTTTGGAGATAATGGCTGAAGAATTATGCCAAAGTTTTTGCTTACGAATATCGTTGAATTAATAAGGGTTGAGAAGTGTTAGATTTATTGATAGCCGAAAAAAATTTGACCATATATCAATACAACAGTTCCTGCTGTATTTCTGTCAGCCGTTATCGTCAATTATCCATCACCATCCAATCCCATAATCTTCTCCATTATTAGAACTGCCGCCCCAGAAACTGCCATGTTTCCAGTCAATAAAAATTGCATTGATCGGACCGCTGGTCCTGTCGCCAAAACTTAATGTATAACCCATTTGTTTTAATGCAGTTCTTGTTGCTTCGGGTGTACTGTTGCCCAATAAAAGATTACCTGGTCTTGGTTTGCGGTCTTCTGTTTTCGTTCCGCCCAATGATAACCATAACTGATTACTGTTGATATTCGCCGCTTCTGTTGCCTGCTGAACGGTCATACCAAATTCCACCATATTTAAAAAGAACTGTAATAAATTCTGGTCCTGTGTATCACCGCCCTGTACGCCGAATGCTAAAAATGGTTTGCCATCTTTCAGGGCGAGCGTAGGCGTTAGTGTAACCCGGGGATGTTTTCCCGGTTCCACCACATTGAACGGATCAATTGTTTTATCCAATACAAAACTCTGCATACGTTGACTCATGCCAACGCCGGTATGCCCTGCAATGCAGGCAGGGAGCCATCCTCCGCTGGGTGTAATGGATACTACCCAACCAGAAGTATCAGCAGCTTCAACAGAAGTGGTGCCGCGCCATAAACGATCCATGTAAGCAGCATCATTTACAGCGAGATCATTTGTATTATTTCCAGGAATAAAATTCATATCCTGTTTCGGAGTAGCAGTTCCACTTTTTAATGAAGTATCTGCCAGCAACATTCTTTGTTTTAAAAGATCTGCATAGGGATTTATTTTCCCTTCATAAGGATAAGGATCACCAGGCGCCGCATTTGCATTGTTCTTTCCCGGCAAAATAAGCTTTGCTCTTTCCTTTGCATATTCTTTACTCAATAAACCTTTCATCGGTTCTTCCGGAGGAAAATATGGATCGCCATAATAAAAATCACGATCAGCAAAAGTTAAGTTCATCGTTTGATAGATCGTATGAATGTATTCAGGACTGTTATACTTCATCGCTTTCAGATCAAAATTTTCGAGGATGTTCAATGATTGTAATAACATTGGTCCCTGTGTCCATTGCTGCAGTTTATAAACTTCGATGCCTTTATAGTTGGTATGCAAAGGTTCTTCGATTACCGGTTTCCATCTGGCTAGATCTTCCATAGTGACCAGGCCGCCCTGCTCTCTTGCACCGCGGACAAATTCCTGCGCAATATCACCTTTATAAAAACGATCATACGCCGCCATAATAGCCTCTTTGCGTGATTTCTTTTTTTTCAGTGCGTCCTGTTCAGCCTCTACCATTTTAGTTAAAGTTGCCAGCAGATCTTTTTGTACAAAAATTTCTCCGGCTTCCGGAGCTTCACGTTTTTCTCCGGCATGCGGAAAAAAAACGGCTGCTGAGTAAGGCCATTCCTTGATCATCTTTTTGCCCCGTTCCATTTGATTGGCAGTTTCCGCATCAATCGCATAACCTGCAGCCATCTGCATTGCGGGGGCAAGCACTTCTTTTAAACTCATCGTTCCATATTCGCTGAGCATATAACAAAGTCCGCCAACAGTACCGGGTGTTGTTGCAGCAAGCGGACCATATTCCGGTGGAAAATTATATCCTTTGCTTTTAAAAAACTCAACAGTTGCTCCCGTTGGGGCCACACCCATTGCATTGATGGCAATTACTTTTTTTGTTTTGGGATTATAGATAAGTGCCTGTGTTTCGCCACCCCAGCTCAACACATCCCACATGGTACAACAGGCGCCCAGCATAGCGCAGGCAGCATCAACCGCATTACCGCCCTTTTGAAAAATTATAGCTCCGGCAGTTGCAGCTAATGGTTTTCCAGTAACCGCCATCCAGTTCTTTCCATGAATGGGAGGCTTTTGTGTACGCTGGGCAGAAAGCAGTTGTACGCTACAGGTTATGAGTATTAAAAAAAATATCTTTTTCATTTAAAGGAGGTTTAAGATGTTTAAGACGTTTAAAACGTTCAAGGTTTTTTATAATTTAAAGTGTCAGTTACTCACTTTATATTCCATTTATATAACCGCCCGTCACTTCAACCCATAAAATTCCAACGGCAGCATGTATTTGTCCTACTGTCATCTAACAACTGTCATCTAACAACTATTTCTTTCGTGCAATGCGGTATAACATCCATCCCATCAATGCAAAAAATGCAACACCTAAAATTTTAAATCCTCCATCACCGAACCATTCTTTCAAATGCGCCTGCTGACTTACTCTTTCAAGAAAGTTACTTCCGCCTGAACTACCGGCAACAAATGCGATAATAACTCCCGCAACTGCACCACCGGCAACAAGACCTGTTGCAAAAAGACTTCCTTTCCCCAGCTCCTCTTCTTCAGGCGTTTCAGCAATATTTTCTTTCTTCTTTTTCCAATCAACCAAACCTTTAATGGCACCGCCAATAGCGATAGGTAATGTTGTTGACAAGGGAAGATAAACCCCTACTGCAAAACTCAAAGATTTTACACCACAAAGTTCCATTGTGATCGCAAGAAAAACACCGGTAAAAACATATTGCCAATCAAGATTGAAAGATTGAATTCCTTTGATCAAAGTGGCCATGAGTGTGGCTTGCGGAGCAGGAAATTTTTCAGTACCAATACCATGATAAATTCCCTGAGAGATCATTTCTTTTGTTGGATTGTCAAGATATTTAATCGTAATACCAATTACGATTGATGATACAATTGCGCCTACAAATAAACCGATCTGCTGATTGCGTGGAGTTGCCCCAATTAAATAACCTGTTTTCAAATCCTGTGATGTTGCTCCGGCGTTTGCAGCAGCGATACAGATCATTCCACCAACAACCAACACCAATGGTTCATATACTTTTCCTGACCAGCCGACTGCAAGAAATATCAAACTTGTTCCCATCACCGTGGCAATCGTCATACCACTGATTGGATTATTTGACGATCCGATCAATCCTACAATTCTTGAAGAAACTGTTACGAAGAGTGCTCCGAATACAATCACCAATATCCCAATTAAAAATTTCTGAAGAATACTATCACCGGGAACCTGTGGAAGTACTGAGATCAATAACACCAATGCAAGAATTCCGATACCAACGATTTTAAGACTGAGATCTTTTTCTGTTCTTAATACACCGCCTTCAGCTTCGTTTGAATTATTTTTTATTGAGTGAATACTGCCTTTGACAGATTTAATAATTGTCGGAAAAGTTTTGAGCAACGTAATAATTCCTCCGGCAGCAACTGCCCCTGCTCCTATCTGTCGTATGAATGCATAATAAATTGCTGCAGAATAATCGGTGAAAGAATGTGCTGCTGCATTCCAGCCGCCCTTGCCGCCATCTTTAGTAATATCAGCAAGGTACCCGAGCTTTACCAATTGGTGTGCAATGGTATCAGGTGATACAATAAAAGACAGTAAAGGAATAAAAACGAGCCAGCTCAAAATACCACCAGCCACTAAAATGCCGCCGATGCGTGGTCCAATAATATAACCAACACCAAGATATTCAGGTGTTATCTCTCCACTGATCTTTGCAGAAGGAAAAAATTTATTGGTTTGCTTCGTAATATAATAAGGTGCTTCGTCAATAATGGCGAATATCTTTTGCAGAATTGCATAAGCAAAGGCAACACCCAAACCCCAGAATGCAGTCTTTGCAATATCACCACCTTTTTCTCCGGCTTTTAAAACATCTGCACAGGCAGTTCCTTCGGGATAAGGCAATGTATCATGTTCATTTACGATGAGTGCTTTTCTTAAAGGCACCATCATTAATGTGCCGAGCATTCCTCCAACGATTGCCAATATTAATATGGTGAGGTAATTAAAATATTCAGCACTGCTGGGTGATGAAAGAAATAAAAATGCAGGTAATGTAAATGCCACACCTGATGCAATACTTTCACCGGCGCTTCCGGTTGTCTGAATGATATTGTTTTCAAGAATGGTGGTCTTGAAAAATCTTCTGCCCAATGTAATAGCAATTACTGCAATAGGTATGGATGCAGAAACAGTAAGCCCTGCTTTCAATGCCAGGTAAACGTTGGCCGCGCCGAAAATTACCCCGAACAAAGCGCCCAGCAGCACCGACTTAACGGTCAGTTCTTTCATAATTGTTTGCGGCGGAACGAAGGGTTGAAACAATGCCATGGCAGTAAAGTTTTTGTTTTGGTAAGATAAAGAAATTTGTGATTGCAAATAAAAAGGAGCTGAATTATTTCAATTCAACTCCTTCTAAAAAAGTTATTAAAAAATTATTCGGATCCGGTCTTATCCCTAACGATTTTATTCAGTGATTTTACTTTCATAAAAATCAGCAGACCCCCAATAATTGCAGCAGCTGTGATCACTCCAAAAAATATTCTTTTATCAGGAATTCTATCCCAGAAACTAGCCATTACACCTGCAACCTTTCCACCCAGCGATGTTGAAAGAAACCATCCGCCCATCATTAATGCTGTGAGGCGCGGCGGTGCCAGTTTTGAAACAAAAGAAAGTCCGATAGGACTCAAGCAGACTTCACTGATCGTAAAAATTCCATAAGTAAGAAATAACCATAATGAAGACGCCTTATGCGTGTAAATACTCGGCACTGACATCACGGCAAAAACCATTACCAAAGCACTTAATCCTGAAATGACCAATGCCCACGCAAATTTACTGGCTGTTGAAATTGGCTTGTTGCGCCTCATCATCATCGCAAAAAATGCAATCAGCAAAGGAGTAAGTATAACAATAAATGCAGGATTAATAGACTGATACAATTCTGTATTGGCGAGTTTGCTCTCCCCGGCAGCCGGCCATTGATCTTTGGGCACATTATTGAAATACGGATCAGGCCCCATTATCTGTACAATTTTACTTCCCGTATCAATCATATTTCCTTTTTCGGTTGTTGCATAAACCGCAGTATCATTTTTCTTTTTCTTTTCATTAAAAGTATAAGTAGTATCATACTTCACTATTTTGGAAGCATCGGTTACATCTACAAAATTTTCATCCACTTTTCCGATAAGACGGGGAGTTGTTGTAACGTTTTGAAGCAGGTATAGCTTATCAGCCACCTTGGCTGTTGTAGCTGAAGCTTCGCGGTTGGTATGTTTTTCTGCCCAGAGTGTAAGACCAGTGGAATTCTGATTATAGATCGTCCAGAAAATTATTGATATTGTAAAAACAAATAACAATGCTCCGATTCCTTTTTTATCTTCCGGTGATCCTTTACGCCAGAGATTGACATAAAAAATAATAATGGGAACACAGGCAAATACAAAAGCATCGTTGGAATCCGATCCCATAATATTACCGGGAATGAACCATCCGATTATTCCGGCAATGATCATTGGCAGAAATACGCTTCCGAATATTTTAGAGATCGGCATATCTCCCGGTTGCATCGGTTTCTTAACATCGTATTGTTTTACCTGCTTTAAATTAAAAAATAACCAGATCAATCCGATGATCAATCCTATACCCGCTGCACCAAAAGCATATCCCCATCCGTATTTGTTTCTGAGTATCGCGGCGGCGAAATTGCAGACAAGTGCGCCGATATTGATCCCCATGTAAAAAATATTATACGCGTTGTCCTTTAATGGCCTGAGGTCTTCCCTGTTATATACAACCCCCAGTAAAGTTGAAATATTCGGTTTAAAGAAACCATTACCTATTATAATACAGGCAAGCCCGGAAAACAGAGCAGTATCACCAGGCAAGGCGAGGGTAAGATACCCGATGGCCATCAGTGTTCCACCAAAAAAAATTGATTTAAGATATCCGAGATAACGATCTGCTATAAGTCCGCCAATAAACGGAGTAAGGTAAACCAGTGCTATGAATGAGCCCACGATATCGGCACCTTTTGCGTTAGACATTCCTTTTCCACCTGTGGTATCATTGGTAAGATACAGGAACAAAATACCCACCATCAGGTAATAAGCGAACCGTTCCCACATTTCTGTAAAGAACAAAACATAAAGTGCCCGCGGATGTTTGCCTAGTTTTACCGGTTCATTCATATAGCTTGGTTTTAATGCTTGAAAAAATTTATGTATCAAACCTCAAAATACTGAATTTATTTGTTGCAGGAAGAAATTTAAATCCCGTTTATCAAATTCCTTTTTAAAATCAACATGCCGTTGGTAAATTTCTTATTGCTTTGATTTGAATGCGCATTAAATTCGCAACACTTTAATTACCACCCACTAAAACATTTTCTGCATGAACATTCTTTTGATCGGCTCCGGGGGGAGAGAACATACGCTGGCCTGGAAACTGAAACAAAGCCCGCTCTGTGATCTCTTATTTGTTGCACCCGGTAATGCAGGTACTGAATTATGTGCGGAAAATATAGATATAGCCGTTACTGCTTTTGAAGAACAGGCACAGTTCTGCCTGAAAAAAAAAATAGACATGATCGTGGTGGGGCCTGAAGAGCCATTGGTAAAAGGCATTTACGATTTTTTTAAAAACAATCCTTCCACTGCGCATATCCTCGTAATCGGACCGTCTCAAAAAGCCGCCCAGCTGGAAGGCAGCAAGGCATTCGCAAAAGATTTTATGCACCGTCATAATATTCCTACTGCAGCTTACCGTGAATTTGATAACACGACTTATAAAGAAGGAATTGAATATATCAACGGCCATTCCTTGCCGATAGTTTTAAAAGCTGATGGCCTGGCTGCGGGGAAAGGTGTACTCATCTGCAGCAATCATGTAGAGGCGTTGGCTGAATTTGAACTGATGGTACAAAGAAACAAGTTCGGCACTGCCGGTCACAAAGTTGTTATTGAAGAATATCTCCAGGGTATCGAACTCAGCGTTTTTGTATTGACCGACGGAAAAGATTATGTAATGCTTCCGGAAGCAAAAGATTATAAACGTATCGGTGATGGTGATACCGGACTGAATACAGGTGGCATGGGCGCTGTAAGTCCTGTTCCATTTGCCGGTGAAGAGTTTCTGGAGAAAGTCAGGACTAAAGTTATTGAACCTACCATTGCCGGTCTTCAAAAAGACAAACTTGATTATTGCGGTTTTATATTTATCGGGTTAATGAATCACAATTCGGAGCCTTGTGTAATTGAGTATAATTGCCGCATGGGCGATCCGGAAACTGAAGTGGTAATACCGAGAATCAAAAACGACCTGGTGCTGCTGCTACAGGCTGCAGCCCAAAAAAATCTCAGCAATATAACGGTTGAAACCGACCAGCGGACAGCAGTTGCGATCATGGCGGTGAGCGGTGGTTATCCAGGCGAATACCAAAAAGATCTTCCCATCAGCGGCCTTGCTGAACTTTCAATCGAAGGGTCGATCCTCTTTCATGCCGGAACAAAAAGGCATGGCATCAACACGCTTACAAATGGAGGACGCGTTTTTGCGGTGACTTCTTTTGGCGATACAATTGCTGAAGCTGCAGAGCAATCTTTGTATGCAATGGAACAGGTTTATTTTGAAGACATTTATTTCCGGAGTGATATCGGTTTTGAATTCAAATAAAACTTCTACTTTGACGTTATCCTTTCAAACTGTTGGCCTGCCTGCATTTTTCAGCAACAGGTTTTCAGAAAATATTTTTACTGAATTGTTGAAAAATAAAAAGTTTGCTGTTGTAATTCAAATTATTTATATCAACTTTGCGCCATTAAATTACTTTCTTATATCCCCCAATTAAAGCATGGGCCTTTTTAATTTTTTTACACAGGAAATTGCGATTGATCTTGGCACTGCAAACACCCTTATCATCCATAATGATGAAGTGGTGGTAAACGAACCTTCCATTGTTGCACTCGACAGGAACAATCCAAAGAATATTTTAGCAGTGGGCAAAAAAGCATTGATGATGCATGAGAAGACCCACGAAAGCATCCGCACCGTCCGTCCTTTGAAAGATGGCGTGATCGCTGATTTCAATGCTGCCGAACTGATGATCAGGGAAATGATCAAAATGATCTACCCTAAAAAACCATTATTTGCTCCAAGCTGGCGGATGATGATCTGCATTCCCAGCAGCATCACCGAAGTAGAAAAGCGTGCTGTCCGCGACAGCGCTGAACAGGCCGGTGCCAAAGAAGTTTATCTGCTGCATGAACCGATGGCAGCGGCTTTGGGTATTGGTATTGATGTGGAAGAACCCGTGGGAAATATGATCATTGATATTGGTGGTGGTACTACCGGCATCACGGTGATCGCGCTCGCCGGTATCGTTTGCGACCAGAGCATCCGTATTGCGGGCGATGAATTTACTGCAGATATTATGGAGGCACTACGCCGCTATCATAGCTTACTCATTGGCGAACGTACTGCCGAACAGATTAAAATACAGGTTGGGTCTGCATTGAAAGATCTCGACAATCCTCCCGATGATATTCCGGTGAATGGCCGCGACCTGGTGACAGGTATTCCAAAACAGGTAATGGTAAGCTACCAGGAAGTAGCCGAAGCACTGGATAAAAGTATTTTTAAAATTGAAGAAGCGATTCTGAAAGCACTTGAAACAACACCTCCGGAACTGGCTTCTGATATTTACAGGAGAGGCCTTTATCTCACAGGCGGTGGTGCATTGCTGCGTGGACTTGATAAAAGGATCAGTAACAAAATCAAATTACCCGTGCATGTTGCTGATGACCCGCTGAAAAGTGTAGTGCGTGGCACCGGCATTGCTTTAAAGAATTACGACCGGTATCCTTTTGTAATGAGATAAACCACCGGTATCCTGTTGAACTCTTTTTAAAATTTGTGCCTCCCAACCTGGAGGCGAAAGCTGCAGATGCGTAACGTTTTTCTCTTCATCCGCCGTTATTCAACCTTTCTTTTTTTCCTGCTGCTGCAGGGATTAAGCATTTATTTTATGGTTCATTACCAGCGTTACCACAATGTAATGTTCAGCAGTACCTGGAATGAAATTACGGGCCGCGTAAATGTTCAGTATAATAAAGTAGAGAATTATATCCAGCTCAAAAAAAGCAATGACGATTTCAAAAAACAGAATGAAAGACTGCTCAATCAACTGAGCAGTAATTTTGAAACACCCGATACGGCCAACCGTATGTTTACCGACCCTCTTCCCATTGATACTTTAGGCACACACCGGAAATGGTATTACCGCGAAGCCAAAGTGATCGGCAATTCTATCGTATCGCAGGATAATTTTATTCAGCTTCACCGCGGCAGTAACCAGGAGCTGAAAAAAGATATGGGTGTGGTGGACCTCAATAATGGTGTGGTAGGAAAGATCACCGATGTGAGCGAAAACTTTGCTGTAGTAATGAGCCTGCTGAATAAGGACAGTAAGATCAGCGCCCGCATGAAAAATTCTCCGGAGAGTGGCGGCACGGTTATCTGGGATGGTAAAGAAGCAAACCGTTTAACGATCACCGATATCAAACAATCCGTTGTAGTGAAAGTAGGTGATACTGTTGTGACCACCGGTTTTACTGATGCTTTTCCTTATGGTCTGCTGATAGGAACTGTAAAAGATGTTGTGGCAGATAAAGGCAGTAATAATTATATCATTCATATAAAATCGACCGCTAATTTTTATAACCTGCAGTATGTTTATACAATCGACAATCTGCAGAAAGATGAACTGAATAAATTAATAGACAAATCAAAAAAGAAAACCAATTAGAAAGGAGTTGACAGTTGTCAGATGACAGCAAATCAAAATGCAGGAGCCTGTTATTACAGGGCGTTTTTAATAAGTCTGAACATGTTTAACTTTATCAACAATATTAACTCTGTCGGCAATACATGATTTCTTACTAACAACAAACATCTAACAACTAACAACCGTCATCTGTTAGCCCAACTACTAAATGAGTCCGTTAATTAAAAATATCACCCGTTTTATTTTACTCATCCTCGTACAGAGTTTTGTTCTGGATAAAGTGCATGTAAATAAAATGGTCACTCCTTATATTTATTTCATCTTCATCCTCTGGCTTCCTTTTAATATGAACAGGAGCTGGTTAATGGTGATCGCTTTCATTACAGGATTTACTCTGGATGCTTTCCGTCATAGTTATGGTTTTCATGCAGCGGCCTGCGTGATGATGGCGTATTTCCGTCCTTTCCTTATCAATCTGCTCATACCACATGAAGGCGCAGAAACCAATTACGACGAACCTTCCATGAAAAGTATCGGCGGTTTCGTTCCTTATCTTATTTATGTAAGTGTGCTTACACTTATCCATCACGGCTGGCTTTTTTTACTGGAAGCCTGGGAGTTGGCCAATGTCTGGTATTTCCTCGCCAATACATTTCTTTCCACTGCACTCAGTTTATTGTTGATCATAATTACAGAGTTGTTATTTTCCCGGAGACAAAAATTCCGTACCAATACAGCTTAATTGTTGGATCATTAATAATCGGGCTTCAACTTATAACGTACAACTTATAATTTACAACGTAAAGTGTCTGTCTTCAATCAATCAAGAAAAAATGTGATCAGCCTGGTATTCATTGCCATGTTTCTTGTCATCATCGCACGGCTTTTTTCATTACAGATTATGTCCAGTAAATATCAGGACGATGCCCGTATGCAAAGCACTTTCCGAAAAGTTATCTATCCTGACCGCGGGATAATCTTCGATCGTAAACGAAAAGTGATGTTGCAAAACACCAATATTTATGATCTGATGGTGATCCCGGCAAAAGCAAAAGGAATCGATACATTATCGCTTTGCAATATTTTGGGAATTGATACGGCTGCTTTCAGAAAAAGAATGGTAGACCTTATTTTTAAAAACACTAAACTTCGCGAATCTGTTTTTGAACCTTTGCTTTCAGAAGAAAAGATTGCAAGGATCAATGAAGCGCTGTATAGATTTGAACCGGGATTCTTTCTGCAGCAAAGACCTGTTCGCAGTTATCCTTATGATGCCGCAGCAAATGTGCTTGGTTATCTTGCCGAAGTGGACAGCAATTTTTTAAAACGTCACAAAGATGGAGGGTATCTTCCGGGTGATTATGCCGGCATGACCGGTATTGAACGCAGTTATGAAAAAGTATTGATGGGTCAGCGAGGAATTCAATACTGGAAACGTGATAACAAAAACCGCCTGACAGAAAAATTAGAGAACGGCCGATATGATACGGCAGCAGTGGCCGGTTCAAATATGTATTCATCCATTGACATTGAATTGCAGGCGCTCGGTGAAAAATTAATGCAGAATAAACTTGGTTCCATTGTGGCGGTTGATCCAAAGACAGGTGGTATACTTGCAATGATCAGTGCGCCTACTTATCAACCACAGTACCTGACGGGCAGCGAAAGACGAAAACATTTTTCCAAATTATATAAAGATCCGAGTCTGCCGTTATTGAACCGTGCAGTAAATGCGATCTATTCTCCCGGCTCTACTTTTAAAACTTTGCAGGCACTTGTAGCTTTGCATGAAGGCGTGATTAATACACATTTTACAGTGAGTTGCGGTGGTGCTTTTTACGGATGTGGCGGTGGCAATCCTATGAAATGCCTCGACCGTGGCACTTTCGATTTGTTGAACGCGATCAGGGTATCAGATAATACTTATTTTGCGACAGTAATGCAGCGGGTGATCAATAATCCGAAATACAGCACCGTGGACAGCAGCCTTGCTTCCTGGGATCATTACATGAATGCTTTTGGTCTTGGCCATAAACTTGGAATAGATATACCAACAGAGCAAAGTGGATTTATTCCCACGCCGGCTTATTTTAATAAGGTTTATGGAAATGGCAAATGGAATTATTGCAACTTTCGTTCGGTTAGTATCGGGCAGGGAGAGGTAAACGTTACACCATTGCAGGTTGCCAACGAAATGGCTTATATCGCCAACAAAGGTTGGTATATTATACCGCATATAATAGATTCGATTGCAGGCGGAGACAAGTTCAGTATGCTGGAGAAATACAAGCAAAAAATTGATCCGACAGAAATTCCCGACAGTATTTTTGATGTGGTACATGAGGGCATGCAAAAAGTGGTGGAAGGCGGAACAGGTGCCGGAGCAAAAGTACCAGGCATCACGATCTGCGGAAAAACGGGAACGGTTGAAAATTATTTTCGTGGAGTGAAACAACAGAATCACTCTTTCTTTTGTGGATTTGCGCCGCGGGAAAATCCAAAGATCGCGATCATGTGTGTGGTGGAGAACAGTGGCCGTTTCGGTGGAACCTATGCAGCGCCGATTGTTGGACTGATGATCGAAAAATATTTAAAAGATTCTATAACGGATAAAGCACGTTTGGCAAGAGTTGAACAACTATCAAATCTTAATTTATTGCCGCCACGGATCTTTACAGAACTTCGCCGCATTGATTCACTTGATCATTCAAAAGATACTTCTTACCTGATTCAGAAAGGTTATTTGAAGGTTATAAAAGATACGCTTGAAACAGAAGATGAACCGGACCTGGTGAAAGATGATGATAAAATAAAAGTTCAGGACGATGGGAAAAAGAAAAAAGATTCTTCAGCGCTTATGATAAAGCCGGAAGCGATTTTACCGGACAACAAAAGAAAGTCTGAACAGAAAGATTCGCTCAATCAATAAAACATTCGGCCTTTTAAAAAACAATTCGTGTATAAAAATCCATCCATATCAAAAGGAATTGACTGGCTCATGGTTTGGCTTTACGCCATTCTCGTGATCATCGGTTTGCTTTGCATTTTTTCAGTGGAATACCGCAGTTCTGACAATGTGATTCAAAGTTTGCTGGGCTTCAAAAAAAATTACAGCAAGCAATTGTTTTATTTTGGAGCCTGTGTAATACTGGCTGTTTTTATTTTGCTGACGGACAGTAAATTTTTTACGGCAACTGCTAACCTTTCTTATTTAGCGGGCATTATTTTGATCCTGGCGACCTTCGTTCCTGGTGTGGGCAAAGAAATAAAAGGCTCTAAAAGCTGGATACCACTGGGTTTTATGAATCTTCAACCCGTGGAAGTTTGTAAGATATTTGCATCCCTTGCACTGGCGAAATATCTTTCCCAAAATGAAACAGATTTTAAAAAACAAAAAGCACAACTGGTTGCCGCCGCCATCGTTTTTACGCCGGCTGTATTTTCTGTACTCCAGGGCGAAACAGGACTGGCACTTGTATATTTTGCTTTTTTAATTCCAATGTACCGGGAAGGATTATCGCCTGCTTATTTGATCGCTGGTGTTGCACTTGCAGTTTTACTGGTGGTCAGTTTATTGATTCCCTGGGTGCCGTTGGTGATTGCATTTTCGGCAGTTGCAGCACTCGTCATATTTTTTTTAAAACGGCAGGTAAAAAGAAACAATGGCCTTCTTGTATTGATTCTCGGGTGCTGGCTCTTCGCCAGTTTATTTGTAGCAGTGGGCGTTCCTTTTGCATTTAAACATGTATTGAAAGGATACCAGGCAGAAAGAATATTCAGTATGGTAGGCAAGGATAATCCATTTGCAGATAAGAATGCAGTTATATCTGATGCAGAAATTAAAGAAAGAGAAAAAAAGAAAGCACAGCAGGGATACAATGTATTGCAATCAAAAATAGCTATTGGCTCGGGTGGCTTCTGGGGAAAAGGTTATTTAAAGGGAACGCAGACACAGGGTGATTTTGTGCCGGAGCAACATACAGATTTTATTTTTACTTCCGTGGGTGAGAACTTTGGTTTCTGGGGAAGCACTTTATTAATGCTGATCTATCTTGGATTTTTGTTGCGGATTGTTTTTGTTGCAGAAAGACAACGGAGTACTTTCAGCCGTGTATATGCATACAGCGTCGCCGGCATCATATTTTTTCACATATCTGTAAATATATGTGTAACGATCGGGCTCGCTCCCGTGATCGGTATTACTCTGCCATTGATCAGTTATGGTGGATCATCATTGCTTACTTTTACCGTACTTATTTTTATATTAATTAAATTAGATGCCGACCGGCAAATGGTATTGCGATGAAAATAATTCCACTCAGTGAAGGCGCTTTCAGCATTGATAAAACAAAACAGTTTATCCCTTTTGATATTGATAAAGATAATTTGCAGCAAAGGGCGGTTGGTAGCCTGCTGGTAGAGATTCAGCCTTTCTGTATTATTACTGACCAGGATATTTTAATCATTGATACAGGCCTCGGTTTCTGTAACGAAGCAGGAGTAATGCAGATTCACCAGAATCTGATGAATAACAATATCAATCCGATGGAAGTAACCAAAGTACTGCTTTCACATTTACATAAGGATCATGCGGGTGGTATTGAAAAAAAGGATACCGTTTTAAATACATCTTTTTTGAGTTTTCCAAATGCGACATATTATATCAACAGGAATGAATTGAATTATGCATTTGAAAAAGGGCTTCCTTCTTACATAACGGATGAATTGGAACTCTTGCATAATTCAGACAGAATTTTTTTGCTGAATGATAAAGGATCAATTAATGATCATATTACTTATGAAGTAACGGGTGCACATTCACCTTATCATATGGTATACTGGATAAAAGAAGCAGATCAGCTAATTTTTTTCGGTGGAGATGTTGCACCACAGTTACAGCAAATGAAAAACCGTTTCGTAGCCAAATATGATTATGACGGGAAAAAAGCAATGGAATTAAGGCAGGAATGGTGGAAGTTGGGCCAGGAGCAGAACTGGATTTTTCTTTTTTATCATGATATAAAAACGCCCGTATTTTCTTTCAAATAACCCTACCTGTTATTTACCATAATTTATTTTGGCAATTTTTATTATTGAATTTATACCAATAATATTCCACTTGTTTTTAAGCTTTATTAAAAAAAGAAGGCCTGCCCTAAAAAGAGCTGGCCGTTGCTAACCTATGAAAAACACCTAATTACAAAGTTATAAGAAAAAATAACATAGCCAAATATTTAGGGAACTTCCTTAGTAAATTTACGGTTAGGGGTTAAAATTATTTAACCGCGGCGCAATCCGGGCCGGCCTTGATTTTGCCGATTTTGGCGCATTTTACGTAACCTTTCTGCAAGTTTTTGTCTGAAAATGATGTCTTTTTTAAAAAAAGTATCTGTACGGCCGGAACCAAGTATTCGTGTAAATTTATCCTGATATTTCTTCTTGATATTTAAAACAAGCTGCTCCCTTTCAATCACACCCAGATCCTGTTCATTTACTGCTTTTACCTCTCTATCAAAATCGGCGTGTACCGGCCAGAATTTTTGTGCTTCATCTGTAGTAAGATTTAATTCCTGGGTGATATAGGCAACATACAACGCCTGCAGCTTTTCCTGTTTCTTATTATCCGGATCTCCTGCATCCTGTGCTTTCGCAAAAAAACCGGTGGTCAAAATGGTTATTATGAGTAAAAAACGTTTCATGATGTATTAATTTTTAAGGTCTTTGTCTTCAATATTATTTAGAAAATTATCCAGTGTTTTGTCGTCAAGAAGATAATCTTCGGAACTAGGTAAGTTTTTTTCGTCACCCATACTTGCTACCAATGCAGCATTCACATCCTCACCATTGCTCTGTAAATATTTTACAATATCTGCATCAGAAATATTTGCATATTCAGCTTCCATTTTTACACTGTCTTTGCTCAGGTCAACACCCAATTTCTGAATCTCAGTAAGTGAAGCTGTTGTTGGCTTTATATCTCCACCGGGCCTGGAAGGAATAATTTTAATTCCGGTAAAAATTATAATTCCAGTAATGGCTGCGGCAACAGCATATTTAAAAATATTTCTACGCCTGCCAATTGAAACAATCTTCGCAGGCTGAATATTCAGTTTACTAATGATTACATCACTTAATGAATTAAAATATCCATCCGGAACTTCAAATACATTTTTATGCTGAATAACGGAAAGTACCGTCGAAAATTTTTTCAATTCTTCAGCAGCCGTATCAGATAAACCCGGATTGATTTCCAGGCTCAGGGTTTCAAAATATCCAACAGGAATCTGGTAAGGATTTATTTTCCGGATACTTTGCAATAATGGTGAGAGTGCTTCTTCAGACTCATGCTCCGATTGGCCTTCCTGTAATTTTATCCTGTTTAAAATTGTATCCGCCAGTGTATTAAAATATCCTTCGGGTATATCGCTTTGTTGCTGGTTGCTATCTTCCACAATGCCGGAATTTCTGGCTACAGCCAACAGTTTCTCAGGTAATTGTTCAAAATATCCTTGAGGAATTGTATAAAGATTTGATTGGGTCAGCCCCGACAGCAATGGACTCATCTGCTTCAATTCATCCTGTATGTCTGTTATTTTTTCCATCAGCGGCTTTTGACGTAATGCTTTGCTAAAAGTTTAACTATTTACAATAAAATTCTCTACCTTTTTTACGGCGTGATGATAACTCGCCTTCAATGCTCCCTCACTTGTTTCCAATACCCTGCTCATTTCTTCATAAGGCATCTCATCATAATACCTAAGATTAAATACAATCCGTTGCTTTTCAGGCAACTGCTGTATTGCTATCTGTAATTTCCATTCCAGTTTATTTGCATCAAAATTCTGATCAGCTTTGATCTTATTACTTAAACCTGTTTCCACATCACTGAGTGACAAGGATGACCTTTTTTTCTGCTGCTCAATATAGGTAAGGCTTTCATTCGTTGCTATCCTGTAAAGCCAAGTATACAACTGGCTGTCTTCTCTGAAATTGCCAAGTCCATTCCAGACCTTAATAAACATATTCTGTAATACGTCGTTGGTGTCTTCGTGATTTATTACCATGCGGCGGATATGCCAATATAATTTTCCTGATACTTTTTTATAATGCCTGTATAACCGCGTTCCTTTGTTGCAGGATCGCGGAATTGAAACAGGAGTTCATTGTCATTTGGATGTTGGGTCATAATAGTTGGTGCAAGATAAAAATAAAAAAACCAATCCTCAGATTGGTTAAATATGAAGATGTTTAATTCAGGTGATTATTTTCTTACCATTACTCTTTCTGCTGCTTCAACAATATGTTCTGTACTGAGTCCATATTTCACCAAGAGGTCCAATGGTTTACCGCTTTCACCAAAGGTATCATTGGTACCGATATACTCAATCGGTACCGGGCAATGTTTAGCAGCAACCTGCGCAATGCTGTCTCCCAAGCCCCCGATAATATTATGTTCTTCAACAGTGACAACACATTTTGTTTTTTGGATCGAAGCAATTACTGCTTCCGTATCCAATGGTTTGATGGTATGAATATTTATCACTTCTACACTAAGCCCTTTTTCTTCTAAGATCCGGCCTGCTTCGATGGCCTTCCAAACCATATGACCACAGGCAAATATGGAGACATCGGTTCCTTCAGAAAACCGCTGGGCCTTCCCAAGAACAAAATCACTTTCATTAGTAAATATGGGCCATACCGGGCGACCAAACCTGAGGTAAACAGGCCCACTGTAATTCGCAATAGCCATCGTTGCTGCCTTGGTCTGATTATAATCAGCGGGTACAATGACAGTCATTCCCGGTAACATTTTCATCATCCCGATATCTTCAAGTATCTGATGCGTAGCGCCGTCTTCTCCCAGGGTAAGACCTGCATGACTGGCGCAGATCTTTACATTTTTGTTGCTATAAGCCACACTCTGGCGGATCTGATCGTACACCCTTCCGGTACTGAAATTTGCAAATGTAGTTGTGTAAGGAATTTTGCCGCCGATAGTAAGTCCGGCTGCAACACCGATCATATTGGCTTCCTGAATACCGCACTGAATATAGCGCTCAGGGAATTCTTTGATAAAAGCGCCGAGCTTTAATGAACCGGCAAGATCTGCAGTTAATGCAACTACATTGGGATTCTTGCGACCGGCTTCTAAAATTCCGTCTCCAAAACCGCTACGGGTGTCTTTATTTCCGGTAACCTGTATATCTTTTAGCATTCGTGAAATTTGTGGCACAAATGTACTGGATGAAACAACAGGAATAAAAAAAAACTGCCCACAAATAAGTTCAAACCAACGCCTGATTATTTCTGTGAAATTTCTGAAACAGTGTAAAATTTAAGATTGAGTCTCTTGGCAGTTGCAATTACTTTTTTAAGTCTCTCAAGAGAAGTTGAAAGACCGGTATTTGGCACTTCGATTTTATGCGTAAGTAATACAGCACAAGTGTTATTACTCTTGGCTGATTCCAGCAATTTTTCAACTGTTATATCTTTTTGTTTACTGCTTTTATCAAGGGTGAAAGCATACAACATATAATTATTATCCGTTGGGACCAGGCTCTTAGCATAATTATACGTCCCGTTAAGCGCCCTTACACTTTTAAAATAGCGGGCAAGGCTTTGATCAATAGCGTCGCAGTGCGTTCCACCGGGAAATGCAAATGTTTTAGGATAAAAACCAT